>NZ_JXLC01000019.1:0-79280 GCF_001886225.1 Enterococcus silesiacus | reverse complement strand
TTGATTTCCTGTTCTTATTTAGAATAGGATTTTTTTATTATTATTCCTTTCATTAATATTATAAAAAAAAACAACTTTTTTATTATTAAAAAAACGAGGAAAAAATTTATTTTTTAGATAAAAAAAGACAAATAGAACAAATTAATGAAACACAGTAAAAAATGAAGTCCTCCGTAATGTCTACAGAGTACTTCATTTGATTTGATTATTTATATTTTGACTATTTTGTATACATTTGTGTCAATAGCAATACGAAAACTATGTGTTTTTATTCAATGCCCCTATAGCCAACTCGTTTAGTTTCTCTCGATTCACTTGATAAGCTTTCCCCTGTTTTACAATTAACCCTGCTTTTTGAAACTCATTAAGTGTGTGCATCAAATGGCGGTAGCTTACACCTAAAAATTCAGCTGTTTCTGTTTGCTTCTCAGCATACATGCCCTGAACTTCAGTTTGCAACATATACGTTGCTAAGCGATGTTTTAGCTCATAATTTTGATTATTTGAAAAATGTTCGACTCTTAACAACACTTTTTTTCCTAAATATTTAGCAATTATTTTCAAAAAGTGATTGTCATTTAACAAGGCTTTTTTCATTTTATGGTAGGGTAAAGCTATACACACACAATGATCAATTGCTTGTACGTCTTTGACCTGATCTTCAACTTCTAATAGAGACAGCTCGCCTATAAAATCCCCTTTGCCAAGAAATTGAATCAGGGAACGTCCACCATTTTCATGGATTTTATAGATTTTTGCTCTGCCTTCAATTAAAAGAAAAAGATGTTCTATTGGTTTATCAACGCGAATAATGTATTCTTTTTTTTCATAAACAAAAATCTGAGCTTGTTTTAAGAATGTATCCGCAAAGTAGTCAGACAAGTTGATGGCTGGCTTGTTAATTAATTCTGCTATGTTGTCAATAGGATATATTTTCATTTTTCCTCCTTAAAATGTGAGATATCTCCTATTATTATGACTGAAAATCCGTTAAATTACTACTAAGAAATAGTATTTTCCTATCCAGGTTACTATGTCTTAGCTGACCGAATAGGATTTAACTTTAGGAGGATTATCATGGTTAAAATTTTGTTTTCGCTTTTCTTTTATACACTCAGCGGTATTGGCATCAGTTTGACTTTAAAAGCGGACATCGGCGTCAGTAGTTTCAATTCATTAAATGTTGCTATTGCTTCAATCAGTGATATTAAGGTTGGTACAATTACGTTTTTATTGAATTGCCTATTTTTGCTTTTTTCTATGTTGCTATCAAAGAACAAGCATTACTTGAAGTATCTACTAATGTTCCTTTCAATAGCGTGTCTAGGTAGTATCATCAACTTTTTTTCTTATACAATTTTAGCACCATTAAACTTGGAGAATTATTTTCTTCGATTAGTTGTATTTATTTTTGGCACTTGCCTAGCTGGATTTGCTACAGGAATCGTGATTTCCCTTGGTGTCTTGCCATTTCCAATCGAAAGCGTCTGCATTGCTTTATCAGAATTGACGGGCTATACCTTTGCTAAATTCAGATATGGCATTGATCTGTTTTCAGTGACTATTTCTTTGCTTCTCTCTCTAACTTATGATTTGCCGATTTTCGTAAGAGAAGGCACACTGATTAGTCTGCTACTGTTGTCTGGAGTCATTTCTTTCACCAAAGTTCATTTTGAGGCTTACTTACTCAATGAAAAAAATTAAACATCATAAAAAAAGCGAAAGAACCCTTTTTGATCATCTCTTCTTTCGCTTTTCCTTTATTTATTTACCTTGATAAATGGCAAGGCACCATCAGTAAAAATTTCATCTCCACCACCATTGCGTCCATGATAGCTTGTTGTAAAGTGCTCGACTACTTCAATGGAAACCGATTGCTTCGATTGTTTGAATGTATTTAAAACAAAGTCTCGTTCTTGATCAATATCCGAATTGATTTTATGTGTGACTTGTCCAGTAAAAATAGAAAAACCAACTTTTTTATCATACGTTGCAGCACCAAGCCAGTCTGCTGCTTTTCCTCCTGGTAAATACCAGTTATCAGGCGTTTGCCAAAAACGGACATGGTGCCTTCTTCTTGGATTATTTTCGATCTCTTTTTCAAAAGCTAGATCTTGTTTCCTATTGAATAAAAAGAGCGAACTAACGGGTGCACTTGGATAGGATTTTTTAAACACACTGGCCGTGACCATGTGTAAACTAGAACGTAAAGATAAAGCCTCTGCTTTCTTCCAACCTGCATTTATGAATAGCTGCTCTAGCTCAGCTTTAGATCCTATAAAAGCTAGATTGATTGGATCGCCAAGCAGTCCATCACTTGTTCGAGAACGTCCAATAAAATAATCTGGTAAATAACGACCCGTCATTAGTTTATTGATAAACGGTAAAACTAAATAAGAACTAAATAACCATACAAGAATATATAAAAAAATATGGATTTTCCGTGTTAAAATTTCTGCAAATAATGACCTATAAACGACATAACCAAAAAAGATGATAAAAGCAAACCGTAAGAACCTAAAGATGCTATTCAATAGCGTTTGTTTTTTCATTTAAAAATTCCCCTCCATTCACAAATTGCCGCTCATCTAACTCAGGCTTGTACGGTATTAGCCCGTCCTCTTAAAAGATATATTTGACACAATAGCTATCCGAACTCACATCTAGCAGACCTGCTTCTGTCATATTAATAACGATTTTGGCTTGATTGCTGCAGTGAAGCTTGCTCTTGTTTTGAGTTTTTATAAAAGCCAGTCATTTTCTTCATCCTTTCTTGAATAGTATTCATTTAATTAAATTATACTCACTTCTGAGATAAAGTCGCCTATTAACATATTGATTGTTACATAAAAAAAGAAGCAACCTTAACAGGCTGCTTCTTTCGGCTCTATAAATAATAGTGATTTTTTTGATTAATACCAGCCATTGGCCATCCAGAAAGCTTGTGCTGCTTCCCACGAACCATAGCGTCCTGCAACATAGCTATCTGCTACACTTTCTTGATTTGCTTCTGAATAATCACCATTTAGGTACGAAGCATCTAATTGATATCTACCAATATATTTACCATTTGTAGCGCTGTAAGAACCGCTAGATTCTTTTTGAGCGATCCATTCTTTTGCTGAAGAAGTTGTTGCAGCAGTTGTTTGGGCCGCTTCTTGTGCAACTGGTGCTGCTTGTACTGGTGTTTCTTGTACAGGTTCTTGTGCTACTGGTTGAGCCGTCTCCTGCTGAGCTGGTGTTTGAACTGCTTCTTCGGCCGTTCTGATCGTTAATTGTTCTCCTTCAAAGATCATATTTATATTAGAAATATTATTATCTTTTGCGATTAAATCGATCATGCTATTGTCTCCGCTGAATTGATGAGAGATAGTAGATAATGTATCTCCAGTTTTTACTGTATATAAGCTATCAGCGTGCGCGTCAGTCGTTCCCATAAAAATGCCAAATCCTGCAGTCAAAGTTGTTGCTAATAAAATCGTTTTAAGTGATTTCATGTTGTTTCTCCTTTGTAAAAAATATTTTTGTCGTTTGTTTATCGACTTTGCATACTTTAACATCTAAAAATATTTCATAGGTGAAGATACAATGACAATTGGTTACGAGTGTTTTCATTACGTGACAGCTTGTAAAATACAACGAAAGAAACACTTGTTCGTACTGGCTTCTTACCTAAAACAATGTATGAAATAAATCAAGATTTTTTCTGAAATTAATCTAGCGCTACGTTTAATAACAAGTGTAATATTACAAGAATCGGGAATTGTTACAAAATTTTTAGCTGTTTTTCTATATTAATCAGCAATTTCCTCAGTAACAACCAGGAAGAGTAGCTTGTTAAAAATCACAGAAACAACTCTTTTCTTTCCTTATGAAACGCAAAAAACAGGAACAATTCTAGTTGCCTAGCGTTCCTGTTTTTCATATAGATGATTACGCATCAAACTCTTTTTGTTCAATCACGGATTCTAATAACCTATTTTCGGTTTGAATAATATCAAAAAAAGCACTGATTTTCTCTAATTGTTCATAATCAATTTGATAGAGTTTAACTCTTGGTTTAAAAAATAAGAAACCAGGGCGAATTCTAACTCGCTCATTGATCAAATGACATTGTTCCATCATTGATTGTAAATCCATTTCCGATACACTATTTTTGATTTTTTCAATTCGTGCTCGTTCGTAGATCCATTGATCCTTTGTTACCGTCATTTTTTCGGTAATAGTTACCAATTGGCGATTTAAACGCCATGATTGTTCAATAAATTTTGCTTTTTTATAAAGATCGTCATACTTGATTAGGTCGATCCGAACAGGTTTGTACCAATCTTCTTCCTCAATCGACGTTTTTTGATGCTTCTTAAATCTCTTTAATCCACTAACGAGTAAACTGTTTTCGATGGCGAGCAGCTCGTACTCCAATTTTTCTTTTGCTACCCGCACTCGGTCCTTTGACGCTTTTTCTCGCTTTAAACTTTCTTTTAAGAAAATGACTTCGCTTTCCTCTGAACGAGGAACAAGTTTCCTTGTATCAAGTTCATCATTCGGCTCAATGTCAAAGCTTTCATCATCTACTTCTATTTCATCATCGTCTAGAAATGAGCGTTTGCTCTTCCTTGGTTCTTCAACAGTTTCTTCTATAGATACTTCTACTGGAAAGCTAAGAGTTTCACCGAATAACGGCAGCTCTTCTTCTTCTTGGAAGACAGAGAGCAATTTTGCTTCTAAGATACTGCTGACAGATTCACCTTTGGAGTAGCCCATCTGCTCTAAACTAGCTGAAACAATGAATTGAAGTGGCTCTTCATCAGAACTAAGAGAAACTGGTATTAATTCACATAAGTATGTACTAAAAGCACCGTCAACTTCTTCAACTATTTTTGTCCAAATAAATTGCGGAAATAGTTCTTTCAATTCTTCCAACAACACATCCCAATTCAATTGAGCTTGAAAAAATTGAATTTCCACATGTTTTTTGATAGACGCAGAAATAACTTTCCGAGAGAGTTCTTCATTCTCTCGAAAAGTCAAGAAATCTCCAGTTGAGCGCTCATAGAGTGCTTCACACGCTTCAACGATTTCTGCCGTATTATCTTTTTGATAGAGAACGGTCCCTAGAGTGAATGGGATTGCTTGTTGATGGAAAAACACATCGAAATAATCATTCATTAAACCGTTCTCCTTTCTTGTTGGTTACGATTGAAGATCATAAACTGGCGCTAAAATTAGCTGCTGTCCTTCCGTTAAGAAGTATTGATCCAGATCGTTCCACTCTTTTAACGACCAAACTGAAACACCAGTCTTCTTGGAAATACTTGCTAACGTATCACCTTTTTTCACTTCATATGTTTCTTTTGTTTTCTTACGAGTTGCACTTACTTGATAATCTTTTGTTTCTTTTTTAGTTGTTGTTTCGCTTGTTGCTTTTGTTTCTTTTTTAGCTGTTGTTTCATTTGTTGTTTTTTTAGTTGTTGTTGTCTTTTTAGCTGCCGTTTTTTTAGTTGTTTCTTTATCTGTAAATGCGGTAGATAAATTTTGAACCAACTCTAATGAACGGTCTACTGCCTCTTCTTTTCGAACTACAGTCGTTTTGTCTTCTTGTTTTGGCACACTCAATTTTTGACCAATAAACAACATCCGACGATCTAATTGATTTTTCTCCAAAATTGCCAACGTAGAAATATTATATAATTCGCTGATTGATTTTAGTGATTCACCTTTTTTCACAATATGTGTAAGATATTCAAACGTTTGATCTTTTTGCTCATCCTTTTTCTCTAACTTATCAAAAGAAGTGTTCAATGTGATTTTTTTAGCTTTTTTAGTATTCTTATTCGCTTTTAGCGTATCGTATTGAGTTAAATCATACGCATCAATTAAACCATTCAATTTTGAGTTGTAGCTAGTATCGGTAGCGTAACGCCCCGTCAAATACTTCGTTGCCTCTTTATATGTTTTCGTATTGGTCTTCCATGTTCCACTATAAAAAGAGCTACTTGAATCTGTTCCGCCTCTAAGGAGCTTCACATAATCACCTAATGACTCTTTATAAGATGGATACTTTCTAAAATTAGAACGAATCGTAAACATACTTCCAGAACCATTGTCTTCACTCGTCAGAAAGTTGGCGCTGGCGCCTTCATAGCTTCCTTTAATACCAAATAAATTATAATTTGGTGCAGAGGCTAGTGCACTGTTTCCAGAAGCACTTTCTAAAATTGCTTGAGCAATCATCACTGATGCGTATAAATTGTTCTCACCAGCAATGGTACGAGCATCTTCACCAATGACTTTAACAAAACTTTTCGTTGTTAGGTTAGGACTGATATGGAATACCTGATCTGAACCACTCGCTGAACTTCCACCAGTATTGTTCCCAGTTGGTATCCCAACAGTTGTTCCAGTATTGGGTCTAGGTTGCGGAGTCGGTATACTCGGCTGTTGGATCGGTCCTTGAACTGGTGGTGTTGGTCTGCTTGGCGCAGGTTTTGGTTTCGGTTTACTTGGTTTTGGCTTTGGTTTGCTCGGTTTAGGTTTCGACGAAGTTGAGGTTTCCGTTGAATCCGTTGTTGTATCTGTTGTGCTTGTCGTTGTATCCGTTGAACTTGTTATTGTATCTGTAGTACTTGTCGTCGAATCTGTTGTAGAACTAGTCTCTTCTGTTGTACTTGATGAGTCACTGCTTGTCTCTTCTGTTGATTCTTCGGTCGAAGAAGTTGTGCTAGTTTCCGTAGAGGCGCTAGTTTCTAATCCTTCTACTGTACTTTCTGTTGTCTCATGTTCCGTAGTTGAAGATAATATTGCTACATCTTCATGTTCTTCGGAACCTGAAGTTGCTTGATTATCAATTTCTTTTGCAACAATTGGTTGAACATCGGTAACAGAAAGGACAGCACTTGAAGTAAGCAACCCTACACTTAATAAGCGTAACTTTTTACTGTTCAGATTTCTTTTTTTCAATTCTGTGTCCTCTCTTTCTTATTGATCTGAATCTTCTTTTACTAAGTTGATGATTTGGTTGAATGCTTGTTCTGATTCTTCCTTCACATCTTTGATTCGTTTATAATAATTTTGGTATTCTTGTTCAGCACGTTCTAAACGTTTTAAGACGCCAGCTTTTTTCTTCGTTTCTTCATTGATAAGTTGTACACGCTGATTCGCTTGGTTGACAATTTCTTTTGCTTGTCTTTTCGCATCTAGTAACACTTCACCAATATCTTCTTTCGATAATTGCTGATCAACATCGATCATTTTTTCAGCTAACTGACGTTTTGTACTTTCTAACTCTTGGCGAACTTTGGCTAGCTCTTCATAAGCACCTGTATCTGTTGGCATATCTGATGCCATGATCACAATTCGATCTTCAGTAAGTTTGTCGATTTCTTCTTGTTTAGCCAATAATTCTTGCTCGTATTGTCTGATTTTATTTGCAAAGCGCTCCGCTTTTTTGCGGTTTAAATCAGTTTCATCAATTTGACGATTACTGTCACGCAATAGACTGTTATATTTACTTCTTATTTGTTCTAGTTCAGCCATCCGTGCATCGTAATCTTTTGGTACAGCTTGTACCATTGAGAGCTCATTTTCCAATGATTCACTATTTTCACGTGCTGCTTCTACTTCATTTTGTAATTGAGTGATTTCTCTCTTACTTTTGCGAAGCTCTGCTTTTAGCTCTCGAAGTTCTCCTTGAAGTTGATCATTTTCTTCTTGAAGTTCTTCTAATTCATCATCATCAATAACTTCATTGATTGGCGGTCTCTTTTTCTTTGGTTTTGGTTTTCTAGCTGGTGCAGGTGCAGGCTTTTTCTTTTTGCGTGAGAATAACGAACGAGCGTCTTCTTCATCATCGTCGTCTTCTTCATCATAATCTTCGTCATCGTCGTCGTAGTCTTCGTCGTCATCATCATAATCTTCATCATCGTCGTAGTCTTCGTCGTCATCATAATCTTCATCATCATAATCTTCGTCGTCATATTCATCGTAATCTTCATATTTTTTTCTTTTTTTACCTTTGCCAAAAATTTTTAGCATATGCTCACTTCCTTCTATAAAAATCGGGCTATCTCTTTTTGATTATTTTTATCGTTCTAACTCTCTAAATACTAAGTAAAATATGTGAATTGTCTTATATGTAACCATAGTGACAAGTGCAGTAACTTTTTTATTCTAAAAATAATCAACTTCACTTCTAAGTGTTTTTTAGCAGATGAACAGTAGCTCATTCACCTTCTAGTTCGTTTGATAAAAAACAATGTACAATAGATCTCAAAAAACATGCCTACCTCTTTCTATTTTATCAGATAAAGCTTAAACAAACAAACTGAATTGGCGGTTTATTTTCATTTTCGGGAAACTAAAATCATGCTCAACTGTATTTCTCAAACATATTTACTTACAACCAATTAAAAACATGTTTTTTTATCATCACTATCCATATAAATATCTTTTTTCTTTTGTTTATATACCATATTATATGAATTTTAAAAAGTGGTTATCCATTTCATTTTATACCTTAACATAAAAAAACAGTTTTTCCTTCTCTCGTCTTCATAAACACTGTTAATCCTTCATCTCCATTGGATAATACCATTTTAAAATCTGTGGTTAAATGTTAAAAAAAGAAGTGGTTTCTGCTAAAACAAGAAACCACTTTTCTTAAAAATTCTATTTTTATTTTTTATTTCATTATTATTATTCAAAAAAGTGAATTTAACACCTTTTATCATTTGTTATTATTTCAATTAACAATAATAAACACTCGTAATTGTTTTTTTGATCATTCATCATTTTTTCACATAAAATCCTCAATTTTTTCGTATTTTATGAAGGACTCTGCCACCTTAACTATAGAGATAAAGTAATTAAATAATTAATTCACCTTAATTGAGTTGGTGCTATATCTCTTCTAGTCACATTTCCACCGTATAGACAGTGTGAGTAAAATAACCTTTTCTAGTCCATCTTATTTAAAATCAAACGAGATTTTGACCATTTGTTGCAATGACTTCTTTATACCAATTAAAACTTTTCTTTTTATAACGATTCAAAGTACCTGTTCCATCATCATTCCGGTCGACATAAACAAAACCATAACGTTTTTTTAGCTCAGCAGTTGTAAAGCTGACTAAATCAATGCAGCCCCATGAAGTATAGCCCATGATCTCAACGCCATCTTCAAGTGCTTCAGCTACTTGGACTAAGTGATCATTCAAATAATCGATACGATAATCATCATTCACAGTTTTAGTGCCATCTTTAAGCTCTATCAACTCATCCACTGCGCCAAAGCCATTTTCAACAATAAATACAGGCTTTTGGTAGCGGTCATATAAGATATTCAAATAGTATCTCAACCCTTCTGGATCGATTTGCCAGCCCCATTCGCTCGCTTTCAAATAAGGATTAGGTACCCCACCTAAAATATTTCCTTCTCCTGTTTCCAGTGACGGATCTGAGGATTCACACGTACTCATATAATAACTAAAGGATATAAAATCTACCGTCTCTAGCAAATCTTGTTGATCTTGTCTTGTAATTTCAAGATGAATATCATTTTCCTTGAAAAATCGCTTAGCGTAGGCTGGATAAGCTCCTCTTACTTGGATATCAGAAAAGAAGAAGTTTTCTCTTTCAGTTTGAAGCGACGCTAGCACGTCAGCAGGTGCTGGTGTCAATGGATAAACAGGCATTCCTAGAATCATACAACCAATTTGAGCATCAGGCAACAGCTCATGACAGGCTTTTACTGCTCTGGCACTTGCTACTAATTCATGATGAATTGCTTGATATAAGTCTTGTTTTGATAGTTTTTCTTTCGGTGTATAAATGCCTCCGCTTAAAAAAGGCGCATGTGTAATCGAATTGATTTCATTAAACGTCAACCAATACTTTACTTTTCCTTTATAACGCGTAAAAACAGTTCTGGCATAGTGCTCAAAAAACTCGATCATTTTACGATTACGCCAACCATCATAGGTTTTTGACAAGTGAAGTGGTGTTTCATAATGCGACAATGTCACTAATGGCTCCATTCCATATTTATGACATTCATCAAAAACTTTATCGTAAAATTCCAGCCCTTTTTCGTTCGGCTCCTGTTCATCACCTTGTGGAAAGATTCGTGACCAAGCAATCGATAATCTGAAAACTTTAAACCCCATCTCAGCAAATAACTTAATATCTTCTTTATATCGATGGTAGAAATCGATGCCGACTAGTTTCATGTTATCTGAGGTTGGTTCACTTGTCGGCAGCCCCTTCCAACCATGGGGCGCAACATCTTCTACACTTAGTCCCTTGCCATCTTCATTATAAGCCCCTTCACATTGGTTAGCGGCAATGGCACCGCCCCACAAAAAATCTTTTGGAAATTTAGACATAATCGTTTCTCCTTTGTTCTTTTTTATACAACATATAAAATCGTCTCTTGACTGTTTGTTTTAGTTACTTCTTTAGCTACAATATCGATATATGAGTCAGTGTTCGTAACAACAATCGGTGTTGTTGCATCATATCCAGCTTCTTTCACCTTGGCAAAATCGACTGACAGAATTTTTTGTCCTTTTTTTACTTTGTCTCCCGTTTCAACAAAAGCCGTAAAATATTGTCCTGCTAATTCTACCGTATCAATTCCTACATGGATCAAAACTTCGATGCCATTTTCACTTGTTAAACCAATAGCATGTTTTGTAGGAAATAACGCGGTTACCTCACCATCAAAAGGTGCTGTGATCGTGTCTTCTTCTGGAATGATCGCAACGCCATCTCCCATCATTTTTCCTGAGAATGCTGAGTCATTCACTTGTTCTAAAGGAATCACTTGCCCTTTCATCGGTGCATAGATTTTTTTAGGGTCGTTACTACCTGTTTCCACAGCTGCTGAAATCTCAACTGATTGTTCTGCCTCGTTTTTTTCTACTTCATCAATCCCGAAGATCCATGTTAAAACGAATGTTAATACAATTGAAATCCCAGCTACCACGATTGCATTGATAATATTTCCATTGCCTTGTCCCCCGATAAATTGAGGTAAAGCGACCAGTGATGGCACAGCGAATGCATAGGACTCTAACCCAGTAATACCCATATACACGCCACAAACTGCCCCTGATATCATCGCAGCATATAATGGTTTTTTGTATTTTAAGGTCACACCATACAGTGCAGGTTCAGTCACTCCTGCTAATAACGCTGAAATACCAGATGCCGCAGCCACTTGTTTTAAATTTTTATCTTTTGTTTTAGCAGAAACAGCTAAAGCTGCAGCACCTTGGGATAAATTTGCGGCCAACATTGCTGGAAGAATCAAAATATCAGGTGTTGCTGGTGAAGCAATTAGGAAAATCGGGGCAAAAGCCCAGTGCATACCTGTCATTACGATCAATGGCATAAAGGCCGCCATTAAACCTAGCGCTAACCAACCAGCTTTTCCTTGAATCCAAATAATAGCAGATGACAATAATTGGCCTGCAAACGTTCCTAACGGTCCGACTACGACCAACGCCAAAAGCCCTGAAATCAATAAAATGAGCAATGGTTTTGTGAAGCTTTTGATTACATTTGGAATAATTTTATCAAAGAAATTCTCAATGTATTTCATTAACCAAACCATGATTAAAATTGGAATCACAGAGGATCCATATGAAGCAAGCGTTACTGGTAATCCTAGAAATTGGATTGGATCACCAAGATTGACCATCTCAACAAAATTCGGGTGCAGCATAATTCCCGCTACTGTGACTGCCAGCATTGGTGTCACATTGAATTTTTGTGCTGCTGTAAATGCCAGCATGATTGGCATAAAGTAAAACGGTGCATCACCAAAAAACGATAGAATCGCAAACGTCTGGCTGCTGTCATCTAAAATCCCCATTAATGGTAGTAGGATCAATAATACTTTGATCATTCCACCACCTAGCATCGCAGGAATCAGCGGTGACATACAACCTGAAATCACATCCACAAAGGCCTCAAATAAATTTTTCTTTTCCCCAGTGTTTTCAGTTGGTGCTTGATTACTAAAATGTCCTAGTTTTACTAGCTCTTTATAATAAGATGCCACATCGTTTCCCATAATAACTTGATATTGTCCACCTTTTCTCATCACGCCCATCACACCTGGTACTTCTTTGACCTGGGCATCTTCAACGGAACTTTCATTGTGTAAAACAAAACGTAAGCGTGTCATACAATGCGTCATCGACTGCACATTTTGTTCCCCTCCGACTAAGTCAAGGATTTGTTTTGCTGAATCTTTATAGTTCATCTTTTTTCATCCCTTCTACGTAAAAAAGACCCAAAACAGCCCCGCTTTTGGGTACTGCTTTAGGTCATGCTCCTAACGGATAACAATCCTATTTGCTTATAAATTTTTCGTGATTCTTCTGATATGTGCGGTAAGATACACTAACTCTGTCGAGCTTAAGCAGTAATCAAATGCCTTTTGAACATATTCGCTGATTTTTAATGAACAGCGATATTCTAGTTCATACTTTTTCTTGAGTGTATCAAGCAACTCAGAATCCTCATCTTCATAATGTTCTCCAATTAATAACCTTTGGGCAAAAAATTTAACGTGGGTTATAAATCGATAATAATCTAAAGATGACTCATCAAATTCTGTATTGTATTCTTCTTTTACGATATCTTCGATATTTTTAGTGATTTCTGCGATTTCGTACGCTAGATCAAAACTTTTAGACTGTTCCGCATTAACAAAATGAATAGCAATAAATGCGGCTTCATCAATAACAAATTCGACTCCGAGTTCTTTGCGAACGATCTCCATTGCCTTTTCCCCTACTGCATATTCGTCTGGGTAAAAACGCTCGATATCCCATCGCAAGGGATTTTTCAAGATGATTCCATCTCGATAACGCTCAACCGCGGAATGAATATGGTCCGTCAGATTGACGTAGATTGTTTCGCTTAAATTTTTTCCAAGCTTGATTTTACCGAAATTGATAATTTTTTCTGCGACCAAGATATGCTCCATCGGCACATCGATCAATAGCTCTGTAAATTTATTTTGTGTATCTTTATCTCTTAATAAAAAGGTTTTTTCGACCAGTTCCAGATCAACAGTTTGACCTTTTTTCTGCCCAAAAGCAATTCCTTTTCCCATTAAAAGAACTTCAACACCCTTACTATTGCTAGAAATGACTGTATTGTTGTTTAGTACTCGTTTTATGATCATAATAAGTCCCCGATTACAAAAAAATCCCATTTACCCGTCGCTAAATAACGGTGCAAATAGGTCCTGCTCACTTTCGTGATAACATCCAGTTAACTAAAAATTAAAGCGCTGCGGCATGCTTACCCAAAGTAATAACATCCACTGCTTGATGCTTAGCATAGCAAACATTGGAAGGGCTGTCAATACTAAAAAAATCCCAAACACAAAAAAAGAGTGGTGGCTAGGACATAACTCTGCGAGTCACATCCTAGCCACATAAAGCCCGGATAAACGGCGAGAACCAAGTAGAAACAGTAACATACAGTCTCTACTTGGTTCTCGCGGCAATACATTTTTATCTTGGTCTCATTTTCGCTATTCTTTGGATGGAATCAGTAATCGTAATCCATTCAAAATAACTAATAACGTACTCCCTTCATGTGCGATAACACCGATCGTAATATCCATTTTCCCAAGAATATTCAATGTGATCAACAAAACCACAATAAACATTGAAAAGATGATATTTTGCCAAACCACTCGATCTAAACGTTTAGAAACCTTGTGCGCATAGCTGAATTTCGTTAAATCATTTTGCATCAAAACAGCATCTGCAACATCAATTGCAATATCCGTTCCATCTCCCATTGCAACGCCAATGTCTGCCGTTACTAAAGCAGGAGCGTCATTGACTCCATCACCTAGCATTGCTACATTACCAAAACGAGCTTGTTGGTCTTTAATGATTGCTGCCTTATTTTCCGGCAAAACATTTCCAACCACTTCATCGATCCCAATTTGGCGCCCGACAGCTTGTCCAGTTAGCTCTGCATCTCCAGTGATCATCGTTGTATGAATACCTTGAGATTTCAGGTAGCTAATCACGGTTTTGGCATTTTCATTTGGTACATCCATCATAGCGATCAAACCAATGACTTCATTATTTTTAGCAAAATAGACAACGGTTTTGCCTTCCTTCGCGTATTGTTCATTATGAGCATTGATTTTGGTATTGACTAGACTGAATATTTCCGGTTTACCGATTTGATACGTATCACCAAGATATTCTGTCACAAGCCCTTTACCAATTTCATTTTCAACCGTTAAAGTTAGTTCAGTTCCTGCTTTAAATTTAGCTAAAATTGCATTAGCTAATGGGTGGTTAGCTGTTTTTTCCATTGCCACAATTAGATCGATACACTTTTGTTCTGTTAGTTGTGCTGTATCGCTTAAGAAATAAAAATCAGTAACCGATGGTTTTCCTTTAGTCAAAGTCCCAGTTTTATCAAAAGCAACGGATTTAATTGTAGCTAAATTGGCTAAGAATGAACCACCTTTGAATAAAACACCTCGTTTAGCTAAATTGGAAATGCCTGATAAGGTTGCCGGAACAGCACTTGCCGCAAGTGCACAAGGTGATGCGGAGATTAAAAATACCATACCGCGATAAAAACTTTCGTTCCATGTCCAATTAAATACAAATGGACCTGCTGCGATAAAAATCGGTACCAAAATCAAGACGATCGTTACATAATAAGGTTCTAATTTTTGAATCTTAGTAGCGGTTTTTGATAGGTTTGATTGTGACTGATTAACTAATTGAAGAATTTTAGCAAAGACTGTATCACTGCTGTCTTTTGTCACTTCCATAGTAAACGCACCATTACCATTAATGGTACTGCCGAACACTTCATCGCCAACTGTTTTTTCTCTAGGAATACTTTCACCATTGATCGATGATTCATCAATCGACGTTCGACCTGATAGAATAGTGCCATCGGTAGCGATTTGGTCTCCATTTAATACTTGTAATTTATCACCGATTTTTAGTGTCGCTACATCCACCGTCTTAACGCTACCATCCGCTTGGATTAGACGAGCTTCAGTTGGGTTCATTTTAAGTAAATTTGTAATTTCTCTTTTACTACGACCTTCTGCATATTCTTCAAGAAAGTGAGCAGCTGCAAAAATGATAATCAACAAAGCGCCTTCTTCATAATTTCCGATGATCGTCGCACCAAATGCGGCTAAAGTCATCAAAATATGAACATTCGGTATAAATTTTTTTTGCTCTTTTGACTCACTGATTGTATCAACGATACCTTCTAAAATAATATGATAGCCAGATAATAACATGGCACTAACGAAAAGAATATTCTGTACTAATGACCCTTCATTGATAAAAAATGCAACGATGAAAATTGCCAATCCTGTAAAAAATAAAACGACAGGAGATTTCCCATGGCTATGACTGTGACCATGGCTGTGGTCATGACCTTTTTCGTCCGAGCAACTGTGATCATGGGTTTTTGTTGTGTCCATTTTATATTTCCTCCTTTTGAGTGTTTTCTGAAAAGATACACTTTGCTTTTCATATGATTATTCGTTCATATATCATATATTCATAATACATGAACGTTCAATCATATGTCAAGTAAAAACTGATTTTTTGGGCAAAAAAAAAAGCAAAGTATTTTACGCTTTGCTCTAAGTCTATATTTAGTCTGTTTCTTTCACTTGAATGTATTTAAAACTATAAGGCGAGCCAAAACTATGTTTCACAACGCCACTGATATTTTTCTTTTGCAATAATGCTGTTTGTTGCTGATAAATCGGTGCAATCGCGTAATCCTCTGCTAATAATAAGTGTTCTGCCTGCAATAAATCTGACCATCTTTTTTCTTCATTTGCCGCATCTGTTTCAGTAGCCGCTTGAATTAGCTGATCATATGCTGGATTTTTATAATTGATGTGATTTAAGCCAGAGGTCGAAGCAAACATATCTAAAAATGTGATGGCATCTTTAAAATCAGGCATCCACTGACCAAAAGCAATATCATAGTCACCTGATAAATAGCGTTCTTGTAAGTTATTGCTTGGTAATGTAGTAATTTCAAATTTGATATTCGGCAACACTTCAGCAATTTGATTTGCTAAATATTCGGCTGTTTTCTTCTCTGTATCCGTATCTTTAGCCAAATAGACTAAGCTGATTTCTTTTTTATTTAGTTCTTTTTGCGCTTGTTCATAGGCTTTTTGCGCCTCGGCTTTATCAAATTTTTTCTGAACACCACTTTCTTTACGGAAATCTTCCCCTGTTTTAGGATTTTGAACAAAATCTTGAGGAACAAAGCCTGTTGCGGCAATAGAACCATCTCCCAAAATGTTTTTTACAAAGGTATCACGATCAATTGCTAAAGAGATTGCTTTGCGTAAGTGAGCATTTTCCAATGGTTTATTGGGTCCTTGATTAAAACGTAGATAACCCATTTTTGTGTCATTTTGGTTTTGAAAATCTGGATCATTTTTATATTGTTTAGAAAATTCTCCATCTAATATAACTCGATCTAACTCATCCGTTTGATATAAATTAACGGCTGTACTGGTTGATTTTACAACGGTCGTTTGAATTGCATCAACCTTCACATTCTTCACGTCCCAATACTTTGGATTTTTGACGTATGTCCAAGTATCAGAATTTTGTTCCCAGCCTTCTAGAGTAAAGGGGCCATTATAAAGAGTTGTGTTAGCTGATGTTCCGTAGTCACTGCCTTGTTTTTCAGCAAATGTTTGGTTGATTGGGAAAAATGTTTCAAATGTCAGTAAAGACGTAAAATAAGGAGTTGGTTTGATTAAATGGATCACTAGCGTATGCTCATCTGGCGCTTCTACTCCAAGTTGATCCGGTTTCATTTTTCCTTGATAAATGGCATCTGCATTTTTGATTGAAGCAACAAACAAACTAGCATATGATGGTGCTGTTTCCGGTGTGACGGCTCGTCTCCAGGCATATAAAAAGTCCTTAGCAGTAACAGGGTCACCATTTGACCATTTTGCATCGTTCCTTAAAGCAATCGTATACGTTTGTTTATCTTCGCTGATTTCTGGTAGTTCTTTGGCTACAGCTGGAATTGCTTCATCTTTTTCATTTAATTGGTAAAGCCCTTCAAGGACTTGATTTTGGGCATTGAAACTAGTGAAATCTTCTTCTTGTGTGGTATCAAGTGTCAGTAGCTCTGCTGGCTCAGTAAAATGAACGATTGCTTTTTTTGATTCATTTGATTCCGTTTTATTGGCTGGATTACAACCTGTCACAAAAATCAAAAGTGCCAATGCGCTAATTGCAAAAAACTTTTTCATCTCTTTCCTCCTCAATACTGGATACTAAACTAAACAAAATTCACATTTTCAACAACCGCTATTTCTGGATCTAGCGATTGCATGACTGGACAATTCTTGCCAATCAGTTTCAATGCTCGCTCAGCTTTTCCTTGCGCCTCTTCCGAAACATGGATCGAAAAATCAATTACAACGCGGCTTAAAGGTTTCGCTTGTTTATCTTCTGCTCGTTCATAAGAGATATCTACCTTTTCAATAGTAAAATCAATGTGAGAATTCGTTAATATTTTTTCATAAACATAGGCTCCACATGCACCAATAGATGCAACTAATAGTTCAACTGGCGAAAAACCGATATCTTTTTTTAGTAACCAGTTACCACTTTCATGTACCAATTCAAATCCCTTTTCCCCTGAAATTAATTCCATTTTTTCCGCTCCTCTGCTTTATTTTATCGTTTATTTTCATAGCGTTTTCTTTATCTTATTATGATAGTACAAAATAGCAGAAACTGATAATAGTTTATTCCCAGGTATGATAACCAAAAGCTATCAATAAAAAAATGTGACCAGGCTATCACTCTTGTGAGTCAGATCCCAGTCACATAAAATCCAGATAAACGGTAGGGTTAAAAGCAACTCACCCAAAAATAAGCGCCATTGCCCAAACCTTATCTGCTAAGAGTACATTCGTCAAAATCCTTTTTCAATCGATTATCTTCTTGATTTTTATCTTGGATGATTGAATCAATGTATTCTTTTAAAAATTTGCTATTCTCAGAGATGATTTGATAACCAGCTTCTGCTTTGATTTTCTCCACTTCATTATCCGTAATAAAATCATCCCCAGAGAAAAAGCGATAATTTACCTGTCCTACAAATTCAGCGGCAATATCCAATTTTTTACTATCAGATAATCCTGCATCAATCAATTGACTGTACCCTAAGCTCTTTCCATCGTTAATAAAAAGTTCTTTGATGTATTGCGAATAATTTTCTAAGTTGGCAACTGAATGCGTATTTGCTTTTTTTTGATAATCAAATGAATTTCCCTTTAGTTTCACTACACCGTATGCTTGAGGTGCAATCGAAAAAGAGCTGGACACGATTTCAGTTAGTGGATGGTCGTCCGTTGTTTCTGTCATGATATCTTGAGCATGGATATGGCCTGAAAAAACAATCGGCACTTGGTACTCTGCTAAGACTTGCTTAAATTCATCCGCATTATTAAGGACAAAACCACTTGATAATAGTTTGTTGTGGGCGTATATATTATGATGCATGAAAACGAGCGTTTTTTTCTTCTCTTGTTTGGCTTTTTCTAATTGTTTTTTGACCCATTTCATTGTTTTACCACGAATCGTTCCACCTGTTGTGGGACTTGTTTGCGGTTGATTGTCTTCGGGATATATATTGGAATCTAGAAAAAGAAAATTATACTGTTGATTGACTGCGACTGAATAACTTAATGAATTTTTGTCGTAGTTCGTGGCATTTTGATACCCAGAATCAGCAAATATTTCTTTAAAATCAGCAATCGAAATCGGATCCGTTTTTTCCTGCTGATCACCAACAAATTTTCTAGCCCAGCCATCGTTGACATCATGATTTCCTGGAATCACAAAAACGTTGATGCCTTCGTTTGTTAGTTGTTTCAGTAATTCAGCCAGCTTTTCAGCACTGATTTTTTCACCATTTAACGTTAAATCACCTGTAATGATCAGCATATCTGGTTTTTGTTCCATGGCTTTTTTGATAAAGGCCTGCCAGCTCTCTTTTTGATAATCAAGTTCTTTTCCTGCCGCGGTCTGTTTGATTTTTTTGAAGGCTAAGCCTGAATCCGTTAAACTTTTATCAATATAGTGTGGATCACTGATCACCCAAAATTCGATAGCTTCCTTTTTAAATAGGGTTTCTTCTTGCTGCTCTTGATTCTGCCCCAAATAAATGACTGCAGCTAATACAACAATTATACTCAGTAAAGCGAATCTGATTTTTTTTCTCATGCCTTCATTCCCCATTCTCTATTGTTCCCTTCTATTTTATGCTTTTTCACACAAAAAAGCTCTCACTGTTTTTAATTTACTAAAATACAGTGAGAGTTACTTCTATAGAATTGTTTATAGTTCTGCTCCATTTGTTTGGATCAACTGTTTGTACCAATCAAAGGAATCTTTTTTGATTCGTTTCAACGAGCCGTTCCCTTGATTATCACGATCGACATAAATGAAACCATAACGTTTACGCATTTCACCTGTCGTAAATGAAATCGGATCGATACAGCCCCAAACCGTGTAACCTAAAACATCTACTCCATCTATCTCGATTGCTTTTTTCATTTCTTTAATATGCTGAGTAAGAAAATCGATTCTTTCTACATCGTGGACTTTCTCTTCAACTAAAGTATCAGCATAGCCAAATCCATTTTCTACGATAAAGATTGGCCGTTCATAACGATTACTTAATAGGTTTAGATAATGACGTAAGCCAGCAGGGTCGATCGACCAGCCCCATTCAGTCATACTTACATAAGGATTTTCTACAAGCGAGCTATCGCCAAGGAGGTCATCGTCTAAACGAACTGCTTCCGGTCGTGTTGAAATCGTGTTGCTTAAATAGTAGCTGATACCAATATAATCGACTGTTCCAGCTTTTAGCAACTGTAGATCTCGCTCAGTAATATCCAGTTCATAGCCGTTTCTTTCCCACTCTTTGATTGCCCAGCGAGGATAGTTTCCTCTTACTTGGACATCCGTGAAAAATAACTGTTTCTCATCTTCTTGTTGTGCTGCAATGATATCACTTGGATCACTTGTCAAAGGATAATTCGGTGTTGCAGCTAACATACATCCGATCTGAAAATCTGGATTGATTTTTTTCCCTTCAGCAACTGTGATCGCACCTGCTACAAATTGATAATGTGCCGCTTGATACATCGTTTTTAATTTGTCTTCACCCGCTTGATAAAGAATACCTGAATTGGTAAATGAATAAATTGGATTTTCTAAGATTCGTTGATTGTTGATTTCATTAAAGGTCATCCAATATTTTACTTTATCTTTGTAGCGCTTCATCACAGTTACAGCAAATTTAGTGAAAAAGCCGATCAGTTCACGACTGCGCCAGCCGCCATACTGTTTCACTAAATGATAGGGCATTTCAAAGTGAGACAACGTTATTACCGGCTCGATCCCATGTTCCAATAATTCATCAAACAACTCATCGTAAAAAGCGAGACCCGCTTCGTTCGGTTCTTGTTCATCCCCATTTGGAAAAATTCTCGTCCAGGCAATGCTCGTTCTTAGACATTTAAAGCCCATTTCAGCAAATAACTGAATATCTTCTTGATAATGGCCATAAAAATCGATTGCTTCATGGTTGGGATAAAATTTTCCTTCTATAATACCGTCTGTAATTTCTCTAGCATGATCTTTTGAACCAGCCGTCATCACATCCGCAATACTTACGCCTTTGCCGCCTTGATTAAAGCCGCCTTCAACTTGATGGGCAGCTACTGCACCGCCCCATAAGAAATCGTTTCTCATTGATTCGTATCCTCCTTGCTTGAGCCTACAACAAATAATTGTGTTGCGGGCGTTACGCTGTCGCTATCATTGATGATGTTTAAAGTTTCCATACTTGGCGCATCCGTCAAAATAACAGGTGATGTCATCGCGTAACCAGCTTGTTCAATTGCTTCGCGATCAAAGACTAGCAATGTTTGACCACGTGTGATCGTATCGCCCATTTCAACTTTTGTTTCAAAATGTTCACCATTTAAATTAACTGTATTAATGCCAATGTGGATCAACAATTCGCTACCGCCATGTGATTTCAAACCAATCGCATGTTTTGACGGAAAAATTGCGACCACGGTTCCGTCAAATGGTGCGACAACTTTATTATCTGTTGGGATAATCGCAACGCCTTTACCTGCAATTTCACTAGAAAATACATCATCGTCAACTTCTTTTAATGGAATTACTGTACCTGCAAGTGGTGCATAAACAACCGTTTCAGTTGTACTTTCGACATTGGCTGACATTTCAACAGTTGTTTCTTGAAAATCATCTTCCCCTTGATCTGTTTCAGGTAAGAAATCGGTCATTTCATCTTCTTTGACACCGAAGAAATACGTCAAGACTGCTCCTGCAATCAACGCAGAACCTACTCCGATGAAGTAACCAACTTTTGGTGTATAAACTGGAATAGAGAAAATATTATGGAATACATACGCATTCATGGTCACACCTGTCACACCACAAATTGCGCCACCAATCGCACCAGAAATCGCTACGATCGGTAATAAGCGTTTGTATCTTAAAATCAAGCCGTATACGATTGGTTCTGTTACTCCTGCAAATAAACCAGTTAATGCTAAAGGTCCAGCTAAAGCTTTCATTTTTGAATGTTTTTTAGATTTCAAGTAAAAACCAATTGCGATCCCAATTTGAGCAAAAACAGCCGCAACAGCCATTCCTTCGATTGGGTCACCGCCCATTACCGTTAGGTTTTCAAGCGTGATTGGCGAAAAGCCCCAATGCAAGCCAAACATCACCATAAACGGCATTCCGCCACCTAAAACGATTCCTGAAAGCAACGCACTTTTACCGATCAACCACATAACAGCTTGTGATAACGCATCCCCAATGACCGTTCCAAATGGACCGAAAAGTAATGCAGTCAATGGCACCATGATCATCAAACTAAACATTGGTACGGCAAATAATTGCAGGTCTCTAAATATAATTTTTCGTAAGAATTTATCCACGAATGAGTAAATAAAAATTGCTACAAAAATTGGGAAAATGGTCGTTGCATAATCAACAACATTTAAATTGATCCCTAGAAAATCTAGTTTTTCCTGACCGATCATGCCAGTAAATGACGGTTCTAGTAATGCTGCACCGATCACCCCACCTACATACATGTTACCGCCGATTTTTTTAGTCAACGTGATTCCTAAGAAAACAGGTAAGAAGTAAAAGATCGCATTACTTGCCGCACTTAAGACCATATAGGTTGAACTAGTATCGGCTAAAAGTTTCATTTCAACTAAAATCGTTAATACGGCTTTGATCATTCCTGATCCTGCCATTGCTGGAATCAGTGGTGAAAAGGCACCCGAGATTACTTCAAATACATAATTGAAACTTAGTTTTTTCTCCGTCTTTGGTGCATCTTCGTTTAAGTCAGCGAGCGATTGGATTGCCGCATAATAATCTGGTACTTTACTGCCAATCACGACTTGGTATTGGCCGCCGCTGTTGACTACTGACATCACATATGGCAATTTTTCCAATGATTCTTTGTCTGCTTTTTTCGTGTTTTTCAAACTAAATCTTAAACGTGTGGCACAGTGAACTAAACTATTGATGTTCGACTTGCCGCCGACAAGTTCGATAATTTTTTTACTTTCTTCTTCATAACGCATGATGATAGTTCCTCTCTTTGATTCATTTTTTTATAAAAAAAGTGACCTAAGAAACACTTAGAAACTAAGTGTTTTTCTTAGGTCACGCCTGCTTAACCAGTAACGATCCTATTGATTGCTTGATAAGCGATTTAAGTGAAGGGTTAAGTACATCAATTCATCATTTGAAATCGTCCAATCGTATTGTTGTTTCAAAAATGTTTTGATTTTAACTGCACACTGATAATCTTGTTCGTATTTCACAGCAATTAGATTGATCAAGGACGAATCCTCATTTGATGAAACTTCTTTATCTAGCTGTCTTTTGACAAAGTAACGAATATGGGTAATGAAACGAGTAAAATCATAGGATGTTTCATCGTATTCTTTGCCATAGTGATATTTAATAATATCAATAATGCTTTGAATGATTTTGGTTGTCAGCATCGTTTCGTTCATATTGCTAGTAGAGTTATAGGCATTGACAAAATGAAGGGTAATAAAAGCTGCTTCTTGATTTGGAATCTCAATACCTGTTTTCTCCCGCATCATCTGAACGGCTTTTAATGCAAATGCATATTCTTTTGTGTAAATCTGTTTGATGTCCCATTCTAGTGGTGAACGCATTTGTAAACCTTCCGCGGCTCGATTTAAGACAAAACCGATATGATCGGACAATGTCAGTAAAATGGAATCATCGATCGATTGTTCTAATTCTGCTTCGCCTAATTGAATAATATCACTGGCCAGTTCAATATCTTCAATATCGATTCGTGCAAGCAGATTATCTAAGTTACTAACGGAATTATTACCTTCAAGAACAAATCTTTTTTCAATCCGAGCTGAATCGATCACATCACCTTCACGCTTGTTGAAGCCGACGCCTTTGCCCATAATGATTTCTTCGATGTTGTCATCATTTAAAACCAAAGAAACATTATTATTAAAAACTTTCAGTACTTTCATTGAAATTATCTCCTGTTCTTGACTTGAAAAACGAAAAAAGACCTGACCATATCAAACATCACCAAAAAAAGTAATGTGTGAGGTCACGCCTGCTTAACCAGTAACGATCCGTTGACCAAAGTATACAACGACTTATTTTCTTTGTCAATAGTACGCTTACATTTTGACAACAAACTTCCTCGCACATTACTTAAACGCCTGAATTTACTGAATTTGATCTATCCCTTATTTTCTTCAAATGAATAAATTTGCTCGATTGCGTCGGTTAATTTTTTAAACTGAACAAACTTTCCTTCACGAAGATACTCTTTTCCATCGACGAAAAAAAGTAAGGTTGGGGCTGAAAAAATCAAATATTCAGCTGAAATTACTTTGACTTTATCCGCTTCCACTTCTCTTAGTTTGATTTTAGGATAGTGTTTTAATAGCTCGGTCAATTTAGGTCTAAGTGCATGACACACCGAACAATCTTCTTGCGAGACATATAAGAACGCAAGATGATTTTCATTGATAAAGGTCACTACCTCTTGAATTGTTTGTAATTTTTCCATTGGCTGATCATCCTTTTGCGATTGGCTAAATCATAGCACCTTCTTAGCAAGATTACGATTTTTATGCCCAACCTTACCTATTCACTTCAATCCATGCTTTGTAAAAATCTCTATAAAATCCGTCTTGATCTTCTGCTGTCATGATATAGCGCCCAACTAGCGTGCCAGTTTGATAGCCTTGTTTCGCCAATTTTGCTTTCATCGATTGGAAATTATTTTCCAACGGATTATCTGACTTGATCGTCAGTAGAAATTGTTTGTATGAATACTTTGGTTGCTCTATTTTTTGCCAAATCGTCTCTTCTTCTACAAATTCTTTTGCTGTGACTGCAAACCCATAGGTGATTTCTTTTTCACAACCATCCTCGATATAGATGACTAAACTAGAAGGATTATCGATATAAGTCTGCAATTCATTGGGATCTTTTAAATCAATTGGAATAATTCGTTCCACGTCTAATGGCTCATCAACAAATTCTTTTTCTTTCAACTCAATCAAATGCAACAATTGATCTTTCCTATGTTTGATCCCTTGTTGTCTTTTCTCCAGTTCAGCTAATTCTGTAGCCACTCGTGTTTCTGTTTCATCTAATATAGTCCATAATTCCTCTGGTGATTTTCGATAAAGATTTGTCATTTTGTTGATGGGGATATCGAGTTTACGGTAAAAATCAATATCACTGATTGTCAGAATATCCTCCATATCAAATAGTCGATAGCCATTATGCCGATTTCTAGAGGATGTCAGTAGATTCATATCATCCCAATAACGGATCTTTGATTTTGGTAATTTCATGATTTCAGCCACTTGTCCTACAGTTAATAACTTCTCTTTTTCCATCATCTCACCTCTGATTTCAATTATAAACAAAAAGCATTGACATTCAAGTAACTTGAAGGTGTAGAATTCCCTTTGAGTCTTGAAAAGGAGGAAATTATATGAAGATCATTCAGTTTTTCATTAAAAAGAATAGGATACTTATTTTAGCGACAGTTATTAGTTTGTGTTTACAAATTATTGGGACACTTGGTGTACCGTTACTCGTAGCTCAATTGATCGACGTGGGAATTGCTCACGGCGATGAACAATCTATCAAAACGATTGGGCTTAAAATGCTCGCAATGGCTTTATTTGGTGCGCTCTCAGCAATTGCTGGAAGTTATCTTTCTGCTAAAGTAGCCGCTAAATTTGGTTTAGAAACACGGGAACTATTTTTTGATAAACTTCAAACATTTTCCATTAAAGACGCAGATCATTTTGGAACAGGTTCCCTGCTGACAAGAATGACGAATGACGTTGATAATATTCAACAAATAATCGTGTTGTTCCTGCAATTGATTTTACCTGCACCGATCATTGCAGTATTCTCACTATATATGACATTCACTTACTCAGCAACATTAGCTTTAGTACCACTAATTGCAATCGTCGCTTTTGGGGTGATCGTCTATATTTTGATGAAAAAAGGGACCCCTCTTTCCTTATTGATCCAACCTAAAATGGACAAAATCATTGTGACTTTACGTGAATTTTTCACTGGAATCAATATGATTCGAGCCTTTAACAATCAAGAGTATGAAGAAAAACGGACAAATAAAACATTTTCTGACTATGCAAATGGCATGATTCGCGTAAATAGTATTTTTGCGTTTATTACGCCAGTCGCCTTCTTGTTAATGGGTGTGGTTTTCTCTTCTATCTTATGGTTTGGTGGAAACTTCGTGGCACTTGGTACCTTGCAAATTGGTACTGTTTCAGCCGTCGTTGAATATTCTTTACTAACACTTGCTTATTTGATGATTGCAGCAATGGTGTTAGTAATGTTACCTAGATCGCTTGCTTCAGTAAAAAGAATCGAAGAAATCTTGAATACCCAAGACCAAATTCTTGATACTGATCAGCCTGTTTTACTTGAAAAAACTGAATCTCAAGATACCTTGATCGATTTAAATCACGTAACATTCAGTTATGATCAAGCGGATGAGCCCGTTTTAGAGGATATCCATTTCAGTATTCCAAAAGGAAAAACAACCGCGATCGTTGGGGGTACAGGTTCTGGTAAGAGTACAGTTGCCAAATTACTGTTAAGACTTAGCGATGTCTCCGAAGGTGCGATTTTAATTGATGGCGTGGACATCAGAAATGTTACGCAAGAAAAGCTACGTTCTAAAATCAGTTACGTTCCTCAAAAAGCCTTTTTATTTAGCGGAACCATTAAGAGCAATTTATTGATGGGCTATCCTGAAGCAACGAAAGCCGATATGGATCGAGCTGCTAAAATTGCTCAACTCACTTCTTATATTGAAACGTTAGAAGAAGGCTACGATTCTTTTGTAGCGCAAGGCGGAACCAACTTCTCTGGTGGTCAAAGACAACGTTTGTGTATTGCTCGTGCTTTGATCAAGCCTGCAGATATTTATATTTTTGACGATAGTTTTTCAGCCCTTGATTATCAAACCGATGCTGCATTAAGACTGGCATTGAAAGAAGAAATGTCCGATAAAACCTTGCTGATTGTCGCTCAACGATTAAGTACGATCCAACAAGCTGATACGATTATCGTTTTAGATGAAGGTAAAATCGTTGGTCAAGGAACGCACAGTCAACTGTTACAAAGGAATAAAACATACCAAGAGTTTGCCCGCTCACAAGGGATTATCATGGAAGGAGCACAGTCATGATGGAAAATTTAAATAAACAAACATTAAAACGATTCTTTCAATTGATTCGACCTGAACGTCCGATATTTTTTGGTTTGATTCTATGTAGTTTGGTTGGAAATGCCTTAATCATCGCTATGCCGTTCATTATGGGGATCGCCATTGATGATTTGCTTATGCTAGTCAAAAACCATGGTGTCGGTCAGATCACGTTTCCAATGGTTCAAGAGGCTTTGCTGGCGCCTGTTTTGATCTTGATCGTCTTTTCAATCCTAAGCAGCGCGATGTCTTATATCCAAGAACGTGTCATGGCTTCTTTAAGCGAACGAATCACATTAAGAGTCAGAAAAGAAGTCACAAAAAAATTCAAATCTTTACCGATGGCGTTCTTTGATCAACATCAAGTAGGCGATATCCTAAGCCGAACAACAACCAGTTTAAATCAATTATCACAAGTTTTCTTAACAGGGATCAATCAATTCTTTACATCAATCTCAACCATTCTTTTTGCTGGAATCATGTTGTTTTACATTGATGTCAAATTAACCCTAATTGTGGTTTTACTGATTGCTGGAAGCTCATTCTTAACAAGTAAAATTGCCAATAAAAATAAAAAACTAGCAGAAGCAAGTCAAGCCGAACTTGGGATTTTAAATAATAAAACAGAAGAGTTTTTATCTGGGAATTTAGTGACAAAAACCTTCAACCAACAAGAACATGCCAAAAACGTCATTTCAGAAACGAACCAAAAGCATTACAAAGCATTTTTAAGTGCTCAATTTATGAACTTTGCGATTTATCCAGCGATTCGTTTGATCAATCAATTAGCGTTTATCGTCAGTGCTATCATTGGTGCCTTCTTAGTCTTACAAGGCGGAATCACGATTGGGTTACTTCAAGCTTATCTACAATATATCAATCAAGTTTCTGAACCGATTTCTACAGCTTCTTATGTCATTAACTCGATTCAAGCAGCACTAGCTGCTGTTGATCGGATTTTTGAGATTTTAGATGCGAAGGACGATGTTCCAGAAAAAGCAAACCTACAAATCATCGAGCAACCCACTGGCGCTATTGCTTTTGATCAGGTTCAGTTTGGTTATACTAAAGAAAAAATATTGATGAAACAAGTTGATTTTACCGTTAAGCCGAAACAAATGGTGGCAATTGTTGGACCAACTGGTGCTGGTAAAACAACGTTAGTAAACTTATTGATGCGTTTTTATGAATTAAATGGTGGTCGAATCACCTTTGATGGCGTAAATATCACAGACCTTTCAAGAACAAATCTACGTGCAATGTTCGGAATGGTTTTACAAAATACGTGGCTATTTGAAGGAACGATTGCGGAGAATATCGCGTATGGACGCATGGATGCGACACGAGAAGAGATCATCGAAGCTGCCAAAATTGCCCAATGTGATCACTTTATTCGGACATTGCCTAACGGTTATGATTCGATCATTTCAAGTGAAAACGGCTCACTGTCACAAGGGCAACAACAGTTATTGACAATTGCCAGAATTATTTTGGCAAATCCTCCTGTAGTTATTTTGGATGAAGCTACCTCAAGTGTGGATACTAGAACAGAAGCCCACATCCAAAAAGCGATGGATGAAGTGACAAATAATCGAACAAGCTTTGTGATTGCGCACCGTTTGTCTACGATTGAAAATGCTGATTTGATTTTAGTGATGAAAGATGGCGATATTGTGGAAAAAGGCAATCATCAAGAATTGTTGGCGAAACCTTCGTTGTATGCATCTCTTTATAATAGTCAGTTTCAGCAAACATGAGCGTTAAAAAAGAGCCCGAAACAAAAGATCCGTTTTGTTTCGGGCTTTATATTTGAATAAACATTTTTGTCTCGGCCCATTCAAAATATCCTCACCATCCTATATAATCAGAACCAAAACTGCCTAGATCATCTGTCGGTTCTAGTAACATCGAGCTGCTCAACAACTCATTTACTTCGCTCATCTGATGTTTTTTTCACAAGGAACAATCGTGACAGAATTGAGGAACCAATAGTTATTTCATAATAAGCATCGATTAATTTGGAATAATCGAGTTTTTTTATGAATTGGTCACGATAGTTCAGCGCATTTTCTTCTCTTTTTTCATATTTACTTTCTTCTACATAGGGATATTGTATTGGAACATCGACAATGATCATCTGGCTCTTTCGTTAATTCGTGAAGTTGCTCATGAATATTAAGACCTTTTGACCTTGTTTGGTGAACTAAAAGTCGATTTCTTTTTTGCTTTTAGTATTTTGGTAGCTTCGATCAAGCATTTTTTTATAAGCTTTTTCGTTATCTTACGAATGGTGGCCCATGTCATATTTGGATCGAAAGTTTTCCCAATTGACTCAATACAATGAGGTTCTGAGGGTTTATACTTTTTCAAAACTTATTCCATCGTGCACTTATTCAATCAAGCTAATTTGTTGAACACAGCCCAAAATTCCCTTGTTGCTTGATCCTTTTTTATTTATAATTTTCATCTCCTGCCTACTTGTTTATAACAATCAGTATATGGAATTATTATTTATTTTTCAGCGATAATAAAAGTTTTTAGCTGAGATATTAATCATTCATTAGATGATTCCATCTTTTCTTTATTGCTTTTTTTTTATATTTATATTATAATTTTCTCAGCTACTGTTCTATAAATAGTAGACTATAACCTTAAATGGGAAAGGAATTATGTATTTTGAAAAATTTTAGATTAGGTTTAATTGGTATTGTTTTATTAGGAACATCTCTAGCTGTTTTAGCGCCAGAATCAGCTTCAGCAGTAGATAAGAACGTTAATGTTTCTGATTCTATTGACGTGGCACCTCAAGAAATCGTTGTTGAAGACAACGTAGAACTAGATGCAGGAGATTCTGTAACACTTAAAGCTTCTGTTTTACCTGCCAATGCAACAAACAAGCAGTTACTTTGGGATACAACGGATGAAGGCATTGCTGTAGTAGATGCCAATGGACGCATTACTGGTGTAAACCCTGGTTCTACAAGTATCGACGTAAGAACAGCAGATGGAAAAATCGTTAAGTATATCGATGTTACCGTAAACGAAGTTGCGCCTCAAGAAATCGTTGTTGACAAAGAAAATGTAGAATTAAATTTAGGCAACTCAGTAACACTTAAAGCTTCTGTTTTACCTGCCAATGCAACAGACAAAGAATTATTCTGGGTTTCAATGGATGAATCGATTGTTGCTGTTGATGATAATGGTAAAATTACAGGTAAAAAAGAAGGAACAACTGAAATTTCAGTATTATCTGTGACTAACTTTGGTGAAATTGAAAAACAAATCACTGTTACAGTTAAAAAGAAATTGCAAGCAGCAAACTTAAAATTTCCAGCAACAAACGGATTATATTTTTCTAAACAAGATATAAAAGAGACGTTTGAAATGAAAGGTATTCCAGATGGAACACCTCATATTCTTTTCCATTTAAATAAACAAAATACTATGTATGATTTAAAAATCGGTGAACTAGATTTTCTTAATGGAACTGGCGTGTATAATGTTCAATCATTGACATTAGGTCGTCCGATGATTCAAACACTATATGATGTAAATGTAGATCGCAAATTAGATAATAGTAAAATGGTTATTATGTACGTAGATAAGAAAAATCCAACAATTGTAAAAGATTACTTTATCGTTAAACAACGCTAATTTTTACTCTTCATCTAATTTAACCTAAATTAGACAAAAGCTAAGTCTGTAGTGAAAATCAACAGTGATTTTCGCTACAGACTTTTGCTATTGTTTAAATATTTTATTCAATACAATTTATCCTGGTGTTTGTTCCACAGACCAAGTTAACGTTGTTACATAAGAGCCAGCTGTTGGAATTTTAGTATTAGCATCGATCCCCAATGAAATATTTTTTTCTTGATAGACTTCCTCTCCCGGAATATATCCTCCAGGATACGGATTATTTCTATAACCATCTTCATCCGTTTCAGGAACTTGGAACGGTGAGAGCCAATGTTCACCAATTGCTGCCTCACCTCGATAATCAGCAATCAAAGCGGAACTGTCTTTCTCTAAAGTAACATATTCAGCCAGCCAATATTTATCAGCCTCACCAGTATTTTTAGAGCGTTTTTCCCCTTTAAAATCTAAACTATCATGGAATTTCCCCATGTATAAATCAGCACCTGTCATTTCTTTGCCAGATTTTTCATGAGTAAATCCACTGCGTTTTAATGTAACTTTAAAATCAGGAGCACTCGTCTTATTATTCGTTACTGTCATCATAACATCTTTCCAAGGATACCAAGGTTCTGGCGGAACTACTGGGATTTCTCCGCTATAAGGATTTACCGTTGGTATAACCGTTTCTTGATCTGATCTACTAATACTTTCCTTATCGACTATTGGATAGATATAGTGCGTCTTCTTGTCTCCATATTTAATATCTTGAAAGGATAGTTTTATATTTTTTGCATTGACGGTGATAGTACCATCAACTACCTTTGTCGTGACATCTTGACTGGCTACCAGGTCTTCTGCCGACCCTATCATGGGACACAGAATTACACTTGCACAAAATGAAGCCGTTACCAACTGTTTTATCAACTTTTTTTTTCTCATTTTCTTCTCCTTTTTCAATTTACTATAATACATAATAATCATACCAAAATAAAGTTAAAATGTGAATGTTTTTTTACATCAAAAACGATATATATCTTGAATTAAGATATAAAAAATAAAATTTTAAAATATAACACATTTAATTATATGTTTTTTTATTCCATCTCCAATAAATGATTTATGAATTAATTACTGTTTTCTTAACCAAAACAGCCATCAGAATCATCTACATAAAAAACGATCCAAAAGATCCCAACAAGATATAGAGTTGCTCACAAAGTTTCGGTCTCGTGGTTCGGGCTAAAGATTGAATAGATTGACTATCATTTTAAATTTGTCCTTATTTGTTTATTTGCTTAAAGCACTAAGAATGGGGACTAAAAAACAGATATACTGGCCTATTGTGCTTCATTCCCCTACTCAAACACAACTTCATCGTGTTATCGAAATTCCTTGTGTAGTTTTCTCGGGTATTAAACATATTTTTTTGATTGATAAGTTTACCGGAATTTTCTTGTTTATTTTCTGGTTTCTGCTAACTTTCGATACGTTCTTTTTTTGAGCTTTCTTATTATCCGACTTATGGCATCTCTGATCATATAAAGTTCTTCTTCCTCCTTGATAATATTAGGAGCTATATTTTCCCACTGGACTTTATACAATCGACTATCAGCTCGTTTTCATCTTTTTAGAGACTCTTCCCTTTTAAGTTTATCCAGCTATGTCGTTTTATTGAATAAAGTCCTAAACTCAACGATGACTTGTTCTTTTTAATGCCTATTCTACTCTACTGTCCACTTATTTATTAATATAGTGAATTATTATTTCTATTTAAACAACAATTAAATAAAAATAGTATACTTGTTTCTGGTTAAAAGAAAAATTATAACAAATAAATATTTTTTATATTGATATTATTTTTATAATATACTATACTTTCTCTAGCTACTGTTTTATAAACACTAGACTGAAGATTCAAAAAGGAAAGGAATTACTTATTTTGAAAAATTTAAAATTAGGTTTACTTGGTATTTTTTTATTGGGAGCATCTATTGTTAGTTTTGCTCCTGAAACACACGCTTTAGAAATCGAAAGCAGAACAATCATCGGTTCTGATGATCGTCTTCAAATTACAGATGGCAAACTTGCCCCTTATCAAAGTACTACATTTATCGCAGCTGACGGAGCTTGGGGGTCAGGAACAGTCATTGGGAAGAATACTATATTGACTGCAGCCCATGTTGTTAGCAACGTTCGTAATGATCTGAATAAAGACAGTGTCTTTGTTGCTCCTGGTAGAACTGGTGCCGTTTTGCCTTACGGTAAATTTAAAATTAAAGAGGTTTTCATTCCTCAAAACTATCTTGATACGAAAAGTCCTGATAGTGACATCGCAGTTATCACGATTGAACCCGCTAATGGAAAAAGCATAGGCGATGTTGTTGCACCAATGCCTTTTGTTTTAACAGATACAGTTGGAACAGGTACTGCTGTTACTACTTCTGGTTACCCTAGTGATAAAGAGTGGGCAACGTTATGGGAAGCTTTTGGACAAGTCGTTGGAGAAACAAAAACAAGAATTAATTTTGATATGGATGTAATGGGTGGACAATCTGGTTCTCCAATTTACAATGATCAACAACAAGTTATTGGTGTAGTTGCTTATGCTTCCACTTATTATAATTACGGTACGAAACTGAATGCAGAATATTTTGATTTTGTCTCTGAACACTTAGATACACCTATCGAAGCTCAGGACATTCAAGTTGAAAAAGAAAAAGTAACGTTAAACATTGGCGAAACTACAGACTTTAAAGCTACTGTTTTACCAGTAAATGCAACAAACAAAAAATTACATTGGGATAGCGTTGCCGATCTAATTGCTACTGTCGATGAAAACGGAAAAATTACTGGGACAGGCTCTGGTGTAACCATTATTGATGTCACAACTGATGATGGAAAAATCACTAAATATATTGAAGTTACGGTAACAAATGAAGTAATCCCTAAAGATATCGTAGTTGAAAAAAGCAAAGTAGAATTGAATGTAGGAGACTCTATGAATCTTAAAGCGTCTGTTCTACCTGAAAATACAACAAATAAACAATTACGCTGGGGCACAATCGATGAAGGGATCGCCACAGTTGATGCCAACGGACGGATCACAGGAGAAAACCCTGGTTCTACAAGAATTGATGTTGTAACAGCTGATGGGAAAATCAAAAAATATATCGATGTTATTGTAAAAGAAGTTGCGCCTAAAGAAATCGTGGTTGAAAAAGAAAATGTAGAAGTTGCCTTAGGAAAATCAATAACACTTAAAGCATCTGTTCTACCTGAAAATACAACAGATAAAGAATTATTCTGGGACTCCAACGATGAAACTATTGCCACTGTTGATGATAATGGTAAAATCACAGGAATAAAGGCCGGCACAACTGAAATTTCAATAATGTCAGTAACCAATTTCGGTGAAATCGAGAAAGTTATTACTGTTACAGTAACAGACGGCTTACAACCGATCAAATTGACACTTCCCGCTAAACAAGGTCAATATTTCTCTCAATTAACTTTAAAAAATACATTTGAATCGAAATCCGGCGATGCTGTAAATGCACACGCTGTTGTCTACATGCCTAGAGCTAACTCATCATATGATTTAAAAATTGGTGAAATGGACGTGGCTAACGGAAATGCTGTCTATAACCTACAACCATTAAGATTAGATAACCCATTGTACCAATATTCATATACAGTTAATATAGAGAGAAAAATAAAGAATAGCTCTCTTGTTATCATGTATGTAGATAAGAAAAATCCTGAAATGGTCATAGGCTATTTCTTAGTTAGCAAAAGTACTCAATTTTAAAATATATAACATGAAATAAGCAAAAAAGGGGCCCTTTTTATAGAGTGGATTTTCCACTCTATTTTTTGTGTAGTGATTTATATTACTTTTCTTAACTCATTTGAGCTTTTTGAGCTAAATTTTTCTTTAGCACCAAGATAATGATGATAAGCTTAATAAAGAGACTATTTTCAAGAGATTTTAAGTAACACAATATTGTACTCACTTTTGCATAGCCTAACGTTGACTTTTATCTTCAAATAACGTACAATCTATACTCGAATCAACTAATTAAATAGTACCTCAAATTGAGGTAGAGGTTGCGATTTTTATTAAGCTTGTGGAGTGCGAGGACACATTGAAGCAAGTCTAGGAAAAATCGCCGAAATGTATAACAGCCTCCCTGTTATATGTTGGGACGTAAGCGAACAACTTACGGACTGTCTTAGTAGTGATGCTAAGTTGCGCTATGTTTTTGTTGAGAGTACCTGACGATAGTAGGCAACCATGCATTTTTGTATGGTTGTTTTTTGTATGAAAAGCGGAACAAGTCGTTTAGCTCTTGAGCAAATTAGGAAACTTACTCAAAGATGCTCTTTATCTGCGAAGTCAGTTTCTCTATTTGCCGAAAGAGCTGACTTGTGCAGCTGGATCTACGAAAAGTGGAACGGACTCGTTTTGCTCTGACAGAAAAATAGGGAATATTGATTGTGATGCTATTTGTCACCAGCAATATTCATCTTTTTTCCGAAGAGCTAGTTCGTGCAGCTGGATCTATGAAAAGTGGAACGAACTCGTTTTGCTCTGACAGAAAATTAGACAAGTAAATCAACAGAAATTATTCCAATTACATTAAAAAGAAAGGAAGAAAGAAATGAACAAAAAATCATTTTCATTAGGATTACTATTTGCAATCATTTTAAGTGTGTTCTGTGCACCGGTATTTAGTCAAGCAGAAACAAACGGAGAATTCCGTGTCGGAATGGAGGCTGGTTATGCACCATTTAACTGGTCTCAAAAAACAGACGCACATGGTGCCGTACCGATACAAGGAAATTCTTCTTATGCAGGAGGATACGATGTCCAAATCGCTAAAAAAATCGCGGATGGTTTGGATAAAAAACTAGTGATTGTTCAAACAAAATGGGATGGTTTAGCTCCTGCTCTGCAATCTGGCAAAATTGATGCAATCATTGCTGGAATGAGCCCCACTGCAGAACGCCGCAAAGAAATTGATTTTACTGATCCTTACTACGAATCACAATTAGTGGTCGTCGTTCAGAAAAAAGGCAAGTTTGCAGATGCAAAGAACTTGAACGATTTATCCGGTGCCAAAATCACGGCACAACTAAATACATTCCATTATAGTGTGATCGATCAAATTCCTGGTGTGAATAAACAACAAGCGATGGATAATTTCTCTGCTATGAGAACTGCTTTAGCCTCTGGCATGATCGATGGCTATGTTAGCGAACGACCTGAAGGTGTGACTGCTACAAGCGTCAATAAGGATTTAGAAATGCTGGAATTTGCTAAAGAGAATAGCTTCCAAACAAATGCCGAAGATGTTCAAATCGCAGTTGGTATGCGGAAAGCTGATCCAGCCATCGCCAAAGTCAACCAGCTTTTATCTGGTATTTCTTCAGAAGAACGTACCAAAATAATGGATCAAGCAGTCAAAGATCAACCAGCTGCTGAAACAAGTGATAGTGAAAAATCAGGGGTTTTAGCTGATTTTAAAAACATCTGGGATCAATACGGCGGTATGTTCTTACGTGGTGCAGGTTTAACCTTATTTATCGCGTTGATTGGGACATTTGTCGGAACAGCTTTAGGTTTATTGATTGGAGTCGTTCGTACGATTCCAGAATCTGAAAATAAAATGAAACGTTTCTTCCAAAAATTAGGCAACGCCTTGCTTTCAATTTATATTGAAGTCTTTCGTGGCACACCTATGATGGTACAAGCCATGGTCATCTTCTATGGTTTAGCCTTAGCTTTTGGGATTTCTCTAGATCGAACGGTTGCAGCATTGTTTATTGTTTCTATTAATACAGGTGCTTATATGTCTGAAATCGTCCGCGGCGGAATCTTTGCTGTTGATCCAGGTCAATTTGAAGCAGCACAAGCAATCGGAATGACTCATGGACAAACGATGCGTAAAGTTATAGTGCCTCAAGTATTACGCAATATTTTACCAGCAACTGGTAATGAATTTGTTATCAATATTAAAGATACAGCTGTTTTGAGTGTTATCGGTGTGGCTGACCTATTCTTCCAAGGAAATTCTGCATCTGGCGCGAACTTTCAATTCTTCCAAACATTTACGATCGTTGGGATCATGTATTTGATCATGACATATGCAATCACACGTATCTTACGTGTCGTTGAGAAAAAAATGGATGGACCTTCTGCTTATGTAAAATTAGAAGAAACAGAAAATATAAAAGAAAGCTAGTTAGCTGTGCAAATAAATCCTGCTCCACAGATTTGTTTAACTTTTAACTATAGGAGGAAATAGTGATGAATACAATTATTGACGTCGAGCACTTAAGAAAAAGTTTCGGTGAAAATGAAGTTTTAAAAGATATCAATGTGACGGTAACTAAAGGCGAAGTTGTAACCATCATCGGTTCTTCTGGTTCTGGTAAATCTACTCTTTTACGTTGCATCAATTTATTAGAAAAACCAACTGGCGGTAAAATTATCTACAATGGTGAAAATGTCTTAGAACGTGGTTATAATTTACCAAAATATCGTACACATTTAGGGATGGTTTTCCAATCGTTTAACTTATTCAATAATATGAATGTTTTAGAAAATTGTACCTCTGGACAGCTAACTGTTTTAAAGCGTGGCAAAGAGGAAGCTCGAAAAATCGCTTTAGAAAATCTGAAGAAAGTTGGTATGGAACGTTTTATCGACGCAAAACCCTCACAGCTTTCTGGTGGACAAAAACAACGTGTAGCCATTGCTCGTGCGTTATCTATGAATCCTGATGTGATGTTATTTGATGAACCAACTTCAGCTCTTGATCCTGAAATGGTCGGTGAAGTATTAAAAACAATGAAGGATTTAGCTCATACAGGGTTAACGATGATCATTGTGACCCATGAAATGGAATTTGCAAAAGAAGTGTCCGATCGTGTGATCTTTATGGACAAAGGTGTGATTGCAGAAGAAGGCACTTCAGAAGATATTTTTGTTCATCCAAAAGAAGAGCGGACCAAAGAATTTTTACATCGGATTTTATCTCAAAACTAAAATTTTCTAACGTAAACATCCATCAGACTTTAGCACGAATAGCTAATTCTGATGGATGTTTTTTGTGATAGCAAGCAAGTATAACTTACGTTATATTTCTCTATAGGAGATGATAAAAATGAAAACTAGAAAAAAATTGTTGCTATTGCTCACTTCACTTTGTTTGGCTTATTCATTTGCACCAAATGTGGTTCAGGCTGAGGAGTCAATAAGTGAACAACAAACCAAATCGAGTATGCTCTCTGTTCAATTTTTAGGCACTAATGATTTTCACGGTGCACTTTCAGAAGCTGCTTCACTATCTAGCAACTTAGCACAGGAAAAAAATAACTTTATCAACCAATTCCCCGAAGGCTTATCCATGAGAGTTCAAGCAGGCGATATGGTTGGCAGCAGTCCAGTGAATTCCAGTTTGCTTCAAGATGAACCTACAATCAAGGTAATGAATAAAATGAACTTTGATTTTGGAACACTGGGCAATCACGAATTCGATGAAGGACTAGAAGAATTTAATAGAATTCTCACAGGTACAGCTCCTAAAAAAGGGCAATTTAATTTAGAAACAGAAAACTATCCTCGAGAAGCTAGTTCCCAGCAAATACTGATTGCTAATGTCTTGAAAAAAATGACCAGACGATTCCATATAATTGGAAGCCGTATGCTGTAAAAGAAGTGACTGCGAATCAGAAAAAAGTCCGGATTGGTCTGATTGGAATCGTCACTAAAAATATCCCTAGTTTGGTTTCAAAAAAGTATCATGAAGAATACTCTTTTTTAGATGAAGCAGAAACGATTGCTAAATACAGCAAAGAACTACAAAGCCAAGGTGTCCATACAATTGTCGTGATCGCTCATACTGGCAATGGTGAAGCGATTCTCAATAAACTAAACAGCATTGCTCCAGACCATAGTATCGATCTCTATATTGATGGACATAGTCATAAAGAAGTCAATACCACTATAGGCAAAACAAGAATCGTTCAAAGTTTAGCTAATGGACGAGCTTTCAGCAACGTTACTGGGACTATCACACCTGAAACAAATGATTTTATAGCAACACCTACCGCAAAAATCGTTCCTGTAAACAAAACACTTACTAAAGATCAAGCAGTGGAAAGTATTGTTGCTGATGCAGATCAGCGCGTTTCTGGTCTAGCAAAACAAACAATCAGCCACGCTCTTTCAACTGATACTATTACTAAAAAAGAAAACCTATTTAAAGAATCGCCGTTAGGTAATTTAGTTGCCGATGCTCAACTATTTATTGCAAACCAAGAAGGATTTTCAGTCGATGCAGCTTTAGTAAATAGCGGCAGTTTAAGAAGTGATTTACTGGTTAATCCTGACCGCTCCATCACCTATGGCAATGCTATTCGTGTACAGCCTTTTAATAATCCTTTATACGTTGTACAACTTTTAGGAGAGCAGCTTTTAACTGTTTTGAATAAGCAATATCAAAATAACCAAAAATATACTCTTCAAAATGCTGGAATCTCTTATTCCTATACAGATTCCGCAAATAGCACTCAGCCATTCAAACTTATAGACATAACCAAAAAAGATCAGTCGTCCATTCCACCAAATCAAACTGTGAATGTCGTCGTAAATGAATATATTTATACACATGACGTTTTTAACCCTATTTTCGCTCAAGGACAGTTACTAGGTATTTTAAAAGCTACAGATACCGAAGCGTTCATTGCTTACTTGACTACACAAAAAGAGCAGCAAAGGCCACTTGATGCAAAAATCGATAATAGAAAAAACTATATTCCTTTTAGTGGGTTAACAGCAAATACAACTGTTTTGGATAAAGATCAAACACAAACTACCTATATTGCTACAACAGAGCTGAAAGAAAAAAAATTCCCAGTTGACTCCATTTATTATCAGGTCTGGAGTACCAAAAACGGAACAGATGATTTAAAAACCTATACAGCAACTGCTCTTGACAATTACCGATTCTCCGCTACAATTCCAATTGCCAATCATAAGACTGCTGGTGATTATGTTGTAGAAACGTATGCAATGGTGAATGGTGAACATAAAAAAATCGCTGATAATACCTTCAGGGTCGGTCAAGCCAAAATGTCTAGACAAATATCGAATGTTAATGTCCTTTCGGGAACATTTGATATTGTGTTAAACGTTCCGCATCCAAAAAGCGTTGATAAACTCAATATAAGTGTCTATCCTGAAAAAAATCCAACTATGAAAAAAACTATGTTGCCAAGCAACAATTGAATAACCCAACGGTTTATAAATTATCTGTTTCAATCAAAGACTATCAAAAGATTCGAAGTGCTTATAAAGTAGATGCTTCCCTTACCTATCTTAGTGGTTTAACTACTTCATTGGCTCTTACTAGCCAAAGTTTAGTCATTAACCCTGCCATGATAGTAGGATATGCTCAATCTACTGCTGCAATCAGCAAAGCTTCTAACACTAATAAGGAATCTGCATTAGGCAACTTAATTTCTGATGCTCAGCTAGCTGTTGCCAAGCAACAAACCCTACCTGTGGATTTTGCTTTTACAAATGACGGTGGCATTCAAGCAAACTTAATCATTTCTGCTGATAAATCGATTCATTATAGTGATGCTCAAAAAGTGCAGCCGCACAATAATGAATTAAAGATCGTCTCATTAACAGGTAAACAAATTGAAGAAGTATTAAATATACAATATCAAAATAATCAAAAATATGTGTTGCAACTAGCTGGCCTGACTTATCAATACAAAAAACAGCCTACTAACAAAGTACAACCGTACAAAGTTACATCTATGAAGCAAAATACTGGTCAACCTGTAGATCCAAAAAAACTCTATAATGTCGTAATCAACAATCATCTTTACACGAGCACGGCTTTTCCACAATTCAAAAAGGGCAAGTTATTAAAAACCTTCCCCTTAACTGATACCGAGACCTTGATTTCTTATCTATATGGCTTAAAAGAACAAAAACAATCGATCAATCCAAAAATAGAAAATAGAAAGGTCTATCTCAAATAATGTATTTACCGTTAGTGATTATACTCCCGTATTTTTGGTGGATCATAATTATTGATAAATGAGCTAATAGCTTCTAACGAGTCAGAGAAAAAAATTTTTTCTCTGTCTTTTTTTGTTAAAAAGCCTTCTAAAACCATTTTATCAAAGAATTCTGCCAACAGATCATAATACCCATCAACATTAAAAAAGACGCATGGATTTTGATGTTCCCCCACTCGTCCCCAAGAAACAACTTCTGATATCTCTTCTAAAGTTCCAGGTCCACCAGGTAAGGCTAAATAACAATCGGCTAAATCGATCATCTTTCGTTTGCGTTCATGCATGTCGCTCACAATATGCATTTCAGTGATTGCTTGATGGGCCAGTTCTCTTTCCATTAGAAAAGTTGGCATAACACCGATCGCTTTACCACCATTTTCAATAAGAGTATCTGCCAAGATGCCCATTAAACCGACATTGCCTCCGCCATAAACAAGGTCATATTGATTGTTGCTCATCCATTGTCCTAATTCTTTTGTTTGCTCCTGATAAATTGCCTTATTACCCACACTAGCACCACAATAAACAGCCATTTTTTTCATAGAATTCCCACCTAATCTACCTAATTTACGCTTCTTCATTTTGTGATTGATATGAAATATCATTAAACGATTTGATTGTATAAACTTTTTTATTCTGGTCTTTCTCCAAAATTGAGATACTAGTGTTCGCCAGTGGTCCGCCTTCACGCCATTTTGATTTTTCTTTTCCTACCAAGGCGTTGATCAGAGTAATCAGCAACACTCCGTGAGCTACGATCAACACTTTTCCATCTGGATAGGCTTCACTAAGATTTTCGATTGTTTCAATCGAACGTGCAACTAAAGAATCGATTGTTTCACCACCAAAATCTGTCGGATCATATAAATCTGGTCGATTACGTAAGTAGTCAGTTTGTTTATCTGTATGATCAATTTCGGCGCCTTCACGTTTACCGAATTTGATTTCTCTTAATGAGTCATGATATTGCACAGTCAACCCATCTAAAAAATTATTTTCTTTAAGAAGATAATTTGCTGTATCCATCGCACGCTTTTGAGTACTAACAGAAACTGCATCAAACCGTATATCAGAAAGATAACGCCCCGCTTGAATTGCTTGTTCAATTCCTACAGGTAACAACGGAGAATCAATCTCTCCTCCCTGAAATCGCAAGCTCAGGTTCAATTCAGTCTTTCCATGTCTAACAAAATAAAATGTGGTCATTTGCTCATCCCCTCCATTTTTTGAAATGTTCCTTCACTTGATTATGATACTACAAATAAGAAATCTTTGCTTTGAAAAAATGATTGTCGTTTTAAGATTTAGAAGGTTAAATGGGCTCCTTTTTCCTGATCGATATGCTACCATAGTAAAATAGACTGGAGGGATCGATATGGAACTTCAACATTATCAATTATGGATTAGTGATTTTTACAAAAAAAGAGGATGGTATGCGCTCAATTCATTTGCTCGTGTCGGCTTTTTAGCTGAAGAAACGGGCGAAGTTGCCCGTGCCGTTCGTGCCTTAGAAATTGGTCGTGATCGGCCGGATGAAGACGAAAAAGCGCCGGAAATCTTAATTCAAGACCTGACCGAAGAACTTGGTGACGTTTTAGATAACATTTTTATTTTAGCAGATAAATATGACATTCGTTTTGAAGATATTTTAACTTCTCACAAACAAAAACTTGAAGAACGTTTTAGCGAACGCAATACTGAGAAAGAGGAAGCATAATGGACAAAGAAATAGTAATTAGACCTCTTGAAGAAAAGGATTTTCCAGCCTTGCTTGAAATTGAAAATAGTATTTGGACAAACGAAAATTCTCCTGTTCTTCATTATTACCACTCGGTTGATGAGTATAAAGAAAGAGTTGACGGGCGAAATATTTTTGTTGCAGTGGTTGATGCTAGTGTGCTAGGGTTTATCGATATTCATCATCCCACGCCACTTCGTTCCCACACAAAGCAATGGATGTTCAGCATTGGTGTTCATCCGGCAAGTCAATCATTAGGTATTGGACACCAGTTATTAGCTTACGTAAAAAAGACAGCTAGTAAAAAAGGAATTCACAAGATTTCATTACGGGTACTAGGTTCTAATACCAAAGCAATCCAATTTTATCGCAAGAACGGCTTTATTCAAGAAGCACTGTTTAAGGATGAATTTTTTATCAACGGAATGTTCTGCGATGACTATCAGTTTGCCTACTTTACCAGTTAATCTCAGCAAGTTTTAATATTTTCTGAAAACATCAAGTTCTTTCTGAAAAATCACTTGATGTAGCTTTCTTATTCTGTTACTTTAATTAAAGATAACGTTAAGGAGTGTGGAAGTGTGACAAAAAAATTATCATGGCGTGATTACCTTTATGTAGGGTCCATGCTATTTGGTTTATTTTTCGGAGCTGGAAATCTGATTTTTCCTGTTCATATGGGACAAGAAGCTGGTGCAAGTATCTTTTTAGCAAATCTCGGCTTTTTGATTACAGGGATTGGCTTGCCATTTTTAGGCGTAATTGCCATCGGCATTTCCAAAAGTAATGGTGTTTTCGATTTAGCAACTCGTGTTAATCGGCGTTATGCCGTTGCTTTTACGGTGTTGTTATATCTGACGATTGGACCTTTTTTTGCATTACCACGTTTGGCAACGACATCGTTTGAAATTGGTTTAGCCCCTTTTATTTCAAGTGATCAACACAAAATAATTTTAGCAATCTTTTCGGCTCTATTCTTTTTGATTGCCTGGGCCTTTTCACGTAAACCTACTAAGTTATTAGGTTATGTAGGCAAATTTTTAAATCCATTATTTCTATTTTTGTTGGCAATTTTGATTTTATTTGCATTTATTAATCCACTAGGTTCGGTCTCGTCCGCTACTGTTGGAAATGCTTATGCAGAAAATCCTTTTTTCAAAGGCTTTACTGAAGGTTATAATACATTAGATGCGCTGGCCTCTTTAGCATTTGGGATCATCATTGTCTCAACGATTCGTGGTATGGGTGTAGAAAAACCAAATGATATTGCAAAAGATACGATAAAATCTGGTGCAATCAGTATTATCTTGATGGGTATCATTTATACGCTATTATCTTATATGGGTACGATGAGCTTAGGAAAATTTTCTCTTAGTGAAAACGGCGGGATTGCTTTAGCTCAGATTGCTAACCATTATTTGGGTAATCTAGGTAGTATTTTACTTGCGTTTATTGTTATTCTAGCGTGTTTGAAAACAGCAATTGGATTAATCACAGCGTGTTCTGAAACATTCAGTGAACTATTCCCAAAAGGGTCCTATGCCTTTTACATTGCAGTAGCGAGTATTTTACCTTGCTTATTTGCAAATGTTGGTTTAACAAATATCATTCAATTTTCAGTTCCTGTTTTGATGTTTCTGTATCCTTTAGCAATGACGTTGATGATTTTAGTGATTATCAGTCCTTTATTCCATCATCGAAAAGAAGTCTATCGCATGACTACGTATGTAACGTTGTTTGCCGCACTACTTGATGCGTTGAACAGTGCTCCGGAATTTGTTAGAAATCAAACAGCTGTTACAGTAATTTTAGATAGTGCAGAAAAATACCTCCCGCTATTTACCATAGGAATGGGTTGGGTAATACCGGCGGCCATCGGATTCATAATTGGCTTGATCTGGACTCCCTTCAAAAAAGAGCCACTATAATTAGCATGCTGCTAACACTAACGTCAAATAGCAGTAGTTATTGTAGTAATATACTGTATCGCTGATGTAACTAAACATACTATTTATCTAAATTTCAGGTGAGCAGGGTCTAACTCATAGAGTTATGTCCCGCTCATTTTTTTCTATATACATATAAAACTCCTAAACAATTATTTATCTAATTGGCTATTTTTCTGTTCAATAAGAGAATTAATGTTCATACCACTATTGTCGTTTGTTCAACTCATCCTTAAATAGCAACTTTTTGTTAAAAAAGCATAACTAAATATCTTGCCCTTATCGTCTTAGCTGACAAGCACCTATAAAGTACAGTAGAATAGGACTTAAGGAAGTGATTAGCATGTTATACGAGAAATTGATGATGGATTCTGGAATGCTAACGAAGTTTATGCTTTTCAAACGAATCACAAAAATAAATCAATCAGATGTATCAATTACGCAATTATCTGATGAATTATCTTTGAACTACCAACAAACATCAATTATAGTAACGGAAATCAACAATGATTTAACAAAAATAATCTCGACGCATCCATCGATTTTACATAGAGCTGGCAAAGTCGACAGTACAAAACTCCTTGTAACCATTGACGAGTATCGCTATTTCTTATTAAAAAAATCTGTTCCATTTCAATATATTCTCTATTTTTTAAATCATGATTCTCCTAACATAGAAGACTTTTGCCAACGGTACTACGTTAGCCGCTCAACGGTTTCTAGAAAGATGTTGCCTATAAAAAAGCACGTAAAACAATTTAATTTACGTTTTACATACACAGAAGCTAACTTGATTGGCGATGAACGTTCAGTACGAGTTGCTCTTTTTGATGCCCTTTGGTTGGGAACAAGAGGAACGATCTGGCCTTTTAAGAGTGTTGCGCTTGAGGATGCACAAAAACTTGCTGGTGCTTTTTCTGAATACTTTCCTTTGTCTAGAACTTATTTAGGTGCCAAAGAACTAACTTACTTTGCTGCAATTTTTCTTTGTCGTACACGAAAAAAGATGTTTGTCTCTTATGACACACGCTATGATTTTTTGATGAAGGATAATCCTTATTATGACTTCGAGCGTTTAAACAACGAGTTAGGTCCTGTACACTCATTAGATCCTGAACAAAGTAAAGGTGAAAGTAGCTTTATTTTTTTCTTGGCTCATTATGCACCTTTTTATACAATAGATGATGATCCATCATTGTTCCAAACCCTGCATGATTTTTCAGTCCGACCTAATCCGGTTTATGAATTGGTTCAAGAATTCTTGACCTACGCAAAAGCAAATATATTCAAAAAAGAACCTGAGATCCTGGATAAACCAATCATTATTGGCAATCTTATCAATATCATGTTCACCTTTTATGTGCTGGGAAAACCTTTTCCAAATTTACAGATTCTAGTTGAAACACCTCATCAAAAAAGAAAAGCCGACCAGTTTCTCGAGTTGAAACTGTATCAATTTTTTGATGAAAAAGCCCAGGAAAAAGAATATAAATTTATTTATACGATCAAAAAACCTTTGGTCCATTCAGTTAAAAGCATTCTACTTCCTTCTTATGATAAACCAAAACACTCCGAACATTTAAAAGTTGGTGTTGCCTTTGAACATAATTTCACTTTAGTTCGAATGATCTATCAGTTTCTAAATGACTTAGGTTTTGTTGACTCTTCTCCTTACCAAGAAGAACTTAATGACAGCTACGATTTAGTAATCAGCTCGTCCTTACTTCCTAGAAAAAAATATCCAGAACTTCCTTTGTATTTCTGGGATCTGTCTTATGGTAATAAAGATTTAACTGATTTGTATAAAACACTGCAACAACTATTTGAAAAGAAAAATATTATCCAAGATTAGCTGGGGTCAGTTACTACACGAGTTCGGAATAACTATTTTGGCTCATTTGTTTATCTCTTACTACTAATATACGCAAAAAAGTTCTCAGCTTATTAAAACTGAGAACTTTTTTTGCGTGAATCATTCATATTTCACTTCAACTAAATATAATCCTTCTGGATGTGCTGTAGGTCCAGCTAAATTGCGGTCTTTTGCGGCAATGATTTGAGGGATCGTTGTTTCATCCATCCGGCCATTCCCCATTTTAAGTAAGGTGCCCACTAAAATTCGAATCATCTTATATAAAAAACCATCTCCGCGAAAAGTAAAGATCAGTTCATCCCCAGCTTCATTGACCGCTAAACTTGCTTCATGAATTGTCCGTACCTTATCTTCGATCTCAGTCCCAGAGGCACAAAATGAAGTAAAATCATGCGTACCCAATAGGTCAGCTAATGCACGCTGAATTTTGTCTGTATCAACCGGATAAGGAAAATAGCTAGCATAGAATCGTTTAAACGGACTTCTTGGTTTCCCGATATCTACATGAAATTGATACGTCTTTTCTACAACTTGATACCTTGCATGAAAATCCTCTGGTACAATCTCTACACTTTTTACTGCAATATCTTCTGGTGTTTGCGTATCTAGAGCGTAGCGCATTCTTTCCAACTCTCTTGTTTGAGTGTAGTCAAAATGGATAACTTGCCCTGATGCATGGACACCAGCATCTGTCCGGCCAGACCCAAAAATCGTGATCGTCTTGCCATTATTCATTTTTTTCAATGTTTTTTCAATTTCTTCTTGAACCGTACGTCCATTCGGCTGAGCTTGAAATCCATTAAATTTTGTTCCATCGTACGCAATTATTGCTTTATAGCGCGGCATTTCTTTTCCACCTTTACTTCTAACTTCTCACCCAAACTAAAACGACAGTTAAAACGACAAATGCTAACATTACTGTCGTGTCCTTCAAATGCCAATGTAACACTCGATATTTCGTGCGGCCATCGCCGCCTTGATAACCACGGGCTTCCATAGCAGTTGCTAAATCTTCTGCACGATTAAAACTACTAACAAACAGTGGGATCAATAATGGGACCACTGCTTTCATTTTCTGAATCAAATTGCCTTCACCAAAATCGACACCGCGCGCACGTTGCGCATTCATAATTTTTTCTGTCTCATCCATCAATGTTGGGACAAAGCGCAATGCGATCGACAACATCAATGAAACTTCATGAACAGGAAAACGAACAACTCTTAAAGGGCGCATTAAGTATTCGATTGCGTCAGATAAATCAAGCGGTGGGGTCGTCAAAGTCAATAACGTAGACATGAAAATAATCAATACAAAACGGCAAAAAATCAGCAGCCCGTTGACCACACCAAATTCAGTAACCGAAAATATCCCCCATTTGAAATAAATTGCTCCACCTTGAGTAAATAGCATTTGTAAAATAACGGTAAATGAAATCAGCCAAATCAATGGTTTGATTCCTCGAATAAAAAAACGAATGTTGATTTTTGAAAGAAAAATAGCAAATAGTGTGAAAATCCCTAGGATAGCATAACTTTGCCAATTATTTGCTAAAAATATGATCCCAATAAAATAAAAACTAGCTATCAATTTTGCTCTAGGATCCATCGTATGGATAAAAGAGTCCCCTGGTATATAACGGCCAAAAATCAATTTGTTCATCATTGGTCTTCACCCGCCTTTTTTGAGCCCTTTAACAGATCATTAGCTAGTGCTTCAGCAGTCAATGGTAATTGCTCAAACGCAACTCCTTTGGCCATTAGCTTTTCTGCAAAGGAAGCAGCTGTTGGTACACCTAATTGCTTTGCTTTCAACCAATCAATCTCTTGAAAGACTTCTTGCGGTGAGCCAGCTTTAACGATTCTCCCTTGTTCCAATACAATCACATGATCTGCATAATTTGCCACGTCATCCATTAAATGCGTAACTAAGATGATTGTCATACCGCGTTCTTCATGGAGGTGCTGAAACATTTCCATCATCTCTTTGCGCCCTTGCGGATCTAATCCTGCTGTTGGCTCATCCAAAACTAGTACTTCCGGTTCCATTGCCAAAACACCAGCAATCGCTACACGACGCATTTGTCCACCTGACAACTCAAATGGAGAGCGTTCTAAGTAACTAGCATCTAGGCCAACTAAATCTAGCATTTCAGCGGCTAGTTTCGCCCCTTCTGCTCCAGTTGCACCAAAATTTTTAGGGCCAAAAGCAATGTCTCTAGCCACTGTCTCTTCAAATAGCTGTGCTTCCGGAAATTGAAAGACGATCCCAACTTTTTTACGAATCGGTTTTAAATTTTTATTATTTGTTTCTGGAACGATCTTTCGATCTCCAATCGTTACTGAGCCTTTTGTCGGCTTTACTAAAGCATTCAGATGTTGTAGCAAAGTAGATTTCCCACTACCAGTGTGCCCTACGATCGCCGTATACGAACCATCAGTTATGGTTAAATTCAAATCGAATAATGCCCGCTGTTCAAATGGTGTATTAGGCTGGTACGTAAAATCTACTTGTTCAAAACGGATGTCCATAACCAATCCACCATCCTTTCTTCGGTCATATATTCATTGGGTACTTCAATACCATGCTCCTTCAAAGCAATTTTCAGTTTTTCCGGAAAAGGAAGATCCAGCCCCATTTGAATCAATTCAGTCCCTGCTGAGAATATCTTCTCCGGTGTCCCTTCACTAACTAATTCGCCTTGTTTCATTACTAAGATTCGGTTAGCATTAGCAGCTTCATCAATATCATGTGTAATTGAAATGACCGTTAAATTGCTTTCTTCTTTGATTTTCTTGATCGTTGCAATGACTTCTTCTCGTCCTTCTGGATCTAGCATACTAGTAGCTTCATCTAAAATGATAATATCTGGGCGTAAAGCCACTACACCAGCAATCGCTACTCGTTGCTTTTGACCACCGGATAAACGAGCGGGTTCACGAGTGGAAAAAGAATCCATGCGTACTTTTTCTAGCGCATCTTTAACTCTAACAAGCATTTCATCCCGAGGAATACCTTGATTCTCTAAGCCAAAGGCAACGTCATCCTCTACTGTTGATCCTACAAATTGGTTATCAGGATTTTGAAATACCATCCCAACCATTTTTCGAATATCCCAAACGTTGGTTTCATTCAATTGTTTACCACCGACTGTAATACTACCTGAAGCAGGTAACAATAGGCCATTGATCGTTTTTGCCAACGTTGATTTTCCTGACCCATTGTGTCCAATAATAGCGACCCACTCACCTTGTTGGATGGAAAAAGATACATCTTTCAAAGCGGGAGAAGCATCTTCTGGTTGATAGTTAAAGTCGATATTTTTTAATTCAATTATCGGTTGCATCGCGTACTCCCTCAATTATTTAGTCTTACTAACACTAACAAAAAATCAGTGTTTTTTCAATCATCTATTCTTTTCTTTGCATTATTCTCTATTATAACAAAATAAGTACCCATATGTGAATTCTTATCTGTCTTGACAGAAAGTTTTTTTGCTGTTTAAAAGCCAAATTTCTGACTCATCAAATAAGAGCCGTGGACAAAACTAACAATCAGCTTTGTCCACGACTCTAAATTTGAATAATTAACTCAATATTTTACTACGCTTAAATCACCTATTACTGATTTAAGTATTCAAACGCATATTGTGCATATAATTCTGCACCAACTTCCATTGCATCCTCATCTACATTAAAGCGCCCATGATGGTGAGCCCATTGTGTATCTTTGTCTGGATTACCACAGCCAACCAAAGCAAAACAACCAGGTGTATTTTCAGTAAAATAACTAAAGTCTTCCCCACCAGTAGTTGGTGGTTCCTGAATAAGGGCTGAAGCACCAAAATTTTGCTCAATGATTGCTTGTGCAAATAACGCATCTACTTCGTCATTGATCACAGGGAGAGTTCCATAATTATATTCCACACTAGCAGTACCGCCATATATCGCCGCAGTTTGCTCAGCATAACGTTTTAGGGCTTTCTCTACACGATTACGTGTCTCTAAGCTAAAACATCGTACAGTACCTTCTAATCTAGCATTTTCAGCAATGACATTAAAACGTGTGCCTACATCCATCTTACCTATCGTTACTACAACAGGATCTAACGGATTAGTCTCTCTTGAAACAACGGTTTGGACATTCATTACAAATGATGATGCTATCACTGCGGCATCAATACAAGCATCCGGCATAGCACCATGCCCACCTTGGCCTTTAAAATCAATCGAAAAAATATCTGCTGAAGCAAATGATGATCCGACCACACAAGAAGCAGAACCTGATGGCATTTGTGACCAGATATGGATGCCAAAAACATCATCTACGCCTTCGACCGCTCCTTGAGCAACCATTGCTTTAGCGCCTTGAGCATTTTCTTCTGATGGCTGAAAAATAAATCGCACAGTTCCTTTGATTTGTCCTTGAATTTCTTTCAGAGCTTTAGCCGCTGTCAACAGCATTGCTGTATGTGCATCGTGCCCACAAGCATGCATTTTTCCATCTTCTAGTGACTTATAAGAAATGCCTTCAGTCAATTCTTGAACAGGTAGTGCATCCATATCAGCCCGCAAAGCTACTGTTTTCCCAGGAAGGGCGCCCACAAGTTCTGCAATGATTCCTGTTGGTTCTGTTTTGCGATAAGCAATCCCAATTTCGTCTAAAGCTTCTGCAACCTTTGTTGTTGTCCTAAACTCTTCAAATTGTAATTCTGGATGCTGATGCAAATCCCTTCTAAAATCGATCATTTCTTCTTTATGCTTTTGAATCAACTCTTTTAATTCTTTCATCTTACTTCCCCATTTCTACAAACTTAATAAAATACTTGAAAAAATTCCCGCTAGTACGACTGATACGATCGTGACTGTTATAAAACCTGCAACTAACATCGGCGGCATCATATGACTTGTCAGAGCTTCTTTTTCCTTTTCATCATCAGTTAGTGACTGAATGACTTCATTAGTGATGATATAATCCGCTGGAAAGCCATATAATGCTGTTAAAGAGACTGCAAATGCCATTTCTTTACTGACACCTAGTAGTCTTCCTACAACAGCTGAGAAGACATACATTCCAATCACACCAATTACAATAATACCAACCATCGGCAAAAGTAATTCTTCCAGCATCTCCGGCGTTGCTTTTTTCAAGCCATCAAAAATAAATAGCATCAACCCTAAAATTGCAAAACCAAAGCTGTTCGCCTTTTTTAGTGGCTGTTTCTCTAGAAATCCTAATGAAGAGGCCACAACCCCAAAGAATAGACAAAGGACAAATGGGCTAATTACTACAAACGGCGCACACCAAACGGAAACATAATAGGCCACTAAAGCAACAATTGCTAAACGGAAAATTCTTGAAAAATCAGTATGATATTTCTTAGGAACAGCCTTAAACAACTTTGGTATATCTTCATCACTTGCATCTGTCTGGCTATTTTCTTGTTCATGAATAGGTGTCCATTCACCACTACGGTACTTTGCTAGCATTCGTTTCCCTTCTTTTTTCAACATGATCGAAGTCAATGGGTATCCAGCAAATCCCTGCATTACATAGATCAAAATAGCTAAGACTGACAATGAAGTCAGACCCGCTGTTTGAGCCGCATCCGACATGATCAATGAAGATACAACCCCGCCAACTAATGGTGGGACAGCCACTAGAACTGTCTTGAGATCGAAAATCAATGATCCTACAGTCAACAATAAGACAACAATTCCTAGAATTCCTGAAAGTGTGATCACAATTGTTTTCCATTGATTCGCTAATTCTTTGATCGACAACAAGGTACCCATATTCGTGATCAATAAATACATCAATAATGTTGCAACTACTGGTGGAATCCCCGCAATCTCAACAATATTTTCTGGAAAAAATGTCCAATAACCAATAATAAATAATACCGCACAGACAAATACAGAGGATATCCAGGCCTTTGTTTTGCTTGATACAACATCTCCTATATACAAAATAGCCATCAATAACGTGAAAGCGGTCATTTGTGCCATGTTACTCCCCCTTTAAACTCCTTTTTGTTTTATCAGAAAATTCCGACTAATAAAAGTATACTAAAAATGACACCTAGATGCAATAACATAACACAAATTGTCAGTCAGCGTTGCAGAAAAGTAAAAAAGTCCTGAGAGTATCTCTCAGGACAAAAAAATACACCTTATAATATGATGAGTGCTCCCCTGCCAAACCAAGTTTGACAGGGAAAGCGTTGAGCTAGACTAGGAGTCGCCTCCAACATCATAACACTCTAAAAGAATCATCTATAAAGTGACGGTATAGTTTGATTATTTAACAAATTCGATAATTACCATTGGTGCTGCATCTCCGCGTCTTGGTTCTGTCTTCAAGATACGAGTGTAACCACCTTGGCGTTCTGCGTAACGAGGTGCAAGATCATTGAATAACTTTTGTAAAGCTGATTCAACAACGATTGCTTCGTTTTCTTCACGTACGCTAGCAACTTCATTACGAACATAAGTAGCTGCTTGACGACGGGCATGAAGATCTCCACGTTTGCCTAAAGTAATCATTTTTTCTGTAGTCGAACGGATTTCTTTCGCACGAGCTTCAGTCGTAACGATACGTTCATTGATAATTAAATCAGTAGTTAAGTCACGCAACATTGCCTTACGTTGGCTTGATGTGCGTCCTAATTTACGATAACCCACGTTGGTTTTCCTCCTTCACTAAGTTTCGTATACAAGTTCGACTAAAAAACTAAATAATAAGTCGAGCTAGCATCCTTCGTAAAGAGTATTAATCGTCTTTACGTAAGCCTAAACCTAAATCATGTAGTTTTAGTTTAACCTCTTCAAGAGATTTACGACCTAAATTACGTACTTTGATCATTTCTGGTTCAGATTTATTTGTAAGTTCTTGTACAGTGTTAATACCTGCACGTTTTAAACAGTTATATGAACGAACAGACAAGTCTAATTCTTCGATGGTCATTTCTAACATTTTTTCTTTTTGTGTTTCTTCTTTTTCAACCATGATTTCAGCATTTTTCGCTTCATCAGTAAGGTTAACAAAGATGTCTAAATGTTCCGTCATAATCTTAGCAGCTAAGCTAAGGGCTTCTTGAGGAATGATTGAACCATCAGTCCATATTTCCATTGTTAATTTGTCGAAATCATCACGACGACCAACACGAGTGTTTTCTACTTGGTAGTTCACACGACGAACTGGCGTATAGATGGAATCAACAGGTAGAACACCAATCGGCATATCTTCCTTTTTGTTTTCGTCTGCTTGAACATAGCCACGACCAGGTTTCACTGTTAAGCGAGCATGGAAAGTAGCTCCTTCAGAGACACTACAGATAATTAAATCTTTATTCAAGATCTCAACATCGCTGTCGACGATAATATCGCCAGCAGTTACTGTAGCAGGTCCTGTAATATCGATCTCAAGGGTTTTTTCTTCTTCTGCATAAAGCTTTAATGCTAAGCCTTTGATATTCAAAATAATTTGAGTTACGTCTTCTCTTACACCTTTAATGGTAGAGAATTCATGCAACACACCATCGATTTGAATATTGGTAATAGCAGCTCCTGGTAGAGAAGATAATAAAATACGACGTAGAGAATTGCCTAAAGTAGTCCCGTAACCTCTTTCCAGTGGTTCAACGACGAACTTGCCATAATCTCTATTCTCATCAATTTTTTCGATTCTTGGTTTTTCAAATTCAATCATTCTTATCTATACCCCTTTCAAAACGAAAAGTGTCTTGTTCAATGACGTTCTTAATTCAAACTCAGAATGAGTGGCACTCATTAAACACGACGGCGTTTTGGAGGGCGGCATCCATTATGAGGAACTGGAGTCACGTCACGAATTGCAGTCACTTCTAAACCTGTTGCTTGCAATGAACGAATCGCTGCTTCACGTCCAGAACCAGGTCCTTTAACTGTTACATCAACAGTTTTAAGTCCGTGTTCTTGTGCTGCTTTAGTTGCAGCTTCTGCGGCCATTTGAGCTGCAAACGGTGTTGATTTTTTGCTTCCTTTAAAACCTAATGAACCTGCAGATGACCATGCTAATGCATTACCATGACTGTCAGTGATCATTACAATTGTATTGTTGAATGTAGAATGGATATGTGCAATCCCAGTTTCTATATTCTTTTTCACACGGCGTTTACGACTAACTTTTTTTGCTGCCATGAAGATCTAACCTCCTTCACTTAGGAATTATTTTTTCTTGCCTGCTACAGTACGAGCTGGGCCTTTACGAGTACGTGCATTGTTTTTCGTGTTTTGTCCACGAGTTGGTAATCCACGACGGTGACGGATACCACGGTATGAACCGATTTCCATCAAGCGTTTGATGTTCAAGTTCACTTCACGACGAAGATCACCTTCAATTTTTAACTTATCAATTTCCGCACGGATAGCATCTGTTTGTTCGTTTGTTAAGTCACGAACGCGAATATCTTCAGATACGCCAACGTTTGCTAAAACTTTTTTAGCAGTAGTGTTACCAATACCAAAAATGTAAGTAAGGGAAATCACTACACGTTTATCACGAGGGATGTCTACTCCTGCAATACGAGCCATTCTACGTTACACCTCCTATTATCCTTGACGTTGTTTATGTTTTGGATTTGCTGGGCAAATGACCATAACACGTCCTTTACGGCGAATTACTTTACAATGTTCACACATTGGTTTTACTGATGGTCTTACTTTCATGATAATACCTCCCTGAATTTTACGGAGTACAATTATTTAAAGCGATAAGTGATTCGACCACGAGTTAAATCATATGGAGATAACTCTACAGTTACTTTATCTCCAGGTAAAATACGAATATAATGCATACGAATCTTACCGGAAACAGTAGCAAGAACTTGGTGTCCATTTTCTAGTTCAACTTTAAACATTGCATTCGGCAAAGTTTCGACGACTGTACCTTCGACTTCAATCATATCTTCTTTAGCCACGCACAGTACCTCCTTGTACTTGTTTCGCATTTTCACACGATAAAATGGCGGAAACTTCAGCCCCCACCTAGAATTTTCAATTAAACCTCTACAAAAAGGTAGAAGTCGGACTGATATATTCTATCATAAACTATTCTATTTGGCAAGAGAATCTGAATCAAACACAAATGGTAAGCTTGCGGCTAATCAGAAAACTATTTTTTTCCAATGATTTCTTTCACTTCTGAAAAAACAGTATCGATCTCGCGATTCCCATCTATTGTATGCAATACGTTTTTAGCTTTATAAAAATCTAAAATTGGCGCACTGCCTTTGATGTTGACTGCCAGACGGTTTTTGACCGTTTCAGGCTTGTCATCTTCTCTTTGATAAAATTCATGTCCGCCGCAACGATCACATGTTCCTTCTACAGTAGGAGGATTGAAAATCTTATGGTAAGTAGCGCCACACGAGCGGCAGATAAACCGACCAGCTAAGCGTTCCACCAAAATTTCTTCTTCAACATGGATGTCGATGACAGCATCAATTTTTTTATTTAATTCTACTAACATTTTATCTAATGCTTCTGCTTGATCCAAAGTCCGTGGAAAACCATCTAATAAAAAACCTTTATCAGTATCAGGTTCAGCCAAACGTTCTTTGACAATTCCATTTGTTACATCGTCAGGAACCAAAGCACCTTTATCGATATAAGATTTCGCTTCTAAGCCAAGAGCAGTTTCGTTTTTCATCGCTGCACGGAACATATCTCCTGTAGAAATATGCGGAATACCATAAGTATCCACGATCTGTTCAGCTTGAGTTCCTTTGCCTGCTCCAGGCAATCCCATTAAAATGAGGTTCATTTCATTTCCTCCTAATTTTAAAGGCTGGCTTTTGAAGCTAGCCTAGCGAGAGTTAAGGTCGCGACGGAAGTGTCTAGCTCCGAGAAATAAGAGGGAATTCCCCAAAATTGAAAATTTTAGTGAACTTCAGATTATTTCCGAAGGAGCTGCTTCTGTCCCGCCGTTTATGTGCTGAGGGATGAATCCTCAACACACGACTCCTACTTATTGATAAAGCCAACATATTGACGTTTCAACATTAAACCTTCTAATTGTTTTGCCGTTTCTAATGCAACACCAATCACAATCAGTAAGCTTGTTCCTCCAAGACCTATAGATTGCGGTAACTTCCAAATCATTTGCGCAATGATCGGCAGTAAGGCAACTAGACCTAGGAAAATAGAACCGACAACACTTAGTCTCATTAACATTCCAGAAATATATTCTTCTGTCCCTTTACCTGGTCGTACGCTTGGGATATAGCTTCCTTGTTTTTGCAAGTTTTCCGCTAATTTCTCAGGGTTAACTTGAACAAAAGCGTAGAAGAATGTGAAAGCGACGATCAGTACAGTATAAATAATTGCACCTGGAACGGTATTGTAACTAAAAATCTGTGTCATTACATCATACCAACCTTCACCAGCATAGCTTTTAGAGAAGGCTTGTAAAACAGCATTCGGCGTTGCAATCAATGAACTTGCAAAGATAACTGGGATAACCCCTGCAGCATTTACTTTTAACGGTAAATAACTACTAGTTGGCGCACCAGAAACACGTTTTGTATATTGGATTGGAATTTTTCGTTCTGCTTGCTGGAAAAATGTTACTAATGTAACAACAGCTAAAATTGCAATAATCAAAATCACAATAAAAATCACAGATTGCCAAATTCTAGAAGATTCAATATTGATAAAGTAATCCTCAGTGATTTCTTTGATACCTTCTGGTAAGCGAGAAATAATCCCCGCAAAGATAATCATTGAAACCCCATTTCCGATCCCTTTTTCAGTAATTTGTTCCCCTAACCAAGTAACAAACATTGTTCCACCAGTTAAAATCACAGCAATCATTGCATAGGTGCTCATATTAGGATTTTTTACGATCCCAACTGAACTTAATTGTTGAAATCCAGCAGTAATCCCAACAGATTGGGCAATACCTAAGAAAATCGTTAGGTATCTTGTCGCTTGATTCAATTTTTTACGTCCAACTTCACCTTGCTTTGACCATTCTACAAATTTAGGAACGATGTCCATTTGTAATAGTTGGATAATGATCGATGCTGTAATGTATGGCGAAACTCCCATCGAGAAGATAGAGAAGTTTTGCATCGCACTACCACTGACCATATTCAACATGTTTAAAAATGGTAAATTGCTTAAGTCTTGCAAACCTTTTGCATTTACGCCAGGTACAGTTATATGTGCACCTAAACGAAATACAAAAAGAATGAATACAGTAAACAAAATTTTTGATCTAATGTCTTTGACTTTAAAAGCATCTTTTAATAGTTTAAACATTAGATCACCTCGATTGATCCACCAGCTGCAACAATTGCTTCTTCTGCTGCTTTAGAGAATTTAGCTGCTTTCACAGTTAATTTTTTAGTTGTTAATTCACCATTGGCAAGAACTTTGATTCCAGCTTTTTCGTTTTTCACGATTCCAGCTTCGATCAAGCCTGCAGGTGTTACTTCAGTTCCATCTTCGAAACGATTTAAGACATCTAAGTTGATGACTGCATAATCTTTACGGTTGATGTTCGTGAAGCCGCGTTTTGGTAAACGACGGAATAATGGAGTTTGACCCCCTTCGAATCCTAGTCTTACACCACCGCCTGAACGAGCTTTTTGACCTTTTTGACCGCGTCCAGCAGTTTTACCATTACCAGATGAAGTACCACGTCCAACACGGTTACGTACTTGGCGTGAACCTTCAGCAGGTTGTAATTCATGAAGTTTCATTGGTTTGGCACCTCCTTAACAATGTACTATTGTAAATTAAACTTCTTCAACGTCCACTAAATGTGACACAGTGTTGATCATACCTTTGATTGCTTCGTTCGCAGGTTTCACAACAGAGCTGTTTAGTTTACCTAAACCTAGTGCTTTAACTGTATCTTTTTGGTTTTGAGGACGTCCGATAACGCTGCGTTTTAATGTAACTTTTAATTCAGCCATTATTTTGTCCTCCTTATCCTAAGATTTCTTCTACAGATTTACCGCGAAGTGCTGCCACTTCTTCGGCACGTTTTAATTGTTTTAACCCTTCAACTGTTGCGCGAACAACGTTGATTGGTGTATTTGAACCTAATGATTTTGATGTAATATCTGCTACACCAGCTAATTCCAATACGGCACGAACTGGTCCACCAGCGGCTACCCCAGAACCTTCTACTGCAGGTTTCATAAGGATACGGCCACCACCAAATACCCCGATCACTTCGTGAGGGATACTAGAACCAACCATAGGCACTTCAACTAAGTTTTTCTTCGCGTCTTCGATTGCTTTACGGATTGCTTCTGGCACTTCTTGTGCTTTACCAGTCCCAAAGCCAACGTGACCGTTTTTATCTCCCACAACAACTAGTGCCGCAAAGCGTAGACGACGTCCACCTTTAACAACTTTAGTTACACGGTTGATAGAAACCACGCGGTCTTCTAATTCCAAGTGTTTTGGATCAATATAAACCATGAATGGTGTTCCTCCTTCTCCTAAAATTCTAGTCCATTTTCACGCGCTGCTTCAGCTAAAGCTTGCACGCGGCCATGGTAAAGGTATCCACCACGGTCAAAGACTACTACTTTAACGCCTTTTTCAGCGGCACGTTCAGCGATTAATTTACCAACAGCTGCGGCTGTTTCTGTTTTGTTTCCACCTGAAATTTCTTTATCTAAGGCAGAGGCACTTGCTAGCGTTACACCCGCTACGTCATCAATGATTTGCGCGTAGATGTTTTTGTTAGAACGGAATACGTTCAAGCGTGGGCACTCAGCAGTACCAGAGATTTTGTTACGTACACGACGATGTCTCTTTTGACGTGTTTTGTTTTTATCTGGTTTTGTAATCACAATTGTCACCTCTTTATATTTGCTAGCTATTAAGCTGCGATAGACAACGGATCGTTATTTTCCAAACGTAGTTGAAAAATAACTCTCAAGTTGCTATTATTTACCAGTTTTACCTTCTTTACGACGTACGAATTCGCCAACATAACGGATTCCTTTGCCTTTATAAGGTTCTGGAGGACGAGTACCACGAATATTTGCTGCTAATTCACCAACGTGTTCTTTGTTAGCGCCTTTAACAATAACTTGTGTATTCGAAGGTACTTCTACAGTTACACCAGCTGGTGGTGTGATTTCTACTGGATGAGAATACCCAACGTTAAGAACTAATGTAGTCCCTTGCATTTGAGCACGGTACCCAACCCCGATAAGTTCAAGACCTTTTTCAAAGCCTGTACTTACACCAACAACCATGTTGTTGAAGTTCGCACGAGTTGTTCCGTGGATTGTTTTCATGTCTTTGCTATCATTTGGACGAGTGAATGTTACTTCGTTTCCTTCGATATTCATTGTGATATCAGCAGAAAATTCACGTGTTAATTCACCTTTAGGTCCTTTTACAGTAATGTTGTTTCCTTCTTGTTTGACTTCGACGCCAGCAGGAAGTACAACGATTTTATTACCAATACGGCTCACTTAGAGACACCTCCTTGTGTGTTTTTTTAAATTACCATACGTAGGCGATTACTTCGCCGCCGATGTTTTTAGCTCTTGCTTCTTTATCAGTTACAACACCTTCAGAAGTAGAGATAATCGCGATTCCTAGACCATTCAATACTTTAGGTACTTCGTCAGATTTGACATAAGCACGTAAACCTGGTTTAGAAATACGTTTTAAGTTTGTGATAACACGTTCTTCGTTTTTACCGTATTTAAGGAAAACACGAATCACGCCTTGTTTGTCATCTTCGATATATTCTACATCGCGTACGAAACCTTCACGTTTCAGGATTTCAGCGATATCACGTTTGATTTTTGACGCAGGCACTTCTAAGCTTTCATGTTTAACCATGTTTGCATTACGAATGCGCGTTAGAAAATCTGCAATTGGATCTGTCATGACCATTGAACTATTTACCTCCTTTATGCGAGTTTACTTGTTTACCAGCTAGCTTTCTTCACGCCGGGAATTTGACCTTTATAGGCAAGTTCGCGGAAGCAAATACGGCAAAGATGAAATTTACGATAAACTGAATGTGGACGTCCGCAACGTTCACAACGAGTATATGCTTGTGTTGAATGTTTTGCAGGGCGTTTGTTTTTAGCAATCATTGATTTTTTAGCCACGTAGTTCGCCTCCTTTTATTATTTTTGGAATGGCATACCTAATTGTGCCAACAATTCACGAGATTCTTCATCTGTGTTTGCTGTTGTTACAATAACGATGTCCATACCGCGTACTTTATCTACTAAATCATAATCAACTTCTGGGAAGATTAATTGTTCTTTAACACCTAAAGTATAGTTACCACGTCCGTCAAAGGCTTTTTTGCTTACTCCGTGGAAGTCACGTACACGAGGTAGAGAAACAGATACTAATTTATCTAAAAATTCGTACATTCTTTCTCCGCGTAAAGTAACTTTCGCACCGATTGGCATTCCTTCACGTAAACGGAAACCAGCGATTGATTTCTTAGCTTTAGTGATCAATGGTTTTTGACCTGTGATCAATGCTAATTCTTCAACTGCTTTATCTAAATTTTTTGCGTTTGAAACAGCGTCACCCACACCCATGTTAATAACGATCTTATCAACTTTTGGCGTTTGCATAACTGAACTATAATTAAATTTTTCCACTAATGATGGAGTAATTTCTTTAATATACTTTTCTTTCAGGCGGTTCATTTAGTAAGCCCCTCCTTCCTTTTAATCTATTTATCTAAGACTTCACCGGTTTTTTTAGAAACACGGACTTTTTTACCATCGACTTCTTTGTAACCTACACGACCAGCTACACCTGTTCCGTCAATCACCATTACATTAGAAACATGAATCGGCGCTTCGACTTCTAGGATTCCGCCTTGCGGCGCTGCTTGATTTGGTTTTTGGTGTTTTTTCATGATGTTAACACCTTCAACGATGACTTTGTCTTTTTTAGGAAACGCTGCTAATACAACGCCTTCTTTATTTTTGTCTTTGCCAGTGATAATTTTCACTTTATCGCCTTTTTTAACAAACATTACTGTTTCGCACCTCCTTTGATACGTGTCCTGATTATAATACTTCTGGTGCTAGAGAAACGATCTTCATGAAGTTGTTTTCACGTAATTCACGTGCAACAGGACCGAAGATACGAGTTCCACGCGGGCTCTTATCATCACGAATAATTACAGCAGCATTTTCATCAAATTTAATGTATGAACCGTCTGTACGACGAGCTCCTGATTTAGTACGAACGATAACGGCTTTTACGACTTCACCTTTTTTGACAACCCCACCTGGCGTTGCATGTTTAACCGTAGCAACAATCACGTCACCAATATTAGCAGTTTTACGTCCAGAACCACCTAGTACTTTAATCGTTAAGATTTCACGAGCACCTGAGTTATCTGCGACTTTTAATCGGCTTTCTTGTTGGATCACGATGTGTATCCCCCTTTCAGATTTTATGTTTCAATCTATATAGGAAAATCTCGTTTTTATTAGATAATAACTGCTTCTTCGACTACCTCTAGTAAACGGAAACGTTTTGTAGCTGATAATGGACGAGTTTCCATGATTCTTACGATGTCTCCAACTTTTGCAGTGTTGTTTTCATCATGAGCTTTGTATTTCTTAGAATATTTCATACGTTTACCATAAATAGGATGGTTTTTCTTTGTTTCTACGACAACTGTGATAGTTTTATCCATTTTGTCTGAAACAACACGACCTTGGTAAACTTTGCGTTGATTTCTTTCTTCAGTCATACGCGTTTGGCCTCCTTCCACTATTAGTTAGCTTGTTCACGCAATACTGTTTTGATGCGTGCAATCGATTGACGTACTTCTTGAATACGTGCAGTGTTTTCTAATTGACCTGTTGCTAGTTGGAATCTAAGATTAAATAATTCTTCTTTGAATTGCTTTTCTTTTTCAAGCATTTCGGCAGTGGTTAATTCTCTGATTTCTTTAACCTTCATTCGATTCACCACCCATTTCCTCACGTTTTACAATTTTGGTTTTCACCGGTAATTTGTGGGATGCAAGACGAAGTGCTTCACGAGCTACTTCTTCAGGTACGCCTGCGATTTCAAACATGATCTTACCACGTTTAACTGGTGATACCCAGCCTTCAGGTGCCCCTTTACCTTTACCCATACGAACACCGATAGCTTTACTTGTATATGATTTATGAGGGAAAATTTTAATCCATACTTTCCCGCCACGTTTCATATAACGAGTCATAGCAATACGGGCAGCTTCGATTTGACGGTTAGTAATCCAGTGAGATTCAGTTGCTTGTAAACCCCATTCACCAAATGCTACTTCTTTTCCGCCTTTGGCTTCACCACGCATTTTACCTCTAAATTCACGACGGTGTTTCACACGTTTAGGTACTAACATGATTATTTCCCTCCTTTCTCAGTGTTTTTTTTCGTTGGAAGAATTTCTCCACGGTAAATCCACACTTTAACTCCTAATTTTCCGTAAGTTGTGTCTGCTTCTTCCCATGCGTAATCAATATCAGCACGCAAAGTGTGAAGTGGAACTGTACCTTCAGAGTAACCTTCTGAACGAGCAATATCAGCACCGTTTAAACGACCTGATACTTGTGTTTTGATACCTTTAGCGCCTGAACGCATAGTGCGTTGGATCGCTTGTTTTTGAGCACGACGGAACGCAACACGGTTTTCTAATTGACGTGCAATTCCTTCGCCTACTAATTTTGCATCTAAATCTGGTTTTTTGATTTCAATGATGTTGATATGAACTCTTTTACCAGTCAATGAATTTAATGATTTTCTTAGGTTTTCGACTTCAGATCCGCCTTTACCGATAACCATACCTGGTTTAGCTGTGTGGATTGAAATATTCACACGATTTGCAGCGCGCTCGATCTCAATTGTAGACACAGCGGCATCAGCAAGTTTTGTCGCGATAAATTTACGGATTCTTAAATCTTCGTGCAAGAACTCAGCATACTCTTTTTCAGCATACCATTTTGCATCCCAGTCGCGGATGATGCCTACACGCATTCCTATTGGATGTACTTTTTGACCCACTGATTGTCCCTCCTCTTAATCTTTTAAGGTTCGGTAGTCACTATCTTTTAATACTCAGTATCAAAGATAATGATCCTCCTCTTATTAAGTGACGTCTGTTTAAAAACAGAATTATTTTTCTGATACGACTACTGTAAGATGACTTGTACGTTTGTTAATTGGTGATGCTGAACCTTTTGCACGTGGACGGAAGCGTTTCATTGTTGGTCCTTCGTTAACAAATGCTTCAGATACTACTAAGTTTTCAACGTCTAAGTCAAAGTTATTTTCTGCGTTAGCAACTGCTGACATTAAAACTTTTTCAATGATTCCAGCAGATTTGTTTGGCATGAATTTCAAAATTGAAATTGCATCCGCAACGCTTTTACCTCTGATAAGATCGATTACTAAACGGGCTTTACGAGGTGAAGTGCGAACTGTTTTAGCAGTTGCCTTAGCTGATGTAATTTGTTCTGACATTTGCATTTCCTCCCCTCAAAATTAACGTCTAGTTTTCTTATCGTCAGCTCCGTGGCCACGATAAGTTCTAGTTGGTGCAAATTCACCTAATTTATGTCCTACCATGTCTTCTTGAATGTATACTGGAACGTGTTTACGTCCATCATATACGGCAATTGTAAATCCAACGAATGTTGGAAAAATTGTAGAACGGCGAGACCAAGTTTTAATTACTTTCTTCTTTTCGGCACCTTGTTGAGCTTCAACTTTTTTCATTAAATGCTCATCAGCGAAAGGTCCTTTTTTCAAACTACGACCCATGGTGAACCTCCTCTCAAAATGTACGACACATGGTCAAAAAAATTATTTAGTACGACGACGAACGATAAATTTGTCGGATTTAGCTCTTTTATTACGAGTTTTCAAGCCGATAGCTGGTTGACCCCAAGGTGATACTGGAGCTTTACGTCCAATCGGTTGTTTACCTTCACCACCACCGTGTGGGTGATCATTCGGGTTCATTACGCTACCACGAACTGTTGGGCGTTTACGCATCCAACGAGAGCGGCCAGCTTTACCAATGTTGATTAATTCGTGTTGTTCGTTACCAACAGCACCGATAGTTGCACGGCAAGTTGCTAAGATCATACGAACTTCGCCTGAGTTCAAACGAATCAATACGTATTTGCCTTCTTTACCAAGTACTTGTGCACTTGTTCCAGCAGAACGAATCAATTGACCGCCTTTACCAGGTTTCATTTCAATGTTGTGGACAACAGTACCGACTGGAATGTTTTCCAATGGTAATGCGTTCCCTACTTTAATATCTGCATCAGTACCAGAAACAAGGCGCATGCCTACTTCCAATCCTTTTGGTGCTAGAATGTATGCTTTGATTCCATCTTCGTAATGTACTAACGCGATGTTAGCAGAACGGTTTGGATCATACTCGATAGTTTTGACAACCGCTACAACGTTATCTTTATTACGTTTGAAGTCGATCATACGGTATTGACGTTTGTGACCGCCACCTTGATGACGAACTGTAATACGACCATTGTTGTTACGACCGGCATGGTTTTTTAATGGCGCCAACAACGTTTTTTCAGGTGTTGATGTCGTGATTTCAGCAAAATCAGATGCTGTCATATTACGACGGCCATTTGTGGTAGGTTTATACTTTTTAATCGCCACGTCTTTTTCCCTCCCATTTAATAGTTAACATGGACTGCTTATTCAGCAGCATCGAAAATTTGAATTTCTTTTGAATCATCTGTTAATGTCACAACAGCTTTGCGACGTTTTTTTGTGTAACCAGCGTGTTTGCCCATACGTTTAAATTTAGGGCGCACGTTAATGATGTTTACGTTTTTAACTTTAACATCAAATGCTGCTACAACAGCTTGTTTTACTAAAGTTTTGTTCGCGCGAGTGTCCACTTCGAAAGTGTATTTCTTTTCGTCCATAGCAAGCATGGATTTTTCAGTGATCACTGGGCGTTTGATTACGTCTAGTAAGTTCATTATGCAAGCACCTCCTCAATTTGAGTAAGAGCAGTTTGTGTTGCCAATACTTTAGTATTAGAAACGATATCTAAAACACTTACGTTATCAGAAGTTACTACAGAAACGTTTGGTAGATTACGTGCAGACAACGCTGCAAAATCATTTCCTGTTTCTAAAACAACTAATACTTTCGCATCAATAGATAAGTTTGATAAAACTTGTTTGAATTCTTTTGTTTTTGGAGCATCAAAGCCTAACGCTTCAACTGCTACCAAGTTGTTTTCAGCAACTTTATCTGACAATACAGATTTCATTGCTAAACGACGAACTTTTTTAGGAAGTTTGTAGCTGTAAGAACGTGGTGTTGGTCCGAAGACTACGCCACCTCCACGCCATTGTGGTGAACGAATTGAACCTTGACGAGCACGACCAGTTCCTTTTTGACGCCATGGTTTGCGACCACCGCCACGAACTTCTCCGCGGTGTTTTACTGAGTGTGTACCTTGTCTTAATGAAGCACGTTGCATGATGATTGCATCGTAGACAACTGATTCATTAGGTTCGATTCCGAAAATCTCTTCGTTTAAAGTGATTTCACCATTTTGAGTTCCATCTTGTTTAAATAATGCTACATTCGGCATTCCTTAGTTCCTCCTTTCCCTACGCTTATTTAGCTTTCACAGCTGATTTGATTGTGATTAATGATTTTTTTGCTCCAGGAATGTTCCCTTTGATCATGATTACATTTCTTTCAGCGTCCACTTTAACAATTTCAAGGTTTTGAATTGTTACGCGGTTACCACCCATACGGCCGGCAAGTTTTTTATTTTTAAATACACGGTTAGGTGCAACTGGACCCATTGACCCAGGACGACGGTGGTAACGTGAACCGTGACTCATTGGTCCGCGGCTTTGTCCGTGACGTTTGATAACGCCTTGGAATCCTTTACCTTTCGAAGTTCCTGTAACATCAATAATGTCTCCTGCTTGGAAAACATCTACCTTAATTTCTTTACCTACTTCATATTCTCCTAGCTCAACATTTTTGAATTCCTTAATGAAGCGCTTAGGAGCCGTGTTTGCTTTTGCAACATGACCTTTCGCAGGTTTGTTTGATAAAACTTCACGTTTGTCTTGGTAACCGATTTGGATAGCTTCGTATCCGTCAGTCGCAACAGTTTTTACTTGTAAAACTACGTTTGGCGTAGCTTCAACTACTGTTACTGGAATTAATTCACCAGACTCAGTAAAGATTTGTGTCATTCCCACTTTTTTCCCTAAGATTCCTTTGGTCATGAGTACACCTCCATTGTCTTGATTTTATAGTTTGATTTCAATATTCACACCAGATGGTAAGTCAAGCTTCATTAAAGCATCAACTGTTTTTGGTGTTGGGTTCACAATGTCGATTAGACGTTTGTGCGTACGCATTTCGAATTGTTCGCGTGAATCTTTGTATTTATGAGTCGCACGAATAACTGTGTAAAGTGAGCGTTCTGTTGGTAATGGAATTGGTCCTGACACGTCAGCTCCAGTTCTTTTTGCTGTTTCCACAATTTTATCCGCTGATTGATCCAAAATACGGTGTTCATACGCTTTTAAACGGATACGAATTTTTTGTTTTGCCATCTTGTTCCCTCCTTCGCCTATTTTGAAAGTAGACATAGCTCCACGAAAATTTTTCCGTCACGCTCGTTCGTGGCAAAGCGTCCGGGCGTGTCGCAACCTCTCGTTTCTTAGCCGGTAGATCAAAAGCTTGATTTACCTATGCTTTTACACTTCTGTAAATAGCACCTTTGTAATTATATTATAGAAACATAGTAATAGCAAGGATTTTTTCAGAAAAAGATGACTTTTTTCCTGTAACCATTTTCTTGAAGAGTATTTTCTCTTTTATTGATTCATTCGATCAACAGCTTTACTCTTTATTATAGAAGGAAAATATTCTATGTACATTTTTGATCGAACCATATTTTGCACTTTCAGACAAAAAAGATGAGAGTGGAACCTCACTTTTTGAGTCAGGTTCCAATCTCATGCAATTCGGATCAATGGTGAACACCAGGTCAACCTCTTCTTATGCTTTTATTTCAACTCAAGCTTTTATCTCACCACACTATCCTTTTACTGCACGTCACTAATAATCTGTTCAATGTTCATATACTGGAAATCCTCTGGTTTTATAAAGACGATTTTTGACGTACATTTTTGTTGATCAATAATTTCCTGGATTTTTTCTTTGTATCGTGCAACTTGTGGTGTTAAAAGCAACACATCATAATCTTTGAATTCCAGTTTTTCCTGCACGCGGCTTACAGGTGCATAATCAATCACGTAATCCAAATGCTTTTTTCTAAGCGTTTCAAGTATTTTAGATACCAATAAAGAAGCGCTGATTCCAGCCTCACAAATAATTAATATATTTTTTTCCATGCCAAACCTCCTTAACTAAAATTCAGTATTGCTTCAAACAATCCCAGTAGACAAAGCAAGATTCATCGTAAACTAGCAAATCCTATCGGAGAAAAAGCGATATAAGTTAAAATAACGATGCCAACCAGCGCAACCGAAACAACTTTCGAATAGCGCCACGGTTTGATGTCAACTTTTGTATCAAATGAATCCAGCACAAAATTTCCGTCTGGTTTCAATTTGGAGATACCCAACATAATCACGACATCTAAAAAAAATAGAAGACTCAGCACATATAAGAAATGAATATCTTTAAGGAACACTTTTGATAACGCATACAATACAATATGGATTGCAATTGTTGATTTAGCCGCAATAGCAGTTGCCGTTTTTGAGTAAAAGGCAAATAGAATAATTACCAACAATGGCATATTGTACAGACCATTAAATTCTTGAACAAATTGATACAAACCTGCTGGCGCAAATGAAATAAATGGCGCAACAACGACCGAGATCACGCCAACTATGATCGTTACGATTTTTCCTGCTCGTGCGATTTGTTTATCGTCTGCTTGTTTATTGATCACAGGTTTGTAAAAATCAAGCGAGAATAACGTAGCCGTTGCATTTAAGGCACCCGCAAATGAAGATAAAATTGCTCCAAAGATCACTGCAGCAAAAACACCAAACAACGCTTGCGGTAAGACCTCAGTTACAAGATACGGATAGGCATTGTCTGGATTACTCATCAGTGCATCACCAAATATATTCCGAGCAACAATTCCTGGGAATACTAAAAACAAAGCGCCGAATACTTTGAAAATCCCGACAATAAAGGTTCCTTTTTGCGCTTCTGCCAGATTTTTTCCTGACAAAGCTTTTTGCACGATCATCTGGTTAGTACACCAGAAATATAAATTATTAAATAGCATCCCTGTAATCAATGTAGGCCACGGTACGATCGCTGAATCGATCGCCCCTACAGAATTAAGCAGCCAAGGTGTATGATCCACAATATAGTCGATCCCACCAATAAAATGACCATCGCCTAACTTCATGACACCCAAAATCGGTATCAACAAGCCACAAATCAACAAGCCTACACCGTAGACAGTATCACTATTTGCACTCAAGGATAATCCACCAATCAATAAATAGAGAATGCCGACAATACCGATGATTAAAGCAACTAAAATAATAGCGACGATCGGACGAACGCCTAATAATTCATCAATATGGAAAATTTTATTAAACACTAATGACCCTGAATATAAAACAACTGGTAAAAATGAAATCATATAGGTCACAATAAATAAAATTGAAATTACTCTTTTAGTCACTGTATCATAACGAATCTCAATAAAATCTGAAATCGTGTTAATGCCGTATTTAAAATATTTTGGTAAAAAGATGACCGCTAAAGCAACAATCGCAATCGCAGCTGTTACTTCCCAAGCCATTACTTCCATACCGGCATGATAACTTTGACCATTTTGACCAACAATTTGCTCGGTTGATAAGTTTGTCATGATAATTGAACCTGCGATCGGCAAGGCCGTTAAGCTTCTGCCGCCCATAAAGAAGCCCTCTGAACCAGAAGTGTCCACACCTTTTGCACGCCGATAAGCAAATAACCAGACACAGGCAACAATTACAACAAAACTGATGAGAGAAAATATATTCATATGCTCCCGCTCCTTCTTCGGTTTTAGTTATTCGTGATTTCACGAATATATTTTCTCGCCTTCACCGCATATTCAAAAGGATTGGCTTTGGCTGGATCTTGTTCTGCTTCAACAACGATCCACCCTTCATAACCGCTACTTTTGATTGCTTCCCAAACCGGCTTAAAATCGATCATCCCGTCTCCCGGAACAGTAAACACGCCTGCTTTAACTGCATTTAAAAAACTTTGATCTGTTGCTTTCACTTGTCCAGCGACTTCTTCTCGAATGTCTTTAAAATGGATGTGCTTGATTCGTTCTTGATAGGTTTGGTAGATAGAAATCGGGTCTTCACCTGAAAAAACTAGGTGTCCAGTATCGAATAGCAAAGAGACTTTTGCTGGATCTGTCATTTTCATTAGCTGATCAATTTCTTCTGTCGTTTGCACTCCAGTCCCCATATGATGGTGATAAACGATTGTCATACCTTTGGCATTCGCCAATTCGCCTAAGCGTTCTAAGCCAGAAGCTAGGTCTTGCCATTCTTGTGCAGTAAACACAGGTTTTTCTTTAAAAATAGGGATTCCCATCTGCCCTTGAATGCTGTGTCCTTGTTCTGAAACGACAATCACTTTGGCTCCCATAGCATGTAGAAAATTCATATGTTCAATAAAGGCTTTCTCTGTTTCCTCGTATGGCTTGATTGTTAAAAATGCGCTGAACCAGGCACTTGCCACTGATAGCCCCCGAATATCAAGGTACGGGCGCAAAACTTTCGGATCTTTAGGATACTTATTACCGATTTCTGTCCCAACAAAACCTGCTAAAGCCATCTCACTAATACACTGTTCAAACGTATTCTCTTTGCCAAGTTCTGGCATATCATCATTAGTCCATGCAATCGGCGCAATACCTAAACGGATTTTCGACTCATTCATTTTATTTTTTCTCCCCTTTCTAAGGAATGTTGCTTATATAGTTTCAATGGTAATCAATTGATTTGTCTCAAACGATTCTTTACATGCTAAAGCGACCTTAGTTGATTGAAGCCCATCATAGGCTGTCACTTCTGGCTGACGTTTTTCTCTAATACAAGCAATAAATTCTTTTGCTTCATTGATAAACGCTTCGCGAAATCTTTCTGGAAAATCCTGTGAGCAAGCCCGGACAACACCTTGTTTATTCATCACTGTTACTAAGTTTTTCTCTGGCGCTGCTGCCACACGTAACATGCCCTTGGTTCCAATCAATTCTGTTTCCACATGATAGCCATGGTGGCAATTTCGACCTGCGACTAAGATCGCCATCGCTTGATTTTCCAACTGCATCATGGCGGCTCCAGTCTCTAATTCTCCCACCTCATCTAACTCAGGATAAGCAGCATTTTTCCCGATTGCCCAGACTCTATCAACTTCTTTTTTCATAAACCAGCGAACTAAATCAATATCATGGATCGACATATCCATGAATATCCCTCCACTGTCACTGGCTCCTGCGAATTTCACGAAACTTTCCATGCCTGAGCTAGGATCAATGCTATAACAGCGCATTAGCGTCAACTCACCTAACGCTCCAGAATCTACTAGCTGTTTGGCATATTGATAGGAATCATCATAACGTCGCATAAACCCTAACATAAAGACTTGCTCCGGATGACTTTCAATCACTTGCGTAGTTTCTTTTATTTCAGCTAAATCCAATCCGATTGGTTTTTCGCTAAAAACATGTTTTCCATTTTCCATTGCTAATCGAATCTGTTCACAGTGAAACCCGGAAGGCGAAACAATGAACACGGCATCAATTGAAGGGCTCTTAACCATCTCTTCATATTTTTTATAGGTTTCTTCCACACCTAACTCTGTTACAGCGTAAGCTAATTCTTCTTGAACAACACTACAGGCCGCAACTAGTTGACAGCCTTGAACATTTTCGGCTAAGTTTTTTGCATGCACTTTGCCTAAGCGACCTAACCCGACGATTCCTACTTTAATTTTTTCCATTTTCAGCCTCCCAGTAATTTAGTTATAGATATTTTCACCTTATTTATATAAACTTGGACAATCAGGCAATTGAATCAGCGCGCGTTCTCCCGTATCTCTCGCTTGCCCACAGGCATCCATCGTAACCGCAGCAACATAGCCATCCCAAGCAGTCGGTCCCGTTAACTCACCAGACTGAATCGAACGAATCCATAACTCAAATTCATAATCATAGGCTTCAATAAAACGAGTTTGCCAGTCTAGCGCGATTTTAGTATAGTTTTTACCTTTTGATTTCACATGAGTATATGCTGGATCTTCTAACCCAATTTCACCAGTTTCACAAACAACCTCGCACTTGATATCGTAGCCAAACTGACAATTGACAAAGATTTCTAAATCGATATGAATGCCAGAGGTTGTTTCTAAAATCAGCATTTGCGGGTCATGCAATTTTTCATGCGTAAAACTTGTTTGCTTTGGCATGATCATTTGCGCAGAAACGTAATCTTCCTGAAGCAGCCAACGTAATGCATCGATTTCATGTATTCCCGTATTGATGATCGCCATCGGTGTATGATAGTTTTCGTCTGCGGTCGGATTTCTATGTGCACAATGCAGCATCAATGGTTCTCCGAATTTTTTTGTTTCGATCGCTTGCTTCAACTCTATATAGCCCCGATCATACCTTCTCATAAAGCCAACTTGAACTAATTTCTTTCCTGCAGCAATTTCAGCATCAACAATCCGTTTACACCCAGCGCTATCCGTCGCTAGAGGTTTCTCACAAAAAACGTATTTTTTATGTTTAATAGCTTCTAGTACGTATTTCTCATGTGTTGGATCCCAAGATGTTACCACTACAATGTCAACATTGGCAGAAGCAATCAATTCTTCTCCCGTTTCAAAAAAAACAGCATCAATTTGATCGGCTAAACTTTGTGCTTGTGTCACATTTATATCTGAAACTGCCGTAACATATGCACCTTGTACTTTTTCATTGATCCGTCTGATATGTTCGATTCCAATTGCACCTGTTCCGATGACACCTACTTTTAAATCCATTGTGTTACCTCCATTTTCTATTTTTTCACAAACCTGTCGGACAAGTTCTTTTATGCTTACAGTTGTATTCGCTTTCAATTCTATTCAACTGTTTATCTGCTCCTTTTAAAAGAAGCAGATAAACGACTTTTTTTAGAGTGTTAATATTTTTTAGCATTTTTCAACATTTCTTGGCTACGTTCATACGCAACATGAACGGCTGGGCTTTTTGAAACTTCTGCTACTCCTACATGCCACCAACTATCATAGCCGTCTGACATCGTTTTTGGTAAAACTTTTATGTCGATCAATGTGGACTTATCTTGTTTTTTAGCATCTTCCAATGCAGCAATAAGTGCTTCTTTCGTATTTGCACGATAGACTTTAGCACCATAACCTTCTGCAACTTTAGCATAATCAATTGACATGATTTGATTGTTATAGTCTCTAAATTCACATTTATAACTACCACTACCGTTGCCCATCTGTAAATTATTGATACAGCCGAAGCCTGAATTATCAAACAGTAGGATATTGATTTTTTGATGATACTGCAAGGCCGTGATCAATTCTGAGTGAAGCATCAAAAAGCTACCATCTCCGACCATAGCGTAAACCTCTTGTGACGGGCTAGCTAGTTTTACACCTAAGGCTCCGCCGATTTCATACCCCATACACGAATAACCATATTCTAGATGATACGTATTCGGAACAACCGAATTCCATAAGCGCTGCATATCCCCGGGTAATGAGCCAGCTGATGCAATAGCGATACTGTCTTTTTCAACAGTGTCATTAATTGCGAGAAATGCACTTGTTTGAGTAAGATCTGTATCCAGTGTATCCGCATACTCATTTAGAGTTTCCTGTGTAAATTGACCTTTGATCTCTGGCGAGAAATTAGTTCTTGAAAACGTAGTCTCACCCAGACGTTTTCGTTCAGCAGACCATTCTGTCTTCAAGTGTTGGATCGTTTCACCAAGTTCTGTTTGATACCCGATAAGCATCGGAGTTAACAACGTTAAACTCTCCTTCGCATCGCCAATAAGCTGGAAAGCATCAAATTTATACGCCTGCATTCGGTTAACATTAATGTTCAAAAATTTTGTTTCCTCATAGTCAAAGGCCGTTTTAGACGAGGTCGTAAAATCGGTGTAGCGCGTGCCGACTCCGATGATTAAGTCAGCTTGCCGAATGATTTTATTGGCTGCTAGTGTTCCTAAAACGCCAGTACCACCTAAATTATTAATAAAATCTGCCTCTACTGTTGCTTTTCCAGCAGGAGTTTCTACTAGCGGGATACCACATTGAGAAGATAGGCGTAGCAAAGCGTCACGCGCCTCTGAATATTTTGCGCCGCCGCCAACAATGATTACAGGTTTCTTGCTTGCCTCGATTCTTTCAACTGCACCTTCTAAAGCACGTTGAGCGGGTATTTGCCGATCGACATAATGAACTCTCTTCTTGAAAAAGTCTTCATCATAATCATAAGCCTCAGCTTCCGTATCTTGAGCAATGCAAATCGTTGCAGGTCCACACGTTGCAGGATTGGTCATCACTTCAAAGGCTCTGAGCAAACTACTCATCAACTGTTCCGGACGTTGGATCCGATCCCAGTATCTTGATACTGATTTAAAAGCATCATTTGTTGTTATCGCTGCACTCGTCTCGTGTTCTAATTGCTGTAAGACCGGATCAGGCTGCCTTGTAGCGAACGTATCTGCTGGCAATAGCAGTACTGGAATATTATTAGCAAAAGCGGTGGCTGCAGCTGTAACCATATTGGCTGAACCTGGCCCTGCTGATGCCGTCACTGCGAAAATTTTTTGTCGTAATTTTTGCCGACTATAGGCTACAGCCGCGTGAGTCATCCCTTGCTCATTTTTTCCTTGAAATACTTTTAAGTGACCTGGTTCTTCTTCAAGTGCTTGGCCAATTCCTAAGACATTTCCATGACCAAAAACCGTAAAGACTCCTTCAACAAAAGGAAACTCATTTCCATCAATATGAATATACTGCTGATTTAAAAATTTAATCAGCGCTTGGGCTGTGGTCAAGCGAATTGTTTTAACCATTAATTTCCCACCTCACTATTATCAAGATTGTTCTGAGATCAGTTGTTCTATTTCACTCACTGTTGGCATCGCTTCTGAGGAGCTATGCTTACTAACAACAATTGCAGCTGAAGCACTACCATATTTCAGTGCCGTTTCTATATTTTTTCCTGTATTCAATGCATACAAAAATGCTGCTGCATAAGAATCACCTGCTCCAAAGGTTTTCAGAACGTTCGTTTTGTAAGAACCTGCTTGATATATTCCACCGTCTTTTGTATAAGCATAAGAACCTGCCACCCCATGTTTGATCACAATCAATTCTGGGCGATACTGAAATAAATAATCAATCGTCAGCTGATTATTTCCACCTTTTTGCCCTTCCATTTCGTCATATTCATCTCTGGTACCAATCACAATATCGGCATTTTCAGCAACAATCGAATAATAAACTGCAACCTCTTCTGATGTTTGCCAAGTATATGGACGATAATCTAATTCAAATGCAACTTTTACTTGATTTTTTCTAGCGTAAGAAATAGCTTTTAAAACCGCCTCCCTAGATGGACTTTGCGCCAATGCAGTTCCAGAAACTAGTAACAGATCCGCTTGCTTAATATACTCCTCTTCAATTTCCTCAGGCGCCAAGTACAGATCTGCAACTTGGTCCCGATACATTAAAATACTACATTCTTCTGGGCTTTTGATCTCCGTAAAAGCCAGTCCAGCTTTATGTCCTTTTTGATCGACAAACATCTGACTTGTATCAATTCCAGCGTCATTCATAAATGATTCAATAAAACGTCCATGCTGATCGTCAGGAATTTTTCCTATAAATCCAACTCTTGCACCTAATTTAGCACTGCCAATGGCGATATTTGCAGGAGAGCCGCCTACATATTTTTTAAAAGTCAGCGTCTCTTCCATCGGTCGATTATACTCAACAGCATTTAAATCAATACACGCTCGACCAAGAGCGATTATATCAAATTTCTTTGTCATCTCTGCCACTCCCTCTATTTTCTAGTTAAAATCCATTCATGATCTGGATCATTATGAAACTGCCATTTTCTCGTAGGTCCGGCCATTATATTCAAATAATAAGAATCATAGCCATCTGGCACTCCAACTGGATGATAGCCTTTTGGCACAACGACGACATCACCATTTTCAACAGTCATCGTTTCATCAAGCAAACGATCATCAGTATAAACACGCTGAAAAACAAAACCTTGCCTAGGATTTAATTCATGATAATATGTTTCTTCTAATTTAGATTCCAACGGTAAATTATCCTGATCATGTTTATGCGGCGGATAACTTGACCAATTACCACCGTCAGTAAACACTTCAACAACCAATAAACGATCAGCATGTGGGCTTGTGTCTGGCAAAATATTATGCACTAAACGTTTGTTTTGGTATTTTCCGCGTTGCTCAACTGTGTTATCTGATGCTTTGATCAATACGGTAGGTTTGCTTTTCTCAGATGGAGCGTAACAAAGTACTATGCTTGCTTTAGAATTTGCTGTAATTTCAAATGAATGCTCTATAGAAATATAGATACTGTCCGTTGGAATTTTCTCAAAGACACTCTCACGTGTCCCGATTTCATCAAAAATCTGTTCACCATCTGTTACAGTTATTTTCCCTGTCAATGCAACAATACAAACCTCTTTTTTTCCTAAACTTTCTTGATAGGTGCTACCAGCTGTCATCTCAAGTACCTTCAGCTCAATATAGTGCAAAGCTGCATTTTTTTTATGGATATGCTGAAGTAATGAAGTTCCTTCATTCAACATTCTTGGAACGGGCTTATAGTTTAAACGGGCCATATTTACTCCTTCTTTCCAGTTAAATAGTCGCTTTAGGGTAACGAGCTGTAACTACTTTTTTACGCGTATAAAATTCCACACTATCTTTACCATTGGCATGTAGTGTGCCATAGAAAGAAGATTTCCACCCAGAAAATGGGAAAAATGCCATTGGTGCAGGTACCCCTAAATTGATTCCCAGCATGCCTGCATCAATATGTTCTCTAAAGTAACGAATCGCAGAGGCATTATTAGTGAATAAACAAGCACCATTTGCAAATTCAGACTGATTAGCGGTTGTAATTGCTTCTTTTAGATCTTTCACTCGGATAATCGATAATACTGGGGCAAAAATTTCATCTCGCCAAATCGTCATATCTGTTGTTACACCATCAAAAATCGTCGCTCCTACAAAATAACCATTATCTGGACTATTCTTTCTACCATCAACAATAAGCTTCGCACCTTCTGCAAGTCCTTTTTCAATATAGTTAAAGGTTCTTTTTTGATTTGCTTCCCGAATGACCGGACCTAAGAAGACACCATCATCCAATCCATTTCCTACTTTGATTTCTGTAGATTTTTCCTGCAATTTATTAATAAACTTGTCTGCTACTGCTTCTTCAACGGTTACAACAGCACAGGCCATACAGCGTTCACCAGCAGAACCAAATGCTGCTGATACAATATTTGTCACCGCATCATCTAAATCTGCATCTTTCAAAACGATCGAGTGGTTTTTAGCACCAGTGAGTGCTTGTACTCGTTTTAGATGTTTACTTCCCTGAGTATAAACATATTTCCCAACTGGCTCCGACCCAACAAAGGAAATCGCTTTCACTTCTGGGTGTTCTATCATTCCATTAACTATATCATGTGCCCCATAGACAATATTAAATACGCCCGCTGGCAAACCAGCTTCTGTAAATAGTTCCACCAATCGCTCTGTCAGTAAGGGTGTTCGTTCTGATGGCTTTAAGATAAACGTATTTCCACAAGAAATCGCCATTGGAAACATCCAACACGGAACCATCATCGGAAAATTAAAAGGAGTGATTCCTGCTACAACACCAATCGGATAACGATAATTAGCTACCTCTACATCTGTGGCAATTGATGCTAAAGAGTCCCCCATCATTAAGGTTGGGGTTCCTGCTGCAAATTCTACGTTTTCAATGCCGCGTTGTACTTCTCCTAGTGCTTCATTTAGGTTTTTTCCATTTTCCAACGTGATCAATTTCGCTAATTCCTCTTTATGCTTAATCAATAGTTGTTGATAGTTAAATAGAATTCTTGCACGCCTTGGCACCGCTACTTCCTTCCAGGTCTCAAAAGCTTGTGCCGCAATTTTGACCGCTTCTTCCAAATCTGCTTTCGTAGATAAGGGTACCTCACACAATATCTCTTTTGTAGCTGGATTATAAACTTTTTCGTACGACTGAGTCTGACTCGCTACCCAGTTTCCTCCAATATAATTTTTTAATCTCCGTACCTCTGTCATCTATGCGTCCTCCTTGTTCTCTATTTAAAAATCAACGTATTGGTAACATCTTGATGATGTTTGGTTAACTTTTGATTACATTGTACAATTGCAATGTTAGATAGTCAACCTATTTATAATAAAAAAACCTGTTCCTTTTCAGTAATTCTTGATTACTTCCTTATTCCAACTAAAAATAAAAAGATAATTTCTGGTTAATTACCAAAGGTATTTGGTTACATGTTGATTACATCTAGACCCTATGTTATAGTGACGTTAATAACACAAAGTGGAAAGGTTAGCGCATATGAAATTACAACGCATTCAACAAATTGAAAACTATATACAGCAACAAGGAAGTATCTCTCTTGATGAGCTTTGTCGTGTTTTCAATGTTTCTAAAAATACCATTCGTCGAGACATCAATGAATTGGAAAAAAGAGGGACGTTGAAAAAGGTCTATGGGGGTGTGGTCTACGTAGAGAATAATTTGGTTTCTTTTGAAAATCGAAATATTCACAACCAAAAGGAAAAAGAATCGATCGGGGCACGTGCTGCTTTACTAATTGAAGAAAACGACTTAATTTATATCGACTCAGGCACAACCACCAGTCAGATTTTAAACAATGTGAACCCAGAGCTTCCGTTCACCTTACTGACAAACAATCTTGATATCATTAACTTAGCTGCAGCAATGAACAATGTCCAGCTCATCCTGATCGGAAATAGCTATAAAAGAAAAACTCGATCTTTTGTGGGAATCGAAGATGAAGCCGTAGTTACAAGATACAATATAAATAAAGCATTTATGGCAGCTACCGGCGTATCGATTACAAGCGGATTAACTAATTCAGATTTAATGGAATACCGCATAAAAAAAATGATCGTCCAAAGAGCCAAAGACATTTATCTGCTTGCAGATAGTTCAAAGTTCGATCATTCTACGCTGCTTACTTACTCACCTCTAGAAAGTATCAAGGGGATCGTTACAACAAAAGAGCTTCCACAAAAGTATGTAGATTTTTGCGACTTGCATACGATCGAACTTTTATATAGTAATTAGTAACGGAAAAAAGGAGGAATCTACTTGCCACTACTAAAATTTGATATGGTCGAAGGCCGCAGCAAAGAAGAAATACAGGCGATTCTGGATGTTGCTCATTCCGCAGTTTTAGAATCTTTTAAAGTCCCAACGGGCGATAGATATCAAATCGTTACTCAACATAAACCTTTTGAAATGGTGATGGAAGACACCGGTCTAGGTTTTAAACGAGAGCCTGAAAAAATGATTTCATTAACTGTTATTAGCCGCGAACGACCTACAGAACAAAAGAAAATGTTTTATTTTCTACTTTCTGAACAACTAGAGGAATTGTGTGGTATTGCACCCGAAAACTTACTTGTTTCATTTGTCATCAACAATGATTCAGATTGGAGCTTTGGGTACGGTAGAGCACAGTTTTTAACAGGAGAACTTTGAAAGGTAAAGAGCGTGGGACAAAACTAAAGATCAGTTTTGTTTCGCGCTCTAAATCCGAATAAACGGCGAGAAAAAAGCAGCTCCTTCGGAAATAAGCTGAACGCTTTTTATACGAAAACTAAACCCTTAAAAAAAC
>NZ_JXLC01000018.1:0-80515 GCF_001886225.1 Enterococcus silesiacus | reverse complement strand
AGGGCGATAGCCCTCATGGGTGTTTGTCCCATCCTCTTCATTGTTTTACATTAAAGAACTATGTGTATCGCGTGCTAGTCATTTGTTTGTACAACAGTTTCTTTCTCATCATTTATGATCAAAGCAGTATGACTGACAACCTTAATCCCATATGCATCGTAATCAGTACTAGAGAAATTAGCAATCACAGATAATGTATCACCAAATTCCGTTTTTTGAACCAAGCGATCATCTGTCAAGACTTTAAAATCTGTCATTTCATGTTGTAAAGCTACTTTTTGGAAAGGACTCCAAATTTTAGCATTTTCCGAGATATCTTCTTTATGTTCATCCCAAGCTGCTTTATCGATATGCATCATTGGCGGTGTATTGTATAGATACTCTTTCATGCGACGCTCACCGACTTGATCCTTGATTTTGTAGCTATCCCATTCCCATTGATGTGAAGTAATCACCGAACGGTTGTAAACAAGTTTGTAAAGTGGCAGAGAATAAACAGGATCAGTATAAATCGCTTTGTATTCTTCCTTGATCGGTACAACTTTTTTGTATTTTGTTGGAATACCGCCATCTAAAGCAGCATAACTTCCTACATAATAGTCACTTTCTTTATTTTGACGCATATCAGGATCAGACCACATAATGACAGGTGTTTCGATTCCGTGGGCAAAAACCATATCCTTTGAAGCAAAGTCATTTCCACCTTCAGAACCGACAACTTGACCATTTTGATTGAAATAATCCATTCGTTTTAAACGGCCCGCAACATCTTCGCTTTGAGTAGTCAAGTGATTAGGACTATAGTCATTATAAATTTCGCCAGCGGCATCTGTATCTAAGAACCAAGAATTAAAAGGAATCTTGTTTTGCATGATGCCTGTAAACCGTTCTTCTACGTCAGGGAAAATTTGTGTCGGATTAAGTTTGCGACCTTTACCTAAGAAACCAGCAACTTTTTCACCATTCTTTTTCGTAACTGTTGCATTTTCGTATAGATTATTGTTAGGAAAAGAAGCTGTATTCCAATCGATGCTAGCATTTTCTTGAATCGACTGATAAGAATCATACGGACCAATTAGATAGCCTTGATCAACGGCTATTTTGACCATCTCAGGATTCATCAAGCCATTGGCCCAGTTTGGTAGACCAATCCAAGCATTGTCGACGCCGACTGTTTTCATGTCTTTGAATACATCTGATGAAGTTGCTTGTCCCCATTGTTCAAGGGGCGGAGTTAAATCACCTAAGACATCAGCTAAGAGATGTTTATTTAATGTGTACCGTTCCTGTTCACTTAGTTTGTCGATACCTTTATCGATTAGTTTTTGCGCCTCGGCATCTGGATTTTTAAAAATATCTTTAGCGTAAAATTGCGGATAAAGTAGGACATAATTGATCGATGTTAAGAATGTATTTTTTTCATATTTATAGCCCTCATTGTTTTTAAACGCTTTTAAAGCTTTTAGATATTCCTCAGAACCATCTTCACCGTATTGAGTTAGTAAGTCACCGATCCATTGGAAAATTGGCTCATCCACCTTTTGAGGTAGTTTGGACCATTTAATATCTTCTGTAGTTAAAATGCGACTGTTCCAGTAATACACTTGGATTGCACCACGCATTTTTTTGATTTCTGGATTTTCTTTTTCCTTTTCATCAAGTGTTTTGAATTCTCCCAAATCGATGCGGTCCATTTGGTAGGTTTTAGCGATAGCGACAGGATCATTATCGGTAACATATAGTCGATAATTCAAGGTTTTATTTTTGTCGAAGCCGATAAAATTGTGACTGGCTTCCAAAGTAAGGTGAGGCTTGGTCTTAGTTAAGAGATCACTATTAAATGTGTTATTCATTACAAATGTTGTAGCAAACGTTTCTTGATTGGTTGTAAAAAAACTCATTGAGAACGCTTCACTCATCGATAATTCTTGATTTTGCCTAAAGTAAGCAAGCCATTCTTTTTGATCATTAGGAATCGTTTTTCCTTCTGCAATGGGTAATACATAGTTTTTAGCATCTAATTTAGGCCAAGTGAAAGATGTATCTTCATCGGATAAACTTGTGAGTGCCACAGCAAGATGATTTTTTTCTTTTTTTATTTTGACCTTGATTTTTTCATTTGGATAAGTCCAACTGATTTCTTCTTTGCTCTTTTTTAAATCAGTCACTTCTTTTGCTTCTTGTGGCTTGGATACTTCTGCTTTGTCACCATTTTCGGTGATTGAAACAGTGAAAGTAGCAGGATCAACGTCAAAAGAGAAATCAGTTTTAGCGTAGCTCTTATTTTTCTCGATCTCTTTGTTGACGATCAGCTCTTCTTTCTTGCTAGATACATTTGTTTTGTTTAAGCTACAAGCTGATAGAGATAGTGTGATTGCAGCTAGGCTTAGATAGATGATAAATTTTTTCATGTATTACATTCCTCCTAATTTAAAAGCTGAATGAGCCATTTAGCATCGACGAAAAATAGGGAAATCTGACTGTGACGTTTTTTGTAACATCCAGATTTTATCTTTTTTCCGAGATGCTGGCTCATGAAGCCAGATAACATTAAAAGCTGAGCAGGCTCATTCTGCTCCGACAGAAAAATAGGGAAGTATGACAGAGGCGTTCTTTGCCTCAAGCATAGTTCATCTTTTTTCCGAGGAGCAAGCCTGCGAAGCTAGATAATACAAGAGCTAAGCGGACTCACCCAACTCAATAACATAACCAAAGTTTATCAACCCAATGTTACAGAAAAATGCCAAAATCAAACATAAAAAAACAAGCGTAAATTGCTACGCTTGTTCGCTAACTTTATAAAAATGTAAAACAAAAATCAAGGTCGTATGCACCAATCTTGTTTCGATCGTAAAGCCATGTTCATTCATGATTGATTGCACGATCGATAAACCAAGTCCTGTGCCAGAAAGGTTTTTATTCCGTGATTTTTCATGGACATAAAAGGCTTCCCAAAGCTTATTTACATCAAAATCTGAATTTAGAGAGGTTTGATTACTGATCGTAAATTCGATAAATTCTTCCGTTTCACGCCAACTGGCTTGGATCTCTTTGTCCGTGGTGTATTTAATACTGTTAGTCAATAAATTATCAAAAACTCTTTTGAGCAAAATCGAATCTGCTTCAATCAATGAAAGAGGGGTATCTGTGTCTGCTTCTAGCAATAAAATTTCTTCTTTTTCCATCGTAGGTTGAAGTTCTGCTACTGTTTGTCTCCAAGTATCTGACAATTGCAACGGGACTTTATTGATTGGCTGTTGTTGTTCTAATTTTGCATAATCTAGCATTTGATCAACGATATCATTCAATCGTTGGGTTTGTTGTAAAATCACTTCAAGATACGTGCCGTCGTCTAAATCATCTTCGATACCAGAACCATATGCTTTGATTAAAGCAATCGGTGTTTTTAATTCATGAGTTAAATCAGCTGTAAATTGTTTAAGTTGTTCATTTTTAGCAAGTAAGTTCTTTTGATATGTTGCCAAAGCGTAACTCATTTTGTTGATGCTAAGGGCTAACTCACCAATTTCATTCGCCGGAATATCGTCCGTTGTCACAAAACTCAGTCCAGTGATTTCTTCCGCTACTTTTTTTAAGTTAACTAAAGGATCAGTTATTTTTCGAACAGAAATGTAAATCAACACAATGATCAGCACCAATGTCAGGCTCAAAGAAAGAAAGTTAAAGGTATTGATCAGATTAGCCGTTTCTGAAAAATTAACAGTAGAAACTCCCACTAAGTAAAAAGTATGATCAATCACCCGCATCTCAACTAAGAAACTTGATTTTTGTTTTCCTTGGTCGAAATTACGTTGAACAGCCTGAGGATTATTTTGTAATTGATCCAAGGTTTCTTGTGTGACCCAAAAACGATTTAATGCCACTTTCTTTCGATTCAACTCTACATTTAAGGCTTCATTAAAATCATCAAGTGAGGTACCCTCTAAACTTCGTGTGATGATCGTGACTTGATTGTTGTCTTCTAATGCTGCTAGTTGTTGTTCTGAATTGGCGCTATGTTGAATATCGGTCATAACAGAGCTAACCTTATGTTCCATTTTTGAAAAATAGTAGTGAGGCACAATTAAACTATTCAAAACAAACATAACAATAAAGCTACCAATAATGATCAAAGAAAAGGTTAAAGTAAGCGTCGTACTGATTTTTCTAGTTTTCTTGTTCAATGAGATAGCCCACTCCTCTTTTGGTGGTGATGGTCTCATCGCCAATTTTTTCACGAAGTCGTCTAATATGTGTGTCCACCGTTCGCGCCACACCATCATAATCCATGCCCCAAACACCGACTAACAATTGTTCTCTTGATAAAATACTGCCACGATTTTTAACCAGCATCATCAGCAAATCAAATTCTTTTTTTGTTAAATCCAATGCTTGTTCCTCTTTCCAAACTTTTAAATTAGCTGGATCGATCAATAAGTTTCTCACATATAATGAACGCGTTAAACCAAGCAATTTTTTGACACGTAATAATAGCACTTGTGGATGAAATGGTTTGGTGATGTAGTCATCTGCACCACTAGATAAAGAAAGAAATTCGTCTTCACCAGTTGATTTAGCTGTGAGCATCAAGACCTTTAATGAGCTTTCGGCTTTGATCGTTTTAATGACCTCAATGCCATCAATTTTAGGCATCATCCAATCAATAATAGCTAAATCTAATTTTTCTTGATAAAAAATATCTAAAGCCGCTTCACCATCCAGTGAAGTATAGACTGTAAATCCATCCTTTTTTAAATAGGCGCTAACGATTTGTACCATTTCGGGGCTATCATCGGCAACTAAAATATGCATGTCCAAGTCTCCTTTTAAAGATTCGTTATTTTTTGTTTGAAGTAGAAAAATTGACCTATAAGTAAAAGTGAAAAACATCCGATCAACGGAAAATCCACTAAAAGGACAAAATAGCTTGGGTGAAACAAAATATCTATGAACCATGAATCAGATAGCTTAAAAAAAAGCGTATAGAGACATTCTGCTGTAGTCAAGCCTAGAAGACTACTTGGTATAATGAGCAACAAAGGCTCAATAAAAAGCTCACTTGTGACTTGAAGCGCTGAGCTACCTAACATTTTTTTAAGGATCAGTTCTTTTTTATCCAATATGATTGCTCTTTGAAAATAAATAAAAAGATAAAAAATCCCGAATAAAAGCAAACCAATGCTGAAAATAAGTAAGGCATTGGTTAAACTCTCTAATAAAGTCACTAGATTTTGACTGGCATTTGATTGAGTAAAAGCATCCAGCGAATCAATTTCTTTTAACCTATTTTGCTCCTCTATTTTCTTCAAATGAGCTGAAGTGATCCAAGCGTGGAGCAAAAGGGTCAAAACAAAGAAATATAGAAAAGAAAAAATACTTTTAAAAAAAGCAGCTCCTTTGTTTCGTAAAATAGTATTACCGCTATCTTTTAGAATATAGTAAAAATGATCCATATCAACAATCTCCCAACAACAAGCATAACAGCATTAGATCAGAACAGCTCTTGATATGCTTTGATTATTTATCATACTTGTATAGTTTAAATTCATCAATCAATTGAATCAGTTTTTCAGCGTAATCGGGGTCAGTTGCATAACCACCATTCTGCAAAGCAACAGCCGCTTCTTGATAATTTTTACTTGTTTTAATGCCTTCATAAGTGCCGCCTTTTAAAAATTCTATGTGATCGGCCATTGATTCTTGGACCGTTTCATATTTTTTAAAAGAATCATCAATCGTGATTCGTTCACCATCAATAAACTCATCTGTGGGCATAATGCTAGATTGCTCATTGAAAGCACCTTTAATACCAAATAAATTTTTAGCGTCTACAGCTAAATCACTACGACCCCAGTCAGATTCTAAAATCGCTTGAGCAATCGTGATACTGGCAAATAAATGAGTTTGTTTTTGTAAAAGCTTGGCTTCAGATGCTATTTCATCAATAAAAATCTGCTGGTAAGCAGTCGCTTCATCTTGGATTGGTTGTTCTTCTTTATTAAAAATAAGGAAAAGACTAGCAAATGAAAGAAGTAGAATCAATAGTAAGGGTAAAATATTTTGTTTTTTTAGAATGCCTTGATTCATCTAATAACCTCTTTTCTTTAAGTGTTACATTCAGTATAGAGGTTAAATGTTACAAAAATGTGCCAAATAAGTTAATAATTATTGGACTTTCTTAAGAAATAGGTTTTTTAGGATAGAAATTGGGGATTTTTGAGTTGCTAATCTTGCTTTATCTTACATTAAATAAACGAAAAACCAACTATGAATCATCAACATTAGCTTATTATTTTAATAACGAGTTTATTTTGGTACGTAACTCTGACAACAGGTGATCTATTCTCACGATATCTTGAAGTTGTTTTCAATGATTGCTCAAAAGGATATCGCTTAAATACAAAGTAACAAACACAATTAGCACAAAAAGATGTAAATACGCTAAACAATTGTCAGTTGAAGTAACTTAACCTGTCAAAAATGCACGTTAGCCGATAGTCTATAGTAAATACAAAGAAATTGTTTATTATAATACTTATCTTATTAAAAATGAGATAGAAAAGAGGCATGAGTATATGAATACTAAATTATTAAATAAGCGTTGGAAAAAGATCTTAGCAGGCAGCACAATGGCTGTAACCATAGTAGTAGGGGGACTAGTCCTATTTTTATCTGTAAATTCACTAGGATCATTAGCACCATATAAGGATTCTAATAGCAAAGAATTTTTGATGGAAAAGAAAAAAGTAATGATTGGTGGCATGGAACAAGGATTGTTTATCGTAGGTGAAAATCCAGAGAATCCAGTATTACTATTTTTACACGGTGGACCTGGTAATCCAGAGTATGCGATGTCAAAAGAAAGTTTTGCTGAACTAGAAAAAATGTATACAGTGTGTTACTGGGATCAACGAGGAGCTGGAATGTCATATACTGATTTAGAAAAAAATCCAGTTGATTTGGATCAAATGGTTGAAGATACATTAGAAGTGACTGAGTACCTTAAAGAGCGATTTGGACAAGAAAAAATTTATCTCATGGGTCATTCTTGGGGAAGCTTTTTAGGGATGAAAACAGTTCAAAAACAACCAGAAAACTATCAAGCCTACATTGGTATCGGTCAAGTAGTTAATCAAAAAGAGTCAGAAAAAATAGCCTATGAATTTATGTTGGAAAATGCCAATAAAACCAAAGATACCAAAGCAATCCAAGCATTGGAAAATGAAACACCCAAGACCTCTAATTTCCCTTCCACAGAGTATATCATGTCGACTCGCTCAGAATTACTAAATAAATTTGGTGGAGGAAATGCGCACAAAGATGGTCGTAAAATGTTAGAGCAAAGTTATCAAAACCTACTATTTTTTAAAGGATATACAATTAGTGAGAAAATTGATTTTCTAAAAGGAGTACAAGGTTCATTGAACCATTTATTCAACTATACGTTAGCAGAAGATTTAAATAAAACTGCTGCTAATGTTAGTGTACCAGTCTATATCTTACAGGGAAAATATGATTATGTGACATCCTATAAATTAGTCCAAAACTATTATGAAAAATTAGAAGCACCTAAAAAGGATATTTTTGTGTTTGACTCGTCCGCCCATCAACCTCATAATGAGGAAAATGAAAAATTTAATCAGATCTTGAAAGAGATTAAATTGGATAATCCGTAGTTTGGAGGGATTTAAGTGAAGCTGATCGTAGAGCAGTCTGGTGAACTTACTGAAATTGAAATTGTTATCCGCCACAATGATAAAATGAATGCTGTGAAACGTTTAACTCGTTATATTGAACAGTTCAATTTTCAATTACAAGGAAAAAAAGAAGGAAAAACCTATTACATTCCATTGAATGAAATTTATTATTTTGAATCAATTGATGAAAAAATATTTATTTATAGTATTCAAGAAGTATTTGAAACAACGTATCGGTTATATGAACTCGAACAGTTGTTAGAACAACCGAATTTTCAAAGAATCAGTAAATCTACCCTGTTAAACATTGAAAAACTGGAGAGTGTCAGACCGTTGTTTCATGGGAAACTTGAAGCGTCCTTAAAAAATGAAGAGAAGCTAATTATCAATAGACACTATGTAAAACCGTTAAAAGAAAAAATAAAATCTTTTGAGGTGGGCTTATGAAATTTATATCTCGAGTATTAACAACAACGTGTTATATTTTTACCTCAATCACTGTTTTAAGTTTTCTTTTTGAGCACCCGTTGTTGAGTCAAATAAAGTTGTTTGGATTTTCTTTCAGTAAACTACTTTCAAGTACTACTCCATTTGATTTATTTGTAATAGCTTTGATGGCCGCAGCTTTTACGATGACCATTGACCAACGTTCTAAACTTTCTGAGGGGTGGAAAAATCTATTTAGTTATTTAGGAACGTTAATCGTCGTTTTTTCTATTAGTTACCTGAAGGGGTATAGTATTTTTTCTTTACACTATCTAGCAGCTGTAAGTAGTATCGTTCTAATTTGTTATAGCGTTGTCTGGTTATTGCTTTTGATTCAGTCCTTTAAAGTTGCAGAAGAAATAAACCAGAGTTTAAAAAAAATCAATCACTGATTGGAATAGGAAAAGACTACTGCTAAAAATGTCGGTAGTCTTTTTATTATTGAGTAAGAAAGAATTTCCAGAAGACTTAAAAACAAACCTCTTTACAAGGTTAGTAAAATCGTTTATGATAATCTTTGTAAATACCCTCATGGGTATAAAGGAGGAGCGAATGTTTTCATTTTTAAAAGGAAATTCAATTAGTACAACTGAACTTCAACAAATTCTAGATTCAAAACCAATAGTTCTTGATGTTCGGGAGAAGACCGAATTTGCGTCAGGTCACATCCCAAACGCTAAAAATACCCCATTAAGTAAAATTTCGACTTACCAATCAAAAGAAAATCAACCAGTCTATGTGATTTGTCAATCTGGAATGAGAAGTCGGCAAGCAGTCAAAAAATTAAAAGCTAAAGGAATCGATGCGATCAACGTCAAAGGCGGTATGAGTGCTTGGCGTGGGGCAGTTAGAGGAGGGAAATTGTAATGCGCGTAGTGATTATTGGCGGTGTAGCGGGTGGAATGTCAGCAGCTACGAGATTAAGAAGATTATCAGAAGAAATCGAAATCATTGTTTTAGAAAAAGGACCGTATGTTTCATTTGCAAACTGCGGCTTGCCTTATTATGTATCAGGAGAAATCAGTGAACGTTCAGAGTTGATCTTGCAAACACCTGAACAGTTGAAAAAAAGATTCAATATTGATGTATATTCGGAAACAGAAGCAGTCAAAATCGATCGAGAAAATAAAACAGTTTTAACCAATGCACATGGGAAAGAGGACACAATCAGTTACGATAAACTGATTCTATCACCCGGGGCACAGCCAGTGATACCAACAATTGAAGGGCTGGCTGAAGCGACAAATGTTTATACCTTACGAAATGTTCCAGACGTCGATAAGATCGTAGCAGCCGTCAAAAATGACCAACCAAAACAAGCCGTTGTGATTGGGGCAGGATTTATTGGTCTAGAAATGGCAGAGAATTTAAGTCACCTTGGCATTGCTGTCACGATCGTAGAAGCAGCGCCGCAAATCTTACCACCTTTAGATGAGGAGATGGCTGCCTTTGTTGAAAAAGAATTAAAGGCAAAAGGGATTACTGTCTATACAGGGGCTGGAGCAACGGCATTTAAAGAAGCTGGAAAGAAAATCGAATTAAGTTCAGGTGAAACAATTTCAAGTGATTTCACAGTGCTATCGATCGGTGTCAAACCATCTAGTGATCTAGCTGTTGCCGCTGATTTAAAAACGGGCTTACGTGGTGGGATTGTTGTAAATGAAGCCTACCAAACAAATGATCCTGATATTTACGCGGTTGGCGATGCGATCATTGTCAAACAACAGATCACAGAAGAAGATGCGTTAATCTCACTTGCATCTCCTGCAAATCGTCAGGGTAGACAAGTGGCGGATGTGATTGCAGGAGTTACTCGTAAAAATAAAGGAAGTATCGGCACAGCAATTGTTCGAGTATTTGATCTTGCCGCGGCCAGTACAGGTTTGAGTGAGCGTCAATTACGAAATAGCAAACTAGAATATAAAGCAGTTCACACCACATCAAAAAGCCATGCAGGGTATTTTCCTGGTAGTCATCCAATCGTAATGAAGCTTTTATTCCATCCTGTAACAGGTAAAATATACGGAGCCCAAGCGATTGGTCAAGATGGTGTGGATAAACGCATTGATATCATTGCGACAGCAATCAAAGCAGGTTTGACCGTTATGGATTTACCTGAGTTGGAATTTACGTACGCACCACCATTTGGTTCAGCCAAAGATCCTGTTAATATGATCGGTTATGCCGCAGCGAATATTGTTGAAGGTTTTTCTGACAATATCCAATACTATGAATTAAAAGAAGCAATAAAGAATGGCGCCATGTTACTTGATGTGAGAAACTCTAGTGAACTAAAAAATAATGGTTCTCTGCCTCATGCTGAAAATATTCCATTAGATGAATTAAGAGATCATTTATCAGAATTACCAAAGAATAAAGAAATTATCGTTAGTTGTCAAAGTGGACAACGTAGCTATTTAGCAGAACGTATCTTAAAAAATAATGGTTTTGATGTTAAAAATTTAGATGGTGCTTTTCAAATCTATAGTACAATTTACCCTCAGGAGGTTATTAAATAATGTATAAATCAATCATGATCGATGAGTTTGAACAACTAGAAAAAAGAAATGAATTAGCAATAATAGATGTACGTGAAGAAGATGAGTATGCTTCAGGGCATATCAAAGGGGCAAAAAGCTTACCACTAAGCACATTGCAAGAAACCGCTGAATCGTTGGATAAAGCTCAATCCTACTATATTATCTGTCAAGCTGGTGGACGTTCACAAATGGCTAGTGAATATCTTGCTTCAGTAGGGTATGATGTAACGAATGTAATGGGTGGTATGTCTGCCTGGAGAGGAGCAGTTGTGGATGGCTTGTGATCCTAAATTAGCGAATCGCCTGAAGCGTTCTGAAGGACAAATTCGCGGAATTTTGAAAATGATGGATGAAGGAAAAGATTGTCGAGAAGTAGTCACGCAATTGATGGCAGTTCGCTCAAGTATTGATAAAGTTATCGGACTTGTCGTAACGGAAAATCTAAAACAGTGTCTGGAAGCTGACAATATCGATCTAGCTAGTGAAGACATGGCAAAAGCGTTAGAAATGATTGTAAAAACAAGATAAAATAAACACCAAAAATCAGTGTTATATTGATTTTTGGTGTTTATTTTATTGTGATTGGCACTTTCTTTTTCAAAAGCCAGCCAGTTTTTTCCAGTTCACTTAAAGAAACTGAGACCCTAGATTGTGAGGTACGGCAGAATTTTGATAAAATTTCTTGCGTAATAAAAGAGGGCAGTTCGAAATGCTCGTCATGTGTTAGATAGCCAATATGTTCACTTAAGTAACTTAACGCAGTTTTAATTCGTTCTGTTGTTGGTAAATGTAGAAAATCAAAGTAGCCATAGTGTCGCTGGAAAATATCAGCAAAATTAGTCAATAATAATTCATAATACTGCGGTTGTTCATTTAAAGTATCTAAAAGTGTTTCTTTTGGTAAACTAAAAATCGTTGCATTGTCACTGATAACTCGAATAGAGTGTGCTTTTTGTTTAAATGTAGAAAAACTATCTAAGCCAAAAAAATCATTTTCAAAAATAAAAGAGGAAATATAACGCTTTTCATCATTAAGAATTTCAACGCAGATAACGCCTTCTACAATATAATAGAAATTAGCGGTTTTTTCATATTCATCAACAATCATTTTGTCTTTTTCATATTTTTTTTCCGTCCAGCCGCTATGTAGTTGTTTTTTTAAGTACTCAATTAAATTTGTATTCTCTTTATACAGTTCAATAAGTCATCACTCCTTTAATCTAATAGGTAAGTAAAAAAAGTATAACATAATTTTTAGATCGAAATAATAGCATTACTAGCAGTAATCCAACGAAATTGAGGAATAATAGCCAATTTAAAGCGATTTATATCATGGATATAAATTGTTTTTTTTATTTCCTCTAGAATAGGTTTTACCAGCTGAGTGTGTGACTTAAGCAGTACAGTATACAACTAGAAAAGGGAGGATGCATGTGAATTATGACGGGAACAGACCCATTTATCAACAAATCATCGAGCAAGTTGAACATTGGATAGCCAGTGATCATTGGCAGCAAAACGAAAAAGTACCATCAGTTAGACAATTAGCGGAGGACTTAGAAGTGAACCCGACAACGATTCAACGAGCCTATAGTATTTTAGAACAACAAGAAATTTTGATCAGTCAGAGAGGGATTGGTAAGTTCGTGACAGATAAAGCCGATAAAATTACAGATTTACGTTTTCGATTGATTGAAGCTCATTTGGAAGCCTTTATCACTCAATTAAGAAAGCTAGAGTTAACTCAGAATGAAAGGGAGCATATCATTGAACGGATTGTGAGGAGTGCAGATGAATAAACTAAAGGTAAATAATATTGGCAAACAATATCAAAAAAGTATTTTTCAAGAGCTGTCTTTTAACCTGAATGAAGGCCAAATCCTCGGTGTTCTAGGGAAAAACGGAACAGGAAAAACAACACTGTTAGACTGTATCTCAGGACAACGACAGGTGAGTACAGGATCGATTCTATATAATGATCAACCGCAAAATAGTGAGCTCTTCAAATCAAGTATCGCATATGTTTCAACAACAAACTATTTTGAACAAACAGAAACAGTTCAACAAATTCTAATGGAGTACACTATTTTATTTCCAGAATTTCGCTTGGAAAAAGCAGTCGAACAATTAGAAATATGGAATATTTCGCCAAAGCAAAAATGGCTGGAACTTTCAGAAGGGACCAAAGTCAAAGTGAAAATAGCTTGTGAATATGCTAAAGAGACAAGTATTTTGTTGTTAGATGAACCATTTGCTTACTTAGACTATTCTTCTCGTATCCAAGTAAAAAAGATGCTGAGAAGAGCCAGTGGTGAAGAAAAAATCATTTTAGTTTCTACGAATTTTATTGAAGAAATGGATACCTTATTTACAGATGTTTTATTTATGAATCCATTCAGATATTGCGAGGTAATTAATCTGGAAGACTTACGAGAACAAAAAAATATGTCCCTGAAGGAAATCTATGAGGAGGAAGCCAATGATACGTTTATTTAATTTTTATCATGAAAAAAGTAAGAAGTTCTTTTTAAGTAGTTTACTTTTGATTTTAACTAGCTATTTTGCTAAATACGTTTTTCAAGTGATCATGCCTGAATCCCAATGGGAACGTTTGCCGATTCTACTCTCTTTTGTCGCGGCAGTTGTTCTGTCTTGGCGGATTAATCAACTGGATATCCAGTCAAACCATCAAACCTTGGCCAGTACCGTCACGCAATCTACATTTGAAAAAATTGCTGCAAAATATTTACTTTCTTATCTTCAAGTGATCTTGATCGTTGTGATCAATCTAGTATTCAACTTTGCTACCATCACTTTAGGTGTGTTCCAGTTATTGCTTTTAGCGTTAGAATTAGCCGTTTATCTTGCTGGTATGATCAGCTACCTGATTTTATTTAGAGGTGTAATTGCCAAATTGTGGCTGCCAAATTACTCTAAAACCTTTGTAATAGCGATTGGCTGGATCCTTGTCGTTTTACTGAATGATGTTGCACGCTATTATTTTCCTCAAGGTTTGAATATCGAATTAACGGCAAATAATGGTATGTTTTACCCAAGCACGTTTCTTTTAAATACTTGCTTATCTGCTGCGATTTTATTCACTTATTTGTGGCTGGAAAAAAATCAATCCAAAGATTCTAGATAGGAGGATAAAAAATGTATCAATTAAAAAAAGTGTCGAAAAGCTTTACGATCGATAATAAAAAAGAGCCTGTTTTACATGAAATAACGACAACCTTTGAAGCTGGTGATTTTGCCTTGATTTTAGGTGCTAGCGGTAGTGGTAAGACAACCTTGCTAAATATCATCAGTGGGTTGGATACGGATTATGGTGGCGATATTTTTTACGAAGGACAAAACTTAAAATCAGAGAACATGGACGATTTTCACAAAAATGAAATTGGTTTTGTGTTTCAAAGCTTCAATTTAGTTTCCCATCTATCTGTACTTGAAAATGTCAAAAGCGCTCTTTATTTAGATAAAATGTTAAGTCCATCTGAGCGGACAGATCGTGCGGTCCAGCTTTTGAGCAAAGTCGGTTTAGCTGATCACGCTAATAAGTATCCTAGTCAGCTTTCTGGCGGACAAAAACAACGCGTAGCGATTGCTAGAGCGCTTGCAAATGATCCAAAAGTGATCATAGCTGATGAGCCAACTGGAGCGTTGGATTCAGTCACGGCAGCAGCGATCATTGATCTATTGAAGCAACTGAGTAATGAAGGCACATTAGTGATTACAGTTACTCATGATGAAAGTTTGATGCGTTATGCAACGAAGATCTTAAGAGTAAGAGACGGCCGGATATTAAGTGATGACCGAATTAAGGCACCTGATTTCAAAAAAAATCAAACACAGAAAAAAGTTGCATCACGCGTGTCTCTTTCGATTGGTGCTACCTTGCAACTAGTTAGTAAAAACTTTTTTAGTCGGATTTTAAGAAATCTGTTAGTTGCTTTCGGTACATCTATTGGGATCACTGCGATTTTATTGGCTTTAGGTATCGGAAACGGGATTACGGAAGTACTTGGTGACTTTTTCCAAACAGCATATTCTCCAAATCAAATTACCTCTTATTATCAAGATCCAGAACGTGGTGGACCACCAAGGGCCTCTGAACTGCTAAAAGAAGAAGAAATTAAAAAATTAAAGGAGCTTTATGCTGACGAAGGAATCACAGAAGTTTATGAAAGAGCGAATATCGCTGGTATTCGATTTAAATATGATGACAAATTGATTGAAGAGTTAGCACCATCGCAAATGGATGAGGCCAATCTAAACAAGGAACGTTATAAAACGAACACCGTAGCTGATGGTTATTTACTAGCTGGAACTTTTGTAACCCCAGAAGAATCAGGGGTTGTCCTGCCAGCTTCTGTAGCTAGAGAAATACTAGGCTTGAAAAACTCAGAGTTGACAAAAGAAAGTGTCGAAAAGTTAATCTCAAAACCAATTACGTTAGTTTATCAAGGTCGTGATCAGAGCGTTGATAACACGACAATTGAGATAGAAACAGTGATTCAAGGAATTACCTCACCAGAAGAAGAAGGTTTTGTCCAAGGCTTTATGGCATCACCGAAAACATTTACTGACATGGTGAAAAGCATGGGTATCGATAAGCCAATCTATACAATCGATGCATTTGCGGAAAATCCAGAAGCTGCTGAAACGTTTATTGAAAAATACAAAGAAGACCCAGAATACGAAAATTATGCGATCACAAATGCGTCTTCCTTCTTGGACACATTTAAGCAATTTACTGATATTATTGTGTACTTGTTAGCATTCATCGCTGGACTTTCTTTGATCGTTGCAGGGGTAATGATCGCAGTTGTTCTGTATATCGGAGTTGTAGAACGAACCAAAGAGATTGGTGTATTGCGCTCGATCGGATACAAAAAAGGGTATATCAAGCGTCTGTTCAGAATGGAAGCTATTTATATCATGTTTTTATCGAATGTCATTTCAGTAGCGTTTGCCTATCTAATCCAACTGTTAGCTAATCCATTGATTGAATCGAGTATTGGCTTTAATCAGGTGATTCAGATAGCGCCGCTTAATGCTTTAGCTACTTTAGGTATAACAGGTGTCTTAGGTGTGGTTTTCGCTTTATACCCAGCAGCAAAAGCCGCTAAATTAGACCCAATAACCGCTTTACGCTACGAATAAAAAATTGAAAAACGAAAGTAGGAAATACAAATGAAAAAATTGTGGAACAACAAACTATTTAGATATGGATTGATCGGAATCATTTTGATCGCACTAGGAGGCGCCGGATTTTTAGGCTACTATCGCTTAGCAAGGGCACAAGGTGTGGTCACGAGCTATGAAATCAACGAAGAGTTAAATGAAAAGTCAAATGCACATCGTGCAGTTATTTATACACAAGACCGGGCATTCAAAAATGAAGTAATTGATGAACTTGCCAAAAATCTTGCAGACGAGAATATTTATATAAAAGTTGAACCTGTGGAAGAAATTGGAGAAAATAGGATCGAAGAGTGGGATAAAGTAATTATTCTATCAACCGTTCAATCAAGTGATCCTCCAAAAGTTGCGCTAGATTATATTAATAAACACAAAAATGAGAAAAAACTCAGTATTTATTTAACCGCCGATTCAAGTACATGGTCTAAAGATCCTGGACATCTAGATGTTACGACTGCCGCGTCTAAGTCAGAAAATGTTACTGTCTTCAGTAAAAAAATCAGAGAATTCTTAGTTAATGAATAAAACAAAACGAAAAAAAATTAAGTTGTTCGCTTGAAAAAAGAACGTATGTTTGCTATCCTTTTATTCATAAGGAGGGATGAGTATGAGTACGACTTTCAACGTAACAAAATGGGAAGAACAACCAGCTAATGCATTAGAACTCGAATTCCCAGTAAACCGAGTTCAAGCAGAATATGAACTTGACGGGGATCTACAAGGAAAAGCTTGGGTCGAATATCTTCTTTATTATCTAGAAAGCAATAAAGAAGATGGGCACCTTGCGACTGCGAGAATATCAGGATTTCTTCACTTTGAAGGCCAATATAAAGGAAAAACAGGAACCTTTACAGCCGCTGAAAAAGGAATTTTTGACAAAGGATCACTGGATTCACCCGGTATGCTTATTAAAAGTAGTGGAGAGTTACATGGATTGACTGGCTCTTATCAATATGATTTTGTTGGCGAAAATAGTAAGTTGATCCTGGATTTTAAGGACGATGAATAGTCTATCCAGATTGTTTTATATTATGCATTATCTAACGATGCATAATAAAGCCAAAGCAACACTATTAGCTGAACAACTGGAAGTCTCGACTCGTACGATTTATCGGGACATCGATACACTATCTGCGTTGGGTTTTCCAGTGTACTCTCAAAGCGGGCGAGATGGCGGAATTCGCTTATTGGATACGCATCACTTGTCGGCCACTTTTGTAGATGATGACGAGCAGGATCAAATTATCTTGGCGTTACAAAATTTAGCAGCGACCAATTTAAAAAGTGTGACTCCGCTAGTCAACAAACTATCCTCCTTATTTAAAAAACAAGTAGAGCAATGGATAGATATTGATTTTTCGACCTGGGGACGAGAAGATGAAGCTAATGCGATTGGATTAATCACCAAAGCCAAAAATCAAAAAAAATGTGTTATTTTTACCTATATTAATAGCAAGGGTAACAAAACAAGTAGAGAAGTGATGCCAAACAAACTGATTTTTAAGCAGAATGCGTGGTATTTAGCAGGCTATTGTTGCGTTAGAAAGATGACTCTGCTCTTTAAATTAAAACGAATGACTGAACTGGCTGTTTCCGAGAATGATCTTGATGACGTTTATTTGATTAAGGATTATCAGCCTGAATTTACAAAGGTCTATCTTGAATTCAAAGTTAGAAATGATAAAATTCATCAAATACAGGAAGATTTGCTAGCAATTGAAACAGAAAGTTTTACCGACTATACCAAAGTAAAAACTTGGCAAGTAGAAGGTTCTTGGCTGGCATCGTATCTATTATCCTTTGGCTCAGCCGTTGAAGTAGTTCGTCCAATTGAATTAAAAGAAAAAATCAAAGAAGAAATTACAAAAATCAATCAGATTTATTTTTGATATAGTTTTCATGATACCTCTTGAAACAAAGACTATTGATTGAGATAATAGTAAAGAAAAGAGGGATCATATGGGACAAATTTGGATTGAACGACTACTTCGCTGGAATGCAAAAATGCAAAAATTATTAGTAGGCAGATATGCGCGAATGGATCAATTGAATACTACTCTGATGAGAGGAAGTTTGATCTTATTACTGCTCAATTTGTTTTTACCAACATCTATCGCTTTTTGGCTAGCAGTCAGTCTGTTATTATGGCTGAATTATCGCTTTTTTTCTAAAAGAATTTACCCACGCTCAAATGAAAATACTCGCTACCTTTCAAGAGTGCAGCAACTAAAAAAGAAGCTTGATCTTTCAAAAGAAAAGCTCAAAGAGCGCAAGATCTATACTTTTTTTAAGTGCCCAAACTGTAAACAGCAGTTACGAGCTCCTAAAGGAAAAGGTAAGATCAAAGTCACGTGCTCAATCTGTAAAGAACAATTCAATAAAATAGTTTAAGTGGAAAACTTCTGAGAAGATGTATTAATATCTCAGAAGTTTTTTTGTGGATAAATAAAAAAGCGAACAATGATTCTATTTTAAAGTCTTTTGTTCTTTTTTTTTGTTAATAAATGAACAAATTATGATATAATAGGAAAAACTTATAGAGCATTGAAAAGCTAATCCTGCTTGTGTGATTGGATTCTTAGAAAGAATTTGAGTGTGACAAAGAGCGCCACGCTCTTATTTTCCTATTTTTCTGCAGGATTAACTGATTTGTTCCGCTTTTAAAATTAGGAGGAAATGATATGCGCGCAGTATTAACTGTAATTGGTAAAGACAAGGTAGGAATCATTGCTGGAGTTAGTCAAAAATTAGCTGAACTGGATATGAATATTATTGATGTGTCACAAACAATCATGGATAGTTATTTTACCATGATGATGGTCTTGGAAATTGCTAAAGGCAAGAATGATTTTGAAGTGATTCGCTCTGAGCTAAATACTTTAGGTGAAAAATTAGGTGTGACAATCAGTATTCAAAATGAAGAAATTTTTAATGTGATGCATAAATTATAATAGTCACTATTGTAGGGTTTGGATTTTGCATGTACATTATCTAGCTTCAAGAGCTAACCACTACGCTTCAATCTCAACAATTCCTAAGAGCTAAAGCTCAAAGGATTGAAGGTCTCGGGAAAAAGATAAAAAATGAATGAGGCAAAGAGCGCCACAGTCATTTTTTCTTACTTTCCAGTCGTGGTTGACCAAGCTTTTTCAGTTTTTGTATTACCTAGCTTCGCGAAACAGTTCCCTCAACAATTAGATAAATCATCTGAAAGACCAAAAACGTCTTTAAGGTGATTTTCTAAATTGTTCAGGAACTTAACGTTTCGCTGTGCTTTTGCTTTGAAACACAGTGAATAAAATGAACTGATGTTGAAAAGTACAAGGTGAAGCGAAGTGGAACGTTGTTACCATATCTAGCTTCGCGGGCTAGCCTCTCGGGAAAAAGATAAATTATGAATGAGGCAAAAAGCACCTCAGTCATAATTTCCTATTTTCCTGTCGAGGCTGGATGAGCCCGCTACGCTTTTATACTATCTAGCTGCACAAATCAATTCTTAGGAAAATAGATAAATTGTCAGTGAAACAAAGAGCGTTTCAATGCTAATTTCCTAATTTTCTAGAGGATTAACCGATTTGTTCCGCTTTTAAATTTAGGAGGAGTATTCATTGGAAACAAATCAGATTCTAGAAACGATCCGTATGATTGAAGAAGAAAATTTAGATATTCGAACCATCACGATGGGGATTTCATTGTTAGATTGTATTGATAGTGACAGCGATAAAGCTTGTCAAAAAATCTACGACAAAATTACTCGCTTGGCAAAAAATTTAGTTAACGTTGGTGAAGAAATTGAAACTGAATACGGGATTCCGATCATCAATAAACGGATTTCTGTAACGCCAATTGGAATCATTGCGGCGGCAAGTCCAGATAAGGATTATGTAAAATATGCGAAAGCATTAGACCGAGCAGCTCAAGCAGTGGGTGTCAATTTTATTGGTGGATTCAGTGCGCTAGTAGAAAAAGGCTATCAACACGGTGATGAGATTTTGATCAATTCAATCCCTCAAGCACTAGCTGAAACAAAATTTGTTTGTTCTTCAGTAAATATCGGTTCAACTAAAGCAGGGATCAATATGGATGCTGTTCGTCATATGGGCTATGTGATTAAAGAAACGGCTGCAAAATCCGATATGGGATGTGCGAAATTAGTCGTATTTGCAAATGCAGTGGAAGACAATCCATTTATGGCTGGAGCATTTCATGGTGTTGGTGAGGCTGATTGCGTAATCAACGTAGGAGTCAGCGGTCCTGGGGTTGTCAAACGAGCATTGGAAAAAGTTAAAGGCGAGTCTTTTGATGTCGTTGCCGAAGTAGTCAAACAAACAGCTTTTAAAATTACTAGAATGGGCCAATTAGTTGGAAAAATAGCATCAGAGCGTTTAAATGTTCCTTTTGGAATCGTTGATCTATCGTTAGCACCAACTCCCGCTGTGGGCGATAGTGTGGCTTATATTTTAGAAGAAATGGGTTTGGAAAGTGTAGGCACACACGGTACTACTGCTGCTTTGGCGTTACTGAATGACGCTGTAAAAAAAGGCGGTGTAATGGCTTGTAACCATGTTGGCGGATTGTCAGGTGCATTTATCCCTGTTTCAGAAGATGCTGGAATGATTGATGCGGTTAATAATGGTGCCTTGAATTTAGAAAAATTAGAAGCGATGACCGCAATCTGTTCTGTTGGTTTAGACATGGTTGCTATACCTGGTGAAACGTCAGCTGAAACGATTGCTGCCATGATTGCTGATGAAGCGGCAATCGGTGTCATCAATCATAAAACGACTGCAGTTAGAATCATACCGGCTGAGGGGACAAAAGTCGGTGATATGGTCGAGTTTGGTGGTTTGTTAGGACGAGCTCCAGTTATGAAAGTTAACGACTATGCTTCAACTGATTTTATTCTTCGTGGTGGGCGAATTCCTGCTCCGATTCATTCATTTAAAAATTAGATTAAAAAGTGTTTATGAGTTTTTGTGATAAAAAGATGTGTGGTATAATAAAAAATATAGATAGACTATGTTTTGCCCAGTATTAACTGGATCTCAATAATAATTATTGAACTTAAAAAAAGGGAGATTTTAATTCATGGAAATAAAACGTCAACAAGAAGTTGTAGAGGCTTTTCATTACGACATGCGTACACAAGATATGGAAGAAGTAGCAACGGATCTTAGAGTGGGCTTTTCACCAATTGAATCAACAGATGAAAATTATCCAAAAGAAAATTCAATCATCGCAGCTCGTCTTGAGTTTCGCTTAGTTTTTGAAGAATATCTATTATCAGGTTCAGTTAGTCAAATCAATCATATCATCAATCATAAGATTGAAACCCAAGAAGATATCTCACAAGAAGAAGTGGATGAGTTAGTCAGTCCGCTGTTTGATATCGTGCAACGTATGGCTTATGAAATCACTGAAATCGCTTTGGATAAACCAGGTATTCAATTAAACTTCCAATCAGCAGCTGAGTAATAATATTGAAGATTAAATCTAAATACTAATAGATCGTTTCTAAGAGTTTGTGATAGTTTTTGACTATCACAAACTCTTTTTTCTATCATTATAGAAACAAAATAGTACCGCTTAGCCTTTTAAATCAGGTACAATAGACCTATCACTGAAAATAATTGATTTTATTTTTAGGGCGGATCATTGAAGAATGATCCCCGGGAACCTTTACTTCCTTTGATGGACTTGTCATTTGCATTATTTAGCTGAACAAGCTCGTCCAGCTTTTAATGTATCTAGCTGCGCAAATCAATCTTTAGGAAAATAGATAAATTGCCAATGAAACAAAGAACGTTTCAATGCCCATTTTCTAATTTTCTACAGGATTAATCTATTTGCTCTGCTTTTAAATTTAGGAGGGAAAAAAATGACAACACTCATCACTGTTTTAGTGGTCCTTGCTTTTCTTGCAGTGTTATACGTCTTTTACCGTATGCAAGCAAAACACTATAAGTTTTCAACACGTGTTTTTGCCGCATTAGGTGTTGGTATTGTATTAGGTGCAATTATTCAATTCGCATTCGGTACCCAAGACAAAGTCACAACGCAAGCAATGGAATGGATCAGTATTGTAGGTAATGGATATGTAGCGTTTTTACAAATGCTCGTAATCCCCTTAGTTTTTGTTTCTATTGTAGGAGCATTTACTAAGATGAAAGAATCCAAACAAGTTGGAAAAATCAGCTTTACTGTCCTAGCAACCTTATTAGGGACAACGGCTATAGCAGCTTTGGTTGGAATTGGAACAACATTATTGTTTGGACTACAAGGTGCACAATTTACAGAAGGAACAGCAGAAACGGCACGAATCGCAGAACTTGCGACTCGACAGGAAACCGTTGAAAACCTATCGATTCCTCAACAAATTTTATCTTTTATTCCTAAAAATGTTTTCGCAGATTTTGCTGGTACACGTCCAACAAGTACGATTGGTGTGGTCATTTTTGCAGCATTCGTTGGGATTGCCTATTTAGGTATTAAAAGAAAAGCACCGAAAGAAGCAGAATTTTTTGCAAACTTGATCGACAGTCTTTATAAAATCACGATGCGTATCGTGACATTGGTTTTACGTTTGACTCCTTATGGCGTTTTAGCATTGATGACTAATGTTGTTGCGACAAGTGATTATAATGCGATCCTTAATCTAGGGAAATTTGTATTAGCTTCTTATACCGCATTGATCATTGTAATGCTGGTTCACTTGGTGATCTTAGTAGCAGTCAAAGTAAATCCTGTAAACTATTTGAAAAAATCGTTTCCAGTGTTGAGTTTTGCTTTTACTTCAAGATCGAGTGCAGGAGCAATGCCTTTAAATATTGAAACACAAACAAAAGCTTTAGGTGTTGATGATGCTACAGCCAACTTTGCGGCAAGTTTTGGTATGTCAATTGGACAAAATGGCTGTGCAGGGGTTTATCCTGCTATGTTGGCTACAATAGTTGCCCCAACGGTTGGAATTAACGTCTTTAGTTTAGAATTTATCTTGATGCTCGTTGCAATTGTAACAATCAGTTCGTTTGGTGTAGCTGGTGTCGGCGGTGGAGCAACGTTTGCTTCGTTGATCGTGTTAGGTGCAATGAACTTACCTGTGGCAATTGTTGGCTTGGTCATTTCTGTAGAACCATTGATTGATATGGCTAGAACTGCTGTTAATGTTAGCGACAGTATGGTAGCGGGAATCGTAACTAGTTCGCGGATCAAAGAGTTAGACCGTGATGTATTGAATGATAGTAGTTTAGTTATTGAGGAAAATGCATAAGAAGTCATTCATTTCTCTTTACTAAGAGAGTTAAAAACAAAAGAAGGTAAGATGCACAACAGATGAACCGCCCCCAAAAAATGTAACTTTTGGGGGCGGTATTTTTATTTCCATTCTAATTGTAATCCTACACCAACTTCTTGGATTGGAAGTTGATAGTGAATCTTCGCTTTGGCTTGAAATGAAACGCAGTGACAAGGATATAGACTGGCTATTTGATTACTTTTAAAGTATTTTATTGTTTTGTCTAACTGTAAATCTTCTTCAAACAAATGAAAACCGCCAATAACGCTTTTGATTGTTTGAATACCGGTCACTTGTTTAGCATACTCGCAAATATTACTGATACCGCTGTGAGAACAACCAGTGATAATATAAATACCATCATGACCTTCAAAGACTAAAGCAGAATCGTCTAAAACATAGTCAGGTGTGAAGACTTCTGATAATTTTGTCTCACCGACCTGTTTACGAGGTTCAAAATCTACTAGTTCGGGTATTTCTCCTAGAAATGTGATGTTTTGGGAAATCTTAACTGGTTCTTTTGTAAGAAGTAGATCGTAATCTACTTGTAAATCTTCCTTTGTTACTGCAGATCCAATGATCAACTCGTCTTCTTTTTTTGGTAAGAAAGTTAGTGGATGTGCAATAATTTGCGGCTTTTGTCTGGTAAAGATACTTGAAATCATATTTAAACCGCCAGTATGATCATTGTGACCATGAGATAAGGCTAACTTTGTCACTTGGCTTAAATCAATGTTGAGTAAATCAGCATTTTTTTTAAAGACACCACTATAACCCGTATCAAAAAGAATCTTTTCGTTTTCATCCTCGATATAAAAAGATAAAGCTGGTTCGCCAAAGTAGTAATGATCAATGTAGACATTATTATCTACCAAAACAGTTAATTTCATTTTTTCTCCTTTTTGAAGCAAATTTATTTTCATAAATCTTACCATATGGTAACTTATCATAAAGACTAATAATAGCGAAAAGCTCGCTATTATTAGTCTATTCTTTTTAGACAGATTCGACAATTTTATTGTAGGTATTCGCAAACTTAAATTCAATTGTAATACTTTTATCCTCATGAACATAAATTTTCTCTACTAAATCAAGTAAAATTGCTCGATTGAGTTCTGTCACATTTTTGTGTTCTCGAAAGGCTTCTAAATAAGGTGTGATTTCATCAGTCTTATTTTTTCGCTCTTCAAGTTCAAATTTAATAGTCTCTATAACTTGTTCCAAGTGTGAAATTTTTTCTTCAAAAGACGACTTCATGCGGATATACTCACTTTTGGTTAAAACCTCAGTTTTCCAGTCAATATACAGATTATCTGCGATTTTCTCCATCTTACTCAATTCATTCAGTTTAGTTTTTAACGTTTTATCAAGGCGATTCTGTTCGGTCTTTGCAATTTTTCCGCGTTGAGCTTGGTCAAGTAGTTGCTCTAGATTACAAACTGTTTCAATTTGATTTTGAATAGCCTTTAAAACCACCTGTTTTAAGCTTTTCTGATTGATATAGTGGTTAGAACAAGCTATTTTTGATCTCATTACATATGTTGAGCAGAGGTAACAAGGGCTAGCTCTTTCACCTTTTTTAGTTATATAGGTGTTTTGCCTAAAAACCATTGTCATTTTGCAATCTGCACACTTTAAAAACCCAGAAAACAAATCGATAGATTTCCTATTTTTAGGCGTACGGTGCCGAACAACTCGTAAGCTTTGAGCTTTCTCAAACAATTCATCTGAAATAATCGGCTCATGGGTATTTTTTACGATAACCCATTCTTCTTTAGGAACTTGCTCGCTTTTCTTTAAAACAGGGCTAATTGTCCTATACCTACCTTGAACCATGTTTCCGATATATACTTCATGACTAAGGATAGCGCCAACTGTCGTGATATTCCATAAACCGTCATTCATTGGAAATCTACCTTTATACTTTGTTCCTTTAATGCGCTTATAAGTCGTTGGGTTAGGTACTCCTAAAGAGTTGAGTTTTTCGGTGATGGTTCGCATTCGCATACCATCATAGACAAACCAGTTAAAAATCTTTCTAACAGTTTCGGCTGCTTCTTCATCAATAAATAGTTTATGACGAGTTTCTTCAGTATCACCCTTGGTATATCCATATGGGGCAAATCCACCAGTAAACTTGCCATCTTCACGCATAGACTTAAATGTTTTATTGATCTCTTCTGAAATCATTAGCGGATAACTTTCATTAAAAGCGCCGTAAAAACTAACATCCATTGCGAAAGCCTGTTTAGGATTCAAGTAAGTGTCAATGTGTGGCGTGTCAGTCGTGATAAAACGAGTTTTGTGTTGAGGAAAGAAAACTCTTAGATATTCGGCTTGGTCGCCAGAATTACGAAAGGCACGAGATAAACTCTTACAAATTACTGTATCAATTCGTCCTTTAGTAATATCTGTTGTCATGCGTAAAAATTCAGGTCGATGAATTGCTGTAATTCCACTAATACCATCATCAATATAAGTATCAATGATTTCATATTCACCAGAAAACCGATTATCTAGATAATCTAAGATGATTTTACGCTGATTTGATATGCTTTGGCTTTCTTCTTTGCCGTCTTCTTGAGAAAGTCGCAAGTAAATTGCGACTTTCCACACTTTTCTAGTTGTCAATGTTCGATTATAAGCAGTTTCAAGTTGTTCCATTTTATAGGTCCTCCTCAAATCTTGCCCACATGTCTATTTTACCATATTGCAAGCTAGTTTTCACTATCATTCACACCTTTAAAGTGCCTAAATAACAAGGTTTCTAAGCTCTCGCCGTCTTTGTTAAAGGTTATAAATACAGTCGTTTCACCAACTTCAATTTTAGTGATTTTTTCTGGTAAATTAGAAGAAATGGGCGCTTTTTTAGGTTGAGTATTCTTGTCTTTTTTCTCGTTTTTAATCCTCCTCCTTGTTGGTATCAAAGGTTAACGTTTCTAATTCCTCCATTGTAATTATTCTGAAAATCCGCTCGGCGTTTGGAATAGCTTCATGAATATATCGAGTTAGCTGTTCTCGTCGTTTTTTACTTGGCGTTATCCAGACTACCCATGGCAAAACGCCGTTTACTCGCATCTCTATACCCGATTTATAATAAGCCAAAAACTGTTTACACTTCCTAACGACTCGTGACGGTGCTTGTGTTGCTTGATCTAGTTCATAATATACGAAGTCTTCCGTTTCATCATCAACAGCGAAACGAGCGAATAAATCAGGCTTCAAAAAGGTAGCCACGCCGTCTTTTTTCATATAGGAACGCCAACATTGCGGTTCAAAACTTACTTGTAAATCATGAATCTTACTCTTTTGGTTCATCTCATGCAAGCGAGTATAGGTTTCAGTGATTGCTAAAGTATGCTCCAAGAATAAAATGTTTGGTTCATAGAGTCTTTTCCTAGTAGCGTTTAGTGTCATATCGTCTAATCTTAGCAGCTGATAGCCTGCTGAGCTGACAGCCCAAATAGTAGAATTACTACCAGATTTTCTCCCTCCGACCTGTCTTGGTAGGTCAGCGATTAAACCAAAGTTCTTTAATCGTCGTAACTTTCGATTACATCTTCTAAGGTTCGTGACTCGATTATCTGTTTTGGTAAAGTATAGCCGTTGCAATTGGTTAGCAGTAATAAATTTCACTTGATTAATTGTTTGCACGATTTCAATTTCATGCGAGTCCAGTAGTGCCGATAGGCGACGTAACTCGGGTTTAGATATACGTTTATTTTCTTTGTCGTTCATGGTAGGTTCCCCCTCGGGAGAGTTTAGATTTATACATTTAATTAGAGAAAATTATAAATATAAAGTCCTCTCCACTAATTTTAAATTGCTTAGTTTTTCCACCTTTAACAAACCGCGCTTGGTTAGATCGATAGGTCAGGCGGTCAGACAGTTAATTGTCTGCTTTTTTCTTTGGTTTTTTGCCTATAATTAGGTCAATATCTAAATCGTTTAGGCCATCATCTTGTGAATCATTTTGAGTCATTAGGTCGATATATTCTTTTTCAATTTCAGCAATATCTCGTCCGTATTTTTCGGCACTTCGAGCAAAAACTTCAATCGGTAATCTCTTGCTAGGTTTGGAAGGAAAAGTTTTTCCGCTTAACCAAACATTAGCAATATCTTTTCTATTTAGAGTCGCGTATACTCTAAATTGAGGTAGTGTAAAATCTATCTCACTCAACTGGGACGCTGTTAGGTCTGCAAACTGAACAGCGTCTCTTTTATTTGGAACTGAAAAAATTATCTTCGATTTTGCATTAGCAAATACTACCTCCTTTAACTCCTTTGAAAGTTGTCCTAAATTCTGACAAACAAGAGTGTATCCAACGCCTAGAGAACGGCACATTTCTAACATTTGTTGAAAATTAGCTTCCGAATATTTTAAAAAGCTATGGAACTCGTCAATATAAACCATGACCGGCTTACGGTCTTTTTCAGGTTGTTCGGTACGTTTTAAAATGATATTCCACAGCAAGTTAATGACTAGACTACCTACAAGCTCCGCCGCCGTCTCACCGACAATCCCAGAGTTGAGCGGAATGAGTAGAATGGTATTTTCATTCTTATCAAAGACATCCTCTAGGTTAAACTTTGGGTGTGGCTGTCCTAACAAATTTCTAAGAGCTGGACGCATTAGAAGAACATTCAAGCGGCGATTTAACGCACCTAGCTGCACTTTACGCTCTTTCTCTGGCATGGCCTCAAAATTTGCCCAATAGCTCTTTAAATAAATATCCGTCAGCTTCGAAGTGACTTTGTGACGAAAACTGGCATTAGTAAATAGAATCGGCAAGTGTAATAGAGTCATATTTTTACTTTGTGCTAGGGTCAGTAGACCTGTTGTGAGTAGCTCTTCTGTAAAGACTCCAAATTCAGGAAATAATCCTCTTAAAGCCGATAAAACGGATTCGGCGACTATTTCTGAATTTTTACCGTCAATAAATTGAAGCGGGTTTATGCCTATTGGGTTATGTCCGCCAATTTCAAGCACTACACAATCTTTTAAACGGTGTTCTGGTAATCTTTCAGCTACTGATTCGACTAGACTTTGCTTTACGTCTAGCAAAACAAAACCATGCCCATTTTGCGCATCTGCTAGGCAAAGATTTTCAAGAATGACTGACTTACCTGATCCAGTACTTCCGACAATAAAAGTATTTGTTCTTGCATCATTTGCGGATAAGTGGAGTAATCGTCTATCTTCTGAATTTTCGTTTAGCGTTGTTCCAAATGCTCGAGCTTGATTTTTCGGTGGGTCTTTCATGCCTAGAGGCGGAAGCAGTAGCTTCGGATGAATTGGTGTAATTCCACTTAAATCCTCTTGTCCGATTGGGGCAATCATAAAGTTAGCTAATTCAGGAACAGAAAGCTTCGAATACTTCCAAGGTAGTTTAGCCATATCAATATTTAGCGGGTCTTCTGGTTGAAGATTCAGTTTATTTCCGCCAGCTTCTAACATTCTAAATGCCGATAAAACGCTTAGAATATAGCTCCGAGCTTTAGCTTCATCTTTGCAAGAAGCTCCGATTCTAATCATCGTTCTAAGGCGGTGTGATTTTATCTTGTTCTTAATAGCCGTTCTAGTATCGCTTGAAGCGACTGGTGGATTGCCGTTGCTGATTATCTGCCACCAACTAGCATGCGGATCAGGTACGTTTTTATTAGGTAAATGTTCGGGCGGAAGGCTAGAAGCTACAAGCAACTGAATTACTATTTCGTCTTTAGGACTAGCTTGTGCAATAGTGGCTGTCATTATGCGGGTTAGCTCATTAGCATTGTCTGTTTTAAGGGAAAGTATAGGTTTTGCTATTGAAAGCTTTCTAGCGACCTTTATAGGCTTTCTAGTAGTGGTATCCTTGACTAGCTCTGCTCCAAAGTCAACACCATGCGTTTTAAATATTTTCTGAATCTTAGCAAACTCATCTTTTTCAGTACCTAGAAAATAAGTAATCTTACCGCTAGTAGCTCTAATCTCATATGCTACAGGCTTTTTCTCTGTAACTGCTAGATGGTGAACCAGATTCTGGATATTTTCAAACTCAATGGGTCTAGTCCATGAGAGTTTATGCCAGGTCAGGTTTTCAATTTTTCTCATGTCATCATCTCCAATCATTAAACCTTTTCAGCCGATAGCCGATAGCTAGTAAGACAATGAAGATGATTAAACAGACTAGAGGAAGCCAGACTTCTGCTAATAATTTGATAGCAATATTTAAAGCCACACAGCCAACAAATATGCTGAAAATCCAGCCTGATATTTTGCCTTTCAAAGAAACCACGTCCTTTTTTTCGTTGTCTTGTTTTTTCATTATTCATATACAACTCCTTTCATGGGTTTTAAAGCGAATAATAGAGCCATTAAAAACTATTATTCATTCAATGTAAATCTTCTCCACAGGCTCTTAGGTAACCGAAAAACCTGCTTCGCTCTGATTAGAACACAGTGTTAAGGGAGGAGTATTTAACTATTGTTTTATTTACATCGGGTAACCTATTACGGCGGGATTTCTGGCTCTTTTTCGACTTTATTTTTTAGTCCAGTGATAGTAAACGGCTTACCCCAGTGAGAATAGAAGTCAGTTACTGTTTTAGCATTAAGGTTATCATTCTGTTCTTGTTTAATTTCTTCGTATAGATCATTGAAATTGAAAGGCTTACTCATAGTTGATTACCTCCATTTACAAGAGAATACTAACTAATTACGTTAGCATTCTCTTGATTATTTTTTAACGGTAGTAATTTTGTTGCTGTCGGAGTGCTTCTTCTATTAGCCTTCGATGAGCTTCATTTGCTTCATATTCGATTTCTATTTCAGTCAGAATTGCTCTAGCCTGCATTAATTCTTCTGTTGTATATAGCTCATTCAAGGGCGTTTCTCTTGGCTCAGGTTGTCTTGTTGGTTCTGGTGTTGTAGTAACAAGATCATAAATCCAGAAACCTACAAGAACAATAACGACGGCAATACAAGCTATAACGATAACTGGCAATATTCTATTCATATTAATAAAACCTCCTTACTTTTTCTGAGGCAGACGAAGTAAATACATTTAAAATATGATTGAAATGATTTTCTCCATTCGGGAACGTTTCGTTTAGATAGGCAACTTTTGCAGCAATTCCCGCAGTTTCATTTAGGGCAGTATTGGCAACATTGGCTTGGGCTTTCAGATTGGCACTCATATTAACTGATCTTCTAACGACTTCTGCGGTATCTCTAGCGATTTGTCTTTTAACAGCAACTGGCAAATTACCTGAATCATTCGGAGTAAAAACTTCGGGTTGATTTGAAATGTCTAGATACTGATTTTGTTGGTTGTACATAGTAAATTACCTCTTTCTTTTTTTGATTTTTATAATAAAAGCCCTAGCTGACTAGTCTAAAATTTAACCAGAGCTTTATTAATGAAGGTTAAAACTTTTATATGTTTAATACTGTTTCTTTTGTTTATTTCCTCTTAATTTTGTAATTACATTTTTTTCTTCCAGTTGTAATACCAGGCTAAAAAACTTAATACAACAATTAGATATGGTGACAATATAATTAGGCTAGCAAATATTGTATATAGCATAATATCTCCTCCTGTTTCTGTTACATACTAATGCAGTCGCGAGCTGTATTTGGTATACTATTTTTAACGAGTGTTTAATTAGCTTTCTTGCTAACACAGTCTATATTAAAGTAAAAGAAAATTACATTCATTATCGATGTTATTACCATAAAAAATTGCCTAATTGATAATTTATGTGTATTTTATTTGCAATAATTTAATGATTTCAAGTAAAGGAGTGTAATTTATGAAGAGATTTCATTTTTACTGGTATTGTATGCAAATTAAACATGTTTCTACTCCATCTTTCGGTGGAAAAAATATGGTAAAATTTATAAATGAAGTAATTCATCCAATATTAAAATATAGTAAAGATATACATATACCTGATTTTCCAGAAGGAATAAATGTAACTCGAGAAATAAAAGAAAAGGATATTAGAAGCGAATATTTGCTTGCCATAGATATATCTAATGACAATCTATTTATTGAAGAGCAAAAGAGACTCTCAAAAGCTTTTGAAAATATATCAAATTTAAGTATGTGGAAAGTGGATATTACAACCAGTGCTCAAAGGATCTATAATTATTTCAAGGAGGATAAAAACGAACTTGTCAAATATTTAGGAGAAGACGGTATTAAAAGTCTGGGTGATTATTTTATTAATAATAATTTTTCAGACTTTCTAGCTTTACTATTGATATATGTAGTAAAAAAATTACCTAAGTACAGTAAAATGATCGATTCTATTGAAGATGATAACGGACAAAAAGATTCCACTATTACTATTTTTCATGATGGAACTCTATTTGAAGATTTAATCTATAATCATATTTTAGACGAAATTCTAATAAATAATATAGTAGGAAATTTACTTCATTTTGATGTAAATCCAAATGAAGCTATCAATCTAAAAAATTGGTATAATAATTTTTTAACAATAACTTTTATTACAAGTGATAACCTAAGACATGGAAAACGTCGAGAGGCAATAGGTTTTTGGGCGGACCTTTATTTAAGAGGGTTAGGTGATTTTAATGTGCTAAAAATAGATTCTATTTGTAATTCTAAAATAATACAAAGAGGATTTTTATGTACAGGATTGACAATTGATCGTTATACTGAAAATATAATAAAAAAAGGGTTTGACGACAAAGATGGTCCAATCAGTCTATATGTGGGGTGGTTTGATTCTGTGAAAAGTTGCTATGCAGAGTTATCGAAAATTATCGAACCTTCAGAATATTTAACAAGACCTGCTGTTATTGTTTTAGAGGAACCAAGTAGTAGTGAAACATGGCAAGCATATAAGAAGGGTTTTATACCCGATGATCACCTAGAAATAGAAGGTTATGACGAATATTATGAGTATTCGGAACTGATAGATGAGTATTTACTAAATGATGAAACATATTTAAAACGCACTGAAAGTTTAGAATTGGCGGATGGGGTTCTGTGTTGGGTAATATCAATATAAAATATTAGGGGAAATTTAAAAAAACGTCGACTATATATTTAAAATGTGCTATAATATTACGGTTTCAGGGATTTATGATAATGATTTTTATTTAATTAGCCCGCTACTGGGAAAGGTCTAAAAACCTATCTAGTAGCAGATAGGTTAATTTAATAGAAAGAATGTGATTCATTATGTCAAAGAAACAAAATATGCAACTACTCATTTACAATAAGATTATTCATGATAAAACAGCTAGTGGCAGTAGAGAAGATAAAATACGTCGAATTTTACAGTATGGTTCGATTGAAGCCCCTATTTACGATATATTTAATCTTGATGATCTTGAATATTCTACTGAAGCACTGATCGAGAAAAATGAGAATGACATACGTGAAGTATATCAAGTTATCAAAGCATTTGTTTCAATCCAGAAAAGCACCTACGATTTTTTTGAAATAGATGTTATTGAAGATATCTTATGTCCTACCTATGAACTTACAAAGGAAGAAATTCTATTCATAGTAAATACAGAACCGTTTGAAACAATCAATTAAGCACTTTTAGCCCTCATCTTGTAAGATAAGGGTTTTTTTTCTTAAAAATAAAAGCCTTGTCAATAATTGACAAGGCTAAATATCTCATGCTAATTCATTTTGTTTATTGTACTTCTTTGTTTCTTCTCTTAAACACAACTACCAACATTCCTCCTAAAGCAACAAGGCCACTCAAGAACATAGTAAGAGTTTCTTTTTCGCCAGTTGTTGGTAAATTTTTACTTGATTCTTGTTTAGAGGTTATATTACTTCCATTCTGGTTTTTACCGGTAGTATTTAAGCTAGTGGTATTATTTTGGTTGTTACTACCACCAGCAACCTTACTACCACTCTCAGGTTGAACAGGTTTTGTTGGGCTAGTCGGGTAAACTGGTTTACCATCTTTAGTAACTGTTACCTCTAGTCCAACGATTGTTTCGCCAGTACGAGCTTTAGTTACTAAACTAATAGTACGTTTACCTTCGTTCTTACCAAATGTTACTTTATTGCAACTAATCGCATCAGCGGGGTCAGTACTTGTAAATACATAACCAGTTGGTAATGTAATTGCTTTAGTTGTAACTTTACCGTCACTGTAAGTAACTTTTTCAGTTACTCCAAATTCTAGAACTCCGCCAGCTTTTATAGATGTAGTACCAGTAACAATCCATTCTTTAGAGATGATTGTTGGTTTAACTGGCAGTGTTACATCTTTGTCAGTGACTGTAACCGTGAATGGTTCAGATACAGCAGCACCAGCTAGTGTGTAAGTTCCTGCTTTGAGGAATTTAACGCTGCCTGCCGTAATTTCTGCCGCAGACGGATCTGAGATAGTGACTGGATGACCAGCTTCAAACTCTAGATAATCAATACGAGGATCACCAAAGTTGAAGTAGGTAGTTGATTCCATTCTGTAATTCACAGTGTCTCCAACTTTAGCAGTACTTGGTCCATCTACGATAACATCATTCATAGTAGCCATGATTTTTTCGTAGTTGAATGTAATAACTGCTCCTTCGCTTGCAGATGCAATTGTTTGAGAAGCATCACTAGTTCTATAGAACTTAGGTCCAGTTGACTGTGTAAACGTATCTGGCGCAGTGGCAGTGAAAGGCTTACCTTCAATAGCTTCTTGCGTCAGAGTATTGATAGTTCCATTTTCAGGGCTAACGTAATTGATTGTAATATTAACTTTTACTTCTGGTTCAGGAGTTTCTGCTAATACTAAAAGATTTAAGCAATAGCTTAGCTCTTCTACGAGAATATCTACGTTTTGCTGAGCGATAGCTGCACTTAACCAATCTGTTTTATCTAATGTGCCTTGAGCATACACTAAATTTTGTTGGGGTGTTCCATCTCCTCCAGCTAAAAATAAAGCATAGGATTCTTCAGTGTAACTGCCCGTATTAGCTAATGCATACTTAATCTGATCCATTAAGCTTCTAAGTTCTGTTGCGTCTATTCCAAGGTCTTCGAGTGAAGATGAAGGCCTTTCTCCAGTATTCTCGTTTTCTAAACGAGTTACTTCTGCGTCAAATTCATTCAACCATGCCATTAACTGATTCCAGTCGCCACTAGGATGGTCTCCGAAATCGATTAAATATTTGTGAATTTTTTGTTGAATAACTACAGCTGAAGAAACATCTACACCTTTATCTTCCAGTGCAAACATTCTTTCCTGTACAGGAAAAAATTGAAGTTGAAAGTTCCCTAAGTCATAATCACCAATAGAACCTTCATTGATGATATAAGGTGCAATTGGCTCACTTTCTACTTTTTTAGTTTCTGGTACTACTTCTAGCACACTATTAGCTATCTCAGGCGTTTCTTCTTGATTTTTTCCAATCTCCACAGAGATAACTTCTTCGGTTGCTAGTGGCTCCTCAACATTTTCAGCCAGAGCTTTGACTGCTCCAATTGCTAAAGGACAAACTAACATTGCTACTGTGGCAAAATTAGCTAGTTTCTTAACTCGTTTATTGCGGACTAGTCTTGCAATACGTGTGTTTTGTTTCACTCTTCATTTCATCTCCTTATTGTGTTTTAAAACCATTTTTCCACTAAGTAAAGCTACTTTTCACCTCCGTTATTAGACTGTTTATATCGAACGAAATAAGAAGATAACAAAAAACGCCAATCTAACAAGGTAAAAACCTTATGAGAACAGCGTTTCGAAGTAAATATTTATATGTATAATTGCTTAATCAGTTATCTGCTTTTAACGTTCGATATAAAAACAAATGGCTATATCAAAAGTTTAACATAAATTACTAGGGTTTTAAAGAAATGTTTTTAGTCTTTCGTCTCTTAACTTGGCTATTTCGCAGTGTTTTGTAGATAGAACTCTCACTAATATTGAGGCGTTTTGCTATGGTACTGACTGGCATTGAATTTAATTGGTATAGGTCAATAATTTGTTGTTTTTTCTTTTCGGTCAATGCTGGTTTCCCTAATTTAACGCCGTTTTCTCTGGCTTTTCTTAGTCCTTCTTTGGTTCTAAAGCGTATATTATCTAGCTCAATCTCGGCTACGTAACCAAGAACAAGGCACAGCAAGCGTCCAGTGAGTGAATCTGTCTCGATATTTTCTTGGAGTGATACCAGTTTAATATTATGTTGATTTAGTTCGTCAATTAGGGAACCTAATTTACTCATGCTTCTTGTTAGGCGGTCTAGCTTGTAAATATAAAGAGAAACATGCTTATTTTTACTAGATAGATATTTAGCCAGCTCTAAGGTCTGGTAAAGTATTGGGCGGGCGTTGTTGCTACCACTTTGTTTTTCTGTAAATAGTATATGACAACTAGCTAATGCTTCTGTTTGAATTTCAACACTCAAGCGCTGGCGGTCGTCCAAGCTACTAACTCTAATATATCCGATTTTTACCTCCTCTAATTTCTCCAGTTTCTTTACTTTCTTTTTCTGTTGCTTTTCCATGATGAAAACCTCCATATATTATTTTGTCTTGCATATATATGGTAAAACGAAATGGAAGAAATTAGTAAAAGAAGGTAAATAAAAGTCCTATAGTATCAATGCCTGTAGACTTTTTTTGGTTAGTATCAATTTTAGGTGTTCGGTCTTGCTATTGAATTTATTTTCTATCTTATGGAGTGTACTCATATAGTTACATGTTTTATTCTAGTTAATTTTATAGTATAGAATAGTGTTTTATGGAAAACTAGCTTCTGGTAAGAGCTTGTTTAGTATGGGCGTATTCCTGTTATAATTAATTTGTTTTTTGTCTTTACGAGGGAGGATTTTAGTATAAGGTCGCTGTAAGTAAAAAACTTACAGATTGAAACCTTCGCAGACCTTTTCGGTCTACATTTCACTTAGTATCATGAAAAGACTTGATGATTAGTAAAATTATTCGCTCAATTAGAAAATTAACTATATTGTCGTGCTTATTTTTGATATAATAAAATTATCAATATAAAAGGAGTGTTAAGATGAAATTACATAAATTCCAAATCGAAGGATACAGGCGACATTATAATACAGATATTATGTTCTCGAATGCTAGCTTCCTTATTGGGGAAAACAATACAGGTAAAAGCAGTATTCTAAAAGCTATTGAGTTATTGCTTACAGATACTAGTAAATTACCAGAGAGTTTCTTCTTCAAGTTTTTCCAAGATGACTATATTAACACGTGTAGAGAGATTACTTTGACTGCAGAGTTTAGAGAAGTTCCGGATACGGCATCTAGCTGGAGAGGATTTAAGGGGCGTTTGTTTCCTTATGTTGAGACATTACCCGATGGCACTGAAATAAAAGGGAACTCCATATTCTATAGAAAAACTTTCACTCCAGATATGTCACGAATTATCGAAATGAAATCAAGAAAAAAAACCCTCAACAAAGAGTTTGAAGATGTTAAAAAAATCTCTGACTTCATCGAGAAAGGACTTCCGAAAGATTCACTTAAAGGTACGAAATACGAAAAAGAAAATCAAGATACTAACCTAGCGAAAGGTAAACTTGAAGAATTTTTGAATACTTTTGAGAATGAAATTGAGCTATTTGATTATTCTTCGGCTGAGGATGAGTGGATTCAAAATCCTGGTGGAATAGCTGGAAACGTACTTTCGAGACTGCCGAAAGTGCTATATATACCTGCTCATGACGGTTCAGAGAATCTTGGAGAAACTAAAGGGACATTTCAGAGCATATTAAGCGAACTGTTTACTGATGTCAGAAATGAGTCCGATAATTATAAGAAAGCTCAGGAGTACTTAAATAAACTAGCTACCGAAATGGACCCTGAAGATTCCACGACTGAGTTTGGTAAAATGATGGAAGGCTTGAATGGCGTATTAGACGGAGTTTTTACTGGCATAGGTTTGAATGCTCAAGCAGAGCTTTCCGACGCAGACGATGCTATAAAACCAAAGTTTTCGGTATCTATGACAAGTAATATACCAACTTCTGTGGAAATGCAAGGAACAGGAGTAATCCGATCAACTGTTTTCGCCCTACTACGATACAAGGCGATAAGAGACATGGAGAAAAAATCTGATGGTAGATCATTGATAATATGCTTTGAAGAGCCCGAACTATACTTACATCCAAATGCCGCCAATCAAATGAGAGATACAATTTATGCACTAGCGACGACGTCCAATAATCAAATTGTATGTTCTACGCATTCTCCTTACATGATTGACTTAAGTAAACAAGTAGGTCAAGTATTAAATTACTTGTCGACTAACATCTCTGCTGTTGAAACTGAAGATGGCACTTGTTTTGATTGTGAAGTGATAAACAATCAACCTTTCAATATTCAAGATGCATTCAAGACCTTACAGTCTGATGAAAAGGACTATGTAAAATTAATTCTGAAAATTGACGATTATCTTGCGAGAATATTTTTTGCAAAGAATATCCTAATTATTGAAGGTGATACTGAGGAAATAGTTCTAAAAGAAACTATCTCTTTAATGCCTGACGAGCTTAAAAAGAATGTCTTGTGTAACTGGCAAATCGTTAGAGCAAGAGGTAAAGCAACAATAATATCTCTCGTAAAGTATTTAAAAGCTATGGGTATAACGCCGTACGTTATGCATGATCTTGACTCGGGCGTCACAGGAGCCGAAGTCATGAATAAACCTATTAAAGACGCTTTGAGCGATGATTCTAGATTAACCGTCTTAGAAAATTGCATTGAAGATATATTAGGATACACTCCCCCTTCAAGTAATAAACCTCATAAAGCTTATCAGCATACGCAGGTTAAATGGAAAAGTGATTATAATAAAATTAATCCCGAGTGGAGAGAGGTAGTAGAGAAAATATTCACTTAGATTGATAGGCTTCAATATTCCATGCAAATAAAAAGAGACTTACGAAGTTCACAAGCCTCTTTTTACCCGTAAAAGTTCATTTATTGCTGAGTTTAAATTTTATTATTTAAAAGTTGTTCATTACCATACATTTGTATAGTATGAAGAAAACTAAAATTTAAGATAAAGAAAACCTACTGCCGGTGAAGCTGTAGGTTTTCTTTAGGCATGAGCGAATCCATTTTATGTTACTTGATATATTAATTTGTCTTTACGAAAGTTAACGCTTCCATCTTGTAAACACAAAAGGTTATTTGTTTGCCTCCTCTAAATCCTCTACTTTCTTGTTCAATTGTTTTTATGGAAGAAATCTCCATACATATATGACTGATGAGTATTATCAAAAGAACATACCTGATTCGCTAAAGTCCAGATTTGACATGATATATAGATTTGAAGACTTATAGGTAAGTGAAAAACGGGAATATATCAATGATACGGCATTGAAGTTAGTTAATAAATTAAATAAAGAGTTTGGAACAGATATCACTACAAAAGCTATAACGAAAAAATTAAGTAAATTAGAAGATTTAACCAACTTGAGGAATATAAAAAAGTCAGTTGAAGATATAATTTTTAATGAGTTTTATAAAAATTACACTTCTTAACATTGAAATTAATTTCGTACCTAGCTTGGCTTAATAGCAATGCAACTAAAAAAAACTACAATCTTTAAGGAGTGCAGTTTTTTGTGTGGACAAGATTATTAATTTTTATATTATTATTCTTTATGATAAGTTACCATAGGCTATCATAAAAAGTATATAATGAATAAGCATTTATTTTAAAATGAAAAAACAAAGATGAGGAGCAAAAAAATGTTTACTAACCAAATCAAAATAATGTTATATGTAACAAACGTAGAGGAATCAAGTAAGTTCTGGCAAAAAATCGGCTTTGTAGAAAAAGAAAGAGATGCTGTCGATGGCACACTTGTTGTGGAGATTGCACCAAGTGAAAGTGCAGAAACAATGATTGTTTTATACGATTTAGCATTTATTCAACAACATTCACCAGAAGTTGCTGGGAATACACCATCATTGATGTTTTTTGCAGACGATGTGATAGCTTTATACAAGAAAATGAAAGATGCTGGTGTAAGAGTAGGAGAATTAGTTCAATTACCAACTGGATTAGTCTTTAACTTTGCTGATAATGATGAGAATTATTTTGCGGTATCTGGACAATAAGAAATTAAAATAGTAAAACTGTTCAAGTTTTTTTAGAAAGCTTGAACAGTTTTACTATTTTTGAAGGACAGTGAACTTGAAGGAAAAACGGATCGTACCGCTTTTCTGTGATCTAGCTACACAAATCAGAACTCTCAAAAAATAGACAAAATGTGAGTGGGACATAACTCTTCGAGTCATATCCCGCTCACATGGAATCCGGATAAACGGTGGGAGCAGAAGCAACCCCTTCGGAAATAAGCTGAAATTCACAAAAATTTGAAGAACAATTTTCGTGAATTCCCTCTTATTTCTCGGGGTTAAACACTTCTGTCCCATCCTCATTTTCCTAATTTGTTCGAGGTCTAAATAGTTTGTTTCGCTTATATATATATGTGCATTATTCCACAAGCAAATAGCTCGCTTTTTCTATTTCTTTTTTTATATACTAAATACGTATGAAGATAAAATAGGGACTGTACAGTTATTATGGAGATAGCAAAACAGTTTCTTAGACAAAGGAGAAAGATAAAATGGATTACCGCGTATTACTTTATTATAAATACACGACGATTGAAAACCCCGAAGAATTTGCAAAGGAGCATTTAGCTTTTTGTAAATCATTGAACCTAAAAGGAAGAATTCTAGTTGCAACAGAAGGAATCAACGGCACACTTTCAGGAACGATTGCTGATACGGATGCTTATATGGAAGCAATGTTAGCTGATGAACGTTTTAAAGATACGTATTTCAAAATTGATGAAGTGCCAGAAAATGCATTTCATAAAATATTTGTCCGTCCTAGAAAAGAGCTTGTTTCTTTAAGCTTGGAGGAAGATATTAATCCGTTGGAACTAACTGGGAAATATTTAGAACCAGTTGAGTTTAAAGAAGCGTTACTTGATGAAAATACTGTTGTGATCGATGCGAGAAATGATTATGAATTTGATTTAGGTCATTTTAGAGGAGCCGTTCGTCCAGATATTCGTAACTTTAGAGAATTACCGCAATGGATCAGAGACAATAAAGAGCAATTTATGGATAAAAAAGTGGTTACTTACTGTACTGGTGGTATTCGCTGTGAGAAATTTTCTGGCTGGTTGATCAAAGAAGGTTTTGAAGATGTTGCCCAACTTCATGGCGGTATCGCAGTTTATGGAAAAGATCCTAAGACAAGAGGCGAGTTATGGGATGGCAAAATGTACGTCTTTGATGAGCGAATCAGTGTTGAAATCAATCATGTAGATAAAAAAATCATTGGTAAAGATTGGTTTGACGGCACACTGTGTGAACGTTACATCAATTGTGCCAATCCTTTCTGTAATAAACAAATTTTAGCCTCAGAAGAAAATGAAGCGAAATATCTTGGCAGCTGTTCAGATGAATGTCGCCATCATCCTGCAAATCGCTATGTGATGAGAAATGAACTTTCGGAACAAGAAGTAGCTAATAGACTTGAAGCTATTGTACATTAAGAAAGACGGAGGCGTTTGATCCTAATAAGTAAGAAATAATTCCAGGAATTATCAAGCATTATGGTGAGTTTATGAACTGATGATAATTAGTATCGATGGGCTTACATGTACATCCACTGTTTATTAACAATTAGAGTATGAGACAAAAGTGAATTTTAGCTTTTGTCTCATACTCTTTTTAAACTGATTTGTAGTTAATTGACGGCTTTTATTTTTTTCCGCTTCTGCAATAAATAATAGACAACGAAGCTAAATACAAACCACAAACATGGAACCATTTCATATTTTACGTTAATATTATCAACTCTATTTACAAAGAATAAAATACCTACCGGAAATGTAACAAAAATTCCTAAAAATCCAGCAAGAAATATTTGTTTGCGAGATCGTGCTTTTTTGCGTATTTCAATAATAATCAAACTCAAAAAATGAGTAAATAAAACAATCAGAAAAAAACTAATAACGCCTGAACGAAGCCATGATAACTGGTATCCTTTACCAGTTTCTTCGACTAAGATAATACAAACGGGGTGAACAAAGTAATAATACATTGATAATTCACGAATCTTCTTCGTATCAATTTTTATTTTTATTGAAGATGACAATATCCATAAAAAAAAGAAAAAACTAAATGGGATTAGCATCAATAAAAAATTCATATCCAATCGTTCAACATTAAATAAGAAAAATCCTTCAACCATAAGCAAGAAGCTAAATAAGATTGTTAAAAAAGGGAGAAATTTTAGCAACGACTGCAATCGCTCTTGATAGTCATAGATAAAAAAACCGATTGTAACAAAGATTGAACCAAATAAAAGGCCCGTTCTTGTTGTGAAAATTAGTTGAATAATGCCATCAAATGTATTTTTTAGGATGCCAGCAGGTAAAAAGCCATAATACGTTTCTAAGCTACCGAACATAAATAGCAAGATTGAAATCAGAAAAACTGTTTTATAAGATATGTATTTCAACGCCTTGTTAACGATGAATAAAGAGAAAATCATTGCTGGAATATACCACAAATGATAATAAACTCCAACTTGAAGTAACCCGAAAAAGAAGGAGATGATCAATAAAAAACCTGAATATCCAAGATGCTCATTAATCCAACTAATGCCAACATAGATAAATAATATACTCCAAGCGAGGTAGGATTTTCCTAATTTTTTTAAATAATTCTTGATGTATTTTTCTTTATGATCAGAACCTTTTCGTACAAAATAGGCACTACTAATAAAAAAGAATGGAACTGCGATTCGACACACAATATTTTTTATAAAAAAATTTAAAGGTTCTTGAGAAGTAATGGGGTTGCAGTGAATACAAATCACCATAATAGCTGCAATATATTTCACAATATCAACCATTTTATAATTATTCAATTTGTTGCTCAGATTAATCACATCTTTTCATTTTAGTTAAAGCAAAAGTCTATCAGTTTTTTCTTTTCTTTTCAAGTTCATTTTTGGAGAGTGGAGAGTAGCAGTTTGACCTGTAGAGCCTTTCGAACTTCCTTCGATATACAAAAAACCGAAGAAATGAAAATTTCTTCGGTTTTACTCTGGGACATATCTAGTGTGTACCTTACGTTATTTTTTAAATATTCAATACTTTATCCAAGAAATCTTTCGTCCGTTCGTTTTGCGGATTTTCAAAGATTTGTTGCGGTGTACCATCTTCCAAGAAATTACCACCATCGATAAACATTACACGATTTGCTACTTCTTTAGCAAAGCCCATTTCATGAGTTACGATTACCATGGTCATTCCTTGTTTGGCTAATTTTTTCATAACATTCAATACATCGCCAACCATCTCAGGATCAAGAGCTGACGTTGGTTCATCGAATAACATGATGTCTGGATTCATTGCTAAGGCACGAGCGATTGCGACACGTTGCTTTTGTCCACCAGATAATGATTCAGGATAGCTGTCTTTTTTATCCGCTAAACCAACTGTATCTAATAGCTTGATTGCTTTTTCTGCTGCTTCTTTTTTTGAAAGACGACCTAAATCAGTCGGAGCCAAAGTAATATTTTCCATGATCGACAGGTGAGGAAAGAGATTGAAGTGCTGGAAAACCATGCCGATATGTTGACGGATTTTATTTATGTTGGTATTTTTATCTGTTAGATTCGCACCATCGATAATGATATCGCCACTTGTCGCTTCTTCAAGTTGGTTCAAACAGCGAAGAAAAGTACTTTTACCAGAACCGGAAGGACCTATAACACAAACAACATCGCCTTCTTGGATGGATACGTTGATATCATTCAAAACCGTATTATCACCATATTTTTTTACTAAATGCTCTACTAGAATTTTTTCAGCCATATTATTTCACCTTCTTTTCCAATACTTTAGCTAATTTCGTCAAGGCTGTGATCAAAATCAGGTACATCATCGCGATTACGAAGTATACCATTGTACTTTGTAAGTTTCTGGCAACGATGATTTTACCTGTTTGAAGTAACTCGATCAAGCCGATTGCAGATAGAATCGTTGTATCTTTTAAAGAAATAACAAATTGATTAACGAATGATGGGATCATAATTTTAATTGCTTGCGGTAAAATGATTTTTTGCATCGTACGGTTGTATGAAAGACCTAAACTACGTGAAGCTTCCATTTGACCAGCAGGTACTGCATTGATCCCGCCGCGTACGATTTCAGAAATATAAGCACTTGCGTTTAGTGTCAGAGTAATAATTCCTGCAAGGAACACAGGAATATTGAAACCTAAAATTCCTGGCAAGCCGAAGTAGATGAAAAAGGCTAATACCATTAAAGGAATGCCGCGGATGATGTCAACATAAATAGTTGATATCACGCGTAAAGCTTTTGATGGAGAAGCGCTGAATAATCCGAAAATCACTCCAACGATCAAAGCTAAAATAAATGAAATTAGTGTTAATTGAATTGTCATCCACAAACCACTTAATAGACGTTTCCAGTTGTTTTGGATCATACCAACGAATGTTGATTCATCTACTTTGTTTTCTGAAGAACCATCTTTTACATATTTTCCGATGATCTCATCATATTCACCAGTCCGTTTTAATTCAGCTAACCCCTCATTAAACATTTGAGTCAACTCAGGATTCTTGCCTTTTTTAACTGCGAAACCATATTTCCCGCCTTCTTCACGAGGAATCGGGGTGGCTAATGGTTGCTTTTGCGCAACACCGTAACCGATCACAGGATAATCGTCCATCATGGCATCGATCTCACCGATTTCAAGGGCGCTGTATAAAGCATCTGTTGTATCTAGATATTTGATTGAGAAGTCATATTTATCTTTGTTGGCTTCAAGGAAGTCAGCACTCTCTGTCCCAATTTTAGCACCAACCTTTTTGTCTTTTAAATCTTCGTAAGAATGAATGCTGTCATTGTCTTTTTTTACAGCGATTTGAATGCCGCTGTTGAAATAAGGAGTAGAGAAGTCAAATGATTTTTCACGTTCATCTGTAATCGTCATTCCTGCGATCATTGCATCAGCTTGACCAGACTCAACCGCTTGAACAGCTGAGCTGAAACCAATAAATTTAAATTCGATGTTAAAATCTTGTAACTCAGCGATTCGTTTGACTAAGTCAACATCGATTCCTTCATATTTCCCGTCAGCGTTTTGAAATTCAAATGGGGCAAATGTAGAATCACTAGCGATCACGTAAGTGTCTTTTTTAGGTTGAATCTTTTTCATTTTAGAATCTGTATCTGTTGTTTCAGTGCCCGTCGAAATATACTTACCTACGATTTCCTCATACTTACCAGAGTTTTTTAATCCTTTCAAACCAGCATTGAATTTTTCAATCAATTCTTTATTTTGCCCTTTTTTTACAGCAAAACCATAAGAACTACCAGTTTCTTTTTTTCCGACTAATTGAAGTTTTTGACCATTTGTTATAGCGTAGCCTAAAACAGGATAGTCATCGAAAATCGCATCAGCTTCGGCGTTTTCAAGTGACTGATAAAGACCAGTTGCATCATCGAAGTTTTTGATTGTGTAGCCGAATTTGTCTTGATTTTTTTCTAAGAAAGTTGCACTTTCAGTCCCAACTTTCGCTGCAACTGTTTTTCCTTTTAAGTCTTCGTAATTTTTGATTGTGTCATTGCCTTTTTTGACTGCCATTTGAAGTCCACTATCGAAATAGGGTTCTGAGAAGTCAAAAGATTTTTTCCGCTCATCTGTAATACTCATGCCAGCAATCATGCCGTCAACTTGTTTGGATTGTACGGCTTGAATGGCGCTGTCAAAGCCAAGTGGTTTTAAATTTACTTTAAACTCTTGTTCTTTGGCAATTGCTTTTAGCAAATCAACGTCGATTCCCACATACTCTCCTTTAGAATCTTGAAATTCAAAAGGGGCAAAAGTCAAATCTGTTCCTATATTATATGTTTTTTCCTCAGCCTGAGCAGAATGCCCAAGGGTAAATGTCAGTAGACTTGCCATCATCACAATGAATGAAAGTAAAAAGTGTTTCCGTTTCATAAAATACCTCCTATATTTGCATATTGGATAATTATATAGTAAAAAAAGGCAAAAACACAAGTCATTCACAATGAGAAAATCAAAAAAAAATCATTTCCTAACATCTGATGTTATGTTACGTGACATTTCTAGCTAATACATAGGCCTGCGAAGTGAAGGAATCATTACTTGATGCAATATTATGAAAAAGCAAACAAATGATTAAATAAAATATAAATTGACATAAATTGCGTATACGAAATCAATTCTAAAACTAGCGAAAATATGTTCGGTATGTTAAAATAATTAGAGGATATTCAGTTTTATTTTGAAGCTGAAATCGCTAGTAAATGGATTAGATTGTTTGAATCAAAAGATAAGAACTGTAAGGATTTAATCAGGTCGGTAGTCTTTTTTTAGACAAATTTAGTTCGTTGTTTTGTTGCAATACCTCAACTATTAAATAAAGCAAAAGGAGGATGTTGAATGATAGAAAGAGAGACCTCCAATACATTTGACTTAGTATCAAAATATAAACCGGATGGCGATCAGCCGGAAGCGATTAAACGATTAGTTGAAGGAATCGAAGGTGGCGAAAAAGCACAGATTTTACTGGGTGCTACAGGAACTGGGAAAACATTTACGATTTCAAATGTAATAACTGAAGTGAATAAGCCAACCTTGGTTATTGCTCATAATAAGACATTAGCTGGACAGCTTTATGGAGAATTTAAAGAATTCTTCCCTAATAACGCGGTCGAGTATTTTGTTAGTTATTATGACTATTACCAACCAGAAGCGTATGTCCCTTCAAGTGATACATATATAGAAAAAGATGCTAGTATCAATGATGAAATCGATAAATTACGGCATTCAGCGACAAGTTCTTTATTAGAAAGAAACGATGTGATCGTTGTTGCCTCAGTTTCCTGTATTTTTGGTTTAGGAGATCCTAAGGAATACAGCGAACAAGTGGTATCCATTCGTGTAGGCATGGAGCTGGATCGTAGTCAGTTGTTGACAGATCTAGTCAACATTCAATTTGAGCGAAATGATATCGATTTTCAGCGTGGTCGCTTTCGTGTACGAGGCGATGTAGTGGAAATTTTTCCTGCTTCAAGAGATGATCATGCCTTAAGAGTTGAATTTTTTGGTGATGAAATTGAACGCATCAGAGAAGTCGATGCGTTGACCGGCGAAGTGATCGGTGAAACAGAACATGTGGCAATTTTTCCGGCAACTCACTTTGTGACTAATGAAGACCATATGGAACATGCGATTTCACAAATTCAAGAAGAATTAGAGGCGCGTTTGACAGTCTTGCGTAGTGAAAATAAATTGCTAGAAGCGCAACGTCTAGAGCAACGAACCAATTACGATATTGAGATGATGAGAGAAATGGGCTACACGTCTGGTATCGAAAATTATTCTCGTCATATGGATGGTCGTTCAGAAGGAGAACCGCCTTATACATTGATCGACTTCTTCCCAGATGACTTTTTACTTGTGATCGATGAATCCCACGTATCAATGCCTCAAATTCGCGGCATGTATAATGGTGACCGTGCTAGAAAACAAATGTTAGTGGATTATGGTTTCCGTTTGCCTAGTGCGTTGGATAATCGTCCCTTACGTTTAGAAGAATTCGAAGAACATGTTCATCAAGTTGTCTATGTTTCTGCAACTCCTGGACCTTACGAGTATGAGCAAACAGATACCGTAATTCCGCAAATCATTCGACCAACGGGACTGTTAGATCCATTGATTGAAGTTCGTCCGATCATGGGACAAATTGATGATTTAGTCGGTGAGATCCATGATCGTGTAGAGAAGGATCAACGTGTATTTATCACAACTTTAACGAAGAAAATGTCTGAAGATTTAACGGATTACCTTAAAGAATTAGGAATTAAAGTCAAGTATCTTCATAGTGATATCAAAACGTTAGAACGAACCGAGATTATTCGAGATTTACGTTTAGGTGAGTTTGACGTATTGATCGGTATCAACTTGCTTCGTGAAGGACTGGATGTACCGGAAGTATCATTGATTGCAATTTTAGATGCCGATAAAGAAGGTTTCTTGAGAAGTGAACGCTCATTGATTCAAACCATTGGACGTGCCGCTCGTAACTCAGATGGTCGTGTCATTATGTACGCGGATAAAATTACTGATTCGATGCAAAAAGCAATGGATGAAACCGCAAGGCGTCGTTCAATCCAAGAAAAATACAATGAAGAGCATGGCATTACGCCAAAAACCATCATTAAAGAAATACGTGAGTTAATCTCAATTTCTAAAACAAATGAAAAAGGTGAGCCATTCAAAATTGATAAGGATTATCATGAATTGACTCGTCAAGAAAAAGCTGATTTATTGATGAAATTAGAAAAAGAAATGCGAGATGCAGCGAAGGCACTAGACTTTGAAACTGCAGCGACTTTAAGAGATACGATTTTAGAATTGAAAGCAGCAGATTAAAGAATAGTTGCTGTGTTTCACTAAAAAGGATCAATGTTCCCTGTGGTCACCTTGTACTGTTCAACAATGTCTATCTGCGACGAATCGTTGATGAGAAAGCATCAGCTCATAAGAATATTCGCTGTGTTTCACAGCAAAGGAGAGCCGTTACTCTTGCGAATTTATTCGCATAGAAGTAAGGGACACTACACTTCGTTTCGATCTCAACAATCTCTAAGTGCTAAAGTACAAAGAATTGAAGGTCGGACCAACAAAATCAAGGATCAACGTTCCCTACGGTCACCTTGTACTGTTCAACATCAGCTCATAAGAATACTCGCTGTATTTCACAGCAAAGGAGAGAAGTAATGGCAAATGATAAAATCGTCATTCATGGCGCACGTGCACATAATTTAAAAGATATAGATGTTACGATTCCTCGTGACAAAATGGTTGTAGTGACTGGATTATCTGGTTCTGGAAAAAGTTCACTAGCTTTTGATACATTATATGCGGAAGGTCAGCGCCGATATGTTGAAAGTCTTTCAGCTTATGCTAGACAATTCTTAGGTCAAATGGATAAACCTGATGTCGATAGTATTGATGGACTTAGTCCAGCGATTTCTATCGACCAAAAAACAACGAGTAAAAATCCTCGATCAACAGTCGGCACAGTAACAGAGATCAATGATTATTTAAGACTGTTATTCGCTCGTGTCGGGCATCCGATTTGTCCGAACGACGGAACTGAAATCAGTAGTCAGTCTGTTGAGCAGATGGTAGATAAAGTGTTAGAACAGCCAGAAAAGACGAAACTTCAAGTATTAGCACCAGTAATTGTTAAGAAGAAAGGCCAGCATAAAAAAGTCTTTGAAATGATTCAACGTGAAGGCTATGTGCGGATGCGTGTCGATGGCGAAACCTATGATGTCAGCGAAGCACCTGAACTTGAAAAAAATAAAAAACATGATATCGCGATTGTCATTGACCGAATCGTGGTAAAAGAAGGGATTCGTTCTCGTTTATTTGATTCATTTGAAGCGGCATTACGACTTGCTGACGGGTATGCATTGGTAGATATAATCGACGGAGAAGAAATGCTTTTCAGCGAACATTACGCTTGTCCATACTGTGGATTTACAGTGGGCGAATTAGAACCAAGATTATTTTCTTTTAATGCACCATTTGGAGCGTGTCCTGATTGTGATGGATTAGGAATGAAATTGGAAGTGGATCGTGATCTAGTGATTCCTGATTCAACCAAAACATTGCGTGAAGGAGCAATCGCACCATGGAATCCAATTAGTTCACAATACTATCCGCAAATGCTAGAACAAGCGGCTGATAGTTTTAATATTGACATGGATACGCCATTTGAGGAGTTGCCAGAAGAGCATCAAGATATTATTTTAAATGGGTCAAATGGTGAACCCTTCCATTTCCATTATGAAAATGATTTTGGCGGAGTCCGTGATGTAGAAGTACCGTTTGAAGGAGTTTTAACGAACATCAAACGTCGGTACCATGAAACAAATAGTGATTTTACCCGTGATCAAATGCGTTTATACATGACAGAATTAACCTGTCAAACCTGCAAGGGATATCGATTGAATCCTCAAGCTTTGTCAGTCAAAATCGATAATACAAATATCGGTCAAGTTAGTGAGCTGGCTATCAAAAATGCGGTACAATTTTTTGAAACAGTTAAATTGTCTGACCAAGAACAAATGATTGCTAAACCAATTCTAAAAGAAGTAGAAGATCGTTTGAACTTTTTAAAAAATGTCGGACTGGATTATTTAACACTTAGCCGAGCAGCTGGCACCTTATCTGGCGGAGAAGCACAACGGATTCGTCTAGCAACGCAAATTGGCTCAAATCTATCTGGTGTGTTATACATTTTAGATGAACCTTCGATTGGGTTACATCAGCGCGATAATGACCGCTTGATCGAGTCACTTAAGAAAATGCGTGATTTAGGCAATACGCTGATCGTTGTTGAACATGATGAAGACACGATGCGTGCCTCTGACTATTTGATCGATGTAGGACCAGGTGCTGGACATTTAGGCGGGGAAATCGTTGCATCTGGAACGCCAGATGAAGTAGCTAAAAATCCTAATTCGTTAACCGGACAATATCTTTCTGGGAAAAAAGTGATTCCTGTTCCTAAAGAGCGTCGTAAAGGTAACGGTAAGAAAATCAAAGTGACAGGCGCAACTGAAAATAACTTAAAGAATGTTACAGTAGAGTTTCCTCTAGGAGAGTTTGTTGCAGTGAGTGGGGTTTCTGGTTCAGGGAAAAGTACTTTAGTTAACCAAATTTTGAAAAAAGCTTTAGCTCAAAAAATAAATCGAAATTCTAACAAACCAGGTAAACACAAGAGTATTACTGGTTATAAAAATATCGAAAAAATCATTGATATCGATCAAAGTCCGATTGGTCGTACACCACGAAGTAATCCAGCAACCTATACAAGTGTCTTTGATGACATTCGTGATTTATTTGCAAAGACAAATGAAGCGAAAGTCCGTGGTTATAAAAAAGGTCGTTTTAGTTTTAATGTCAAAGGGGGGCGCTGTGAAGCTTGTCGCGGTGATGGAATCATTAAAATTGAAATGCATTTTTTACCAGATGTTTACGTCCCTTGTGAGGTATGCCATGGTAAACGATACAACTCTGAAACACTTGAAGTTCATTATAAAGGAAAGAATATTTCAGATATATTAGATTTGACTGTTGAAGATGCAGTAGCATTCTTCCAACATATTCCGAAAATTCATCGTAAATTGAAAACGATCGTTGACGTCGGATTAGGCTATGTCACTCTTGGTCAGCCAGCTACCACATTATCAGGCGGTGAAGCACAGCGGATGAAATTAGCCAGTGAACTTCATAAAAATTCAAATGGCAAAAACTTTTATATTCTTGATGAACCAACAACAGGGTTGCATACGGACGATATTGCCCGTTTGTTAGTTGTTTTAGAACGACTTGTTGAAGCTGGAAATACAGTCCTTGTTATAGAACATAATTTAGATGTGATCAAATCAGCTGACCATGTTATTGACTTAGGTCCTGAAGGTGGAGATGGCGGCGGAACGATTGTCGCAACTGGAACACCAGAAGAGATTGCCAAGGTCAAAGCAAGCTATACTGGAAAATATCTAAAACGAGTTTTATAAATTGGTATACTCCATTTTGAAAGTATTATCGCTGTTTTTTAAGAAAGTCTGAAGTTTAAAACAAAATTACTTATTGCTATTGATTTCTTTAAACTATTGAAGTAGAATCTCACTAATAAAGGTATATTGTTCAACCTAATTGGTATATATCTTTTCTTCTATAAATAATCCGTTCAAAAAAGAAAAAAGGTTGGGATGTGACTCGTAGAGTTCGGTCCTAACCTTTTTTTAAAATTTTTTTTACTATTAAAAAGAAAATAAGAATAAGTATTCAATAAATATAAATGAGAAAAAAATAATAAAATAAGTAAAAACATTTGTTTTTTAATCACTTAAATCTAAAAGTAGTCAAAAAAAGAAAAAATCTATACGTAAGTTGAATGATTATTTTGATAAAATCATGATATCCTATACATACAAAAGAGTATGAAGGGATGATTATTTCTTGAAAAAAAGAGAAGTAAAAATTGGTGCACATTATGTTTGTCATGGGTCAAACTTTTCTTGGTTTTTTGTGGGAGAAGCGATTTCCAAAAAAGAAAAAGATGTTCAAGTTAGAGTGGTTAAATGCCATCCTAGCGATCGTCCAGTCATAAATTGTGACGATCCTATTTTAAATCTGGATTACTTTAATGTAATTGAAGATGCGTAACATTATAAAGTATTTGGCCTTAACTAGTATATTTAAGTAAGGCATGTTTCAATAGAAAGATCGATCAAAAATGATAACGATAGAAATAAGAACCCTGACAAAACATTTAAAATTTGTCATGGGTTCTTATTTTTCAGATTGATAAAATATTTTAATGTAAATATTATCACTTTGATAGAAAATACTATCATGACCAAGACAGGAGATATCCGCATTATTGAGAAAGACGGAGAACAGTAATCAAGTAAATTGTTCAATCAAAAATGAGCGTGAGATGGAAGTATTTAATTCCAAATCTTACTCTTTTTTTTATGCTATATCCTAAGAAACACTGAGTGAAAAATAAGAATTACTTGAAAAGCTTTCTTTGATACGCCCGGGATGCTATAATTAATAAAATGTTTCCAAAGGAGCGTTAAAAAATGGCTGATAATTTACAATTAGTGATAATTACTGGAATGAGCGGAGCAGGGAAAACTGTGGCTATTCAAAGTTTCGAAGATATGGGGTATTTTTGTATCGATAATATGCCTCCCAGCTTGATACCTAAGTTTTGGGAGTTGATCAAAGAATCTGGGAAAGTAACGAAGATCGCATTGGTAATTGATTTACGTTCTCGCAATTTCTTTAGAGAAATTCAAGATATGTTGGTTGAACTAGAGAATACAAATCTGATCGATACAACGATCATGTTTTTGGATGCAACGGATGAAGAACTTGTTTCACGTTATAAAGAGACGCGTCGTGCCCATCCGTTAGCAATGGATGGTCTGATCACTGAAGGAATTAGAAAAGAACGGGCGATTCTGGAAGAAATCAAAGGGGATGCCCAAGTTGTTATTGATACGACCGATTTATCGCCTAGACAATTGCGAGAAAGAATCAATGAAGAGTTTAAATCGAGGGATACACATGAGTTTCGTGTGGAATTAGTTTCTTTTGGCTTTAAGTATGGATTGCCGATCGATGCAGATATTGTGATGGATGTTCGTTTCTTACCAAATCCACACTATATTCCAGAGCTGCGTCCTTTGACAGGACAAGATCCATCTGTTTATGATTACGTGATGAGTTTTCCAGAGACGGAAAGTTTTTATACCCGTTTTATCGATTTGTTGAAAAATGTGATGCCTGGCTATGAAAAAGAAGGAAAATCAAGCATTACCATTGCTATTGGTTGTACTGGAGGACAGCATCGTTCTGTTGCTTTAACCGAACGCATTGGTAAAGAGCTGGAACAAGACTATCATGTAAATATTACACATCGTGATAAAGGGAAGCGGAAAGAGACGGTGAACCGCTCATGAAAATGAAAACGTACCGTATTAGAAAACCAAAAATCGTCGTTGTCGGTGGTGGGACTGGTTTACCTGTTATCTTAAAAAGCCTTCGGAATCAAAGTGCAGATATCACAGCAGTTGTCACAGTGGCCGATGATGGTGGCAGCAGTGGTGAGATTCGGGAATCAATGAATATGACACCGCCTGGCGATTTAAGAAATGTATTAGTGGCGCTTTCGGATATGCCTCAGCTGTACGAAGATATTTTTCAATACCGTTTTGATAAATCGGATAATTATTTTGCCAATCATGCAATCGGTAATTTGATCATTGCGGCTGTTTCTGAAATGCGCGGCAGTACATATGAGGCCATTCAGCTACTTTCAAAGATGATGCATGTGGATGGACATATCTATCCTTCATCAGAACGACCTCTGACTCTCCATGCTGTATTTAAAGATGGTACGGTTGCAGTTGGCGAATCCAGTATTGCCGTCGACCGAAAAACGATCGATCATGTCTTTGTGACCAATACTAACGATGATGAACAGCCAAAAGCTGCTAGAAAAGTGGTAAAAGCAATCGAAGAAGCCGATATGATTGTTTTAGGTCCTGGAAGTATGTTTACAAGTATTTTACCTAATTTAGTGATCAAAGAAATTGGTGAAGCAATCATCAATGCAGAAGGTGAGGTCGTGTATATTTGCAATATCATGACCCAAAAAGGCGAAACAGAACATTTTAGTGATGCCGATCATGTGTGTGTGTTACATGAGCACTTGAAAAGTAAATTTGTTGATACGGTTCTAGTTAATACTGAAAATGTACCTGAAGGCTATATGGACCCAGAAGTCTATGATGAATATTTAGTGCAAGTAGAACATGATTTTCAGAAGCTGAGAAATGAAGGCTGTCGTGTGATATCAACTGATTTTTTGAAATTAAGAGATGGCGGCGTTTTCCATGATGGTGATAAAGTTGTGGATGAACTATTCCGTATTGTATTTGGCGCAAGGTATTAAAGAAAAAGTAGAGAGGAGGAAGGAAGAGTGTCTTTTGCAGCAGATGTAAAAAAAGAGCTGACGACTTTAGAAGTTCATCGGGAACACGCTAGAGCTGAGTTGGCTGCATTGATTCGTATGAACGGTTCATTAAGCATTGTGAATCAGCAATTTGTCTTGAACGTTCAGACAGAAAATGCCGCGATTGCTAGACGAATCTATTCTCTTTTAAAAGATCACTACGATGTTCGTTCAGAATTATTAGTTCGAAAAAAAATGAAGTTAAAAAAGAATAATGTCTATATTGTCCGCTTAAAACAAGGAACTAAAAATGTTCTTGCTGATTTGGATATTTTAGATGGAATGATGTTTAATACGCATGTATCAGATGATATCATAGGAAATGCGCAAAAAATGCGATCCTATTTAAGAGGGGCCTTTATGGCTTCAGGATCTGTCAATAATCCAGAAACTAGCCGCTATCATTTGGAAATATTTTCGATCTATGAAGAACACAACGATGATATTTGCCAGATGTTGAACTATTATGATTTAAATGCAAGAACATTGGAACGGAGAAATGGCTATATTTCCTATTTAAAAGGAGCTGAACGAATCGCTGATTTTCTAACGTTGATTGGTGCGACAAATTCAATGTTGAAATTTGAAGATGTTCGTATCGTCCGTGATATGCGTAATTCAGTGAATCGGCTAGTTAACTGCGAAACAGCGAATCTCAACAAAACGATCGATGCCGCATCAAAACAAATTGAAAACATTCAGTATATCGAAAGCACAGTTGGCTTAACAGCCTTGCCAGGAAAATTACAGGAAATCGCCGAATTACGTTTGGAGCATCCTGAAGTAAGTTTAAAGGAACTAGGTGAGATGATTCCATCAGGTGCCATTTCAAAATCTGGGATTAATCACCGAATTCGTAAGATTAATGAATTTGCTGATAAACTAAGAGAAAAAAGTGCGTAACTGCTTATGAATCGCTATGAGGAAATAGCAGAGAGATGGGTGAATCTGATGGGCGTAGAAGATAAAGATTTTATTATGAGACAAATCAGGCAACTCGGAGAAGGTCTAGGGGCTTTTCTTGGAAAAGAAGATGTGGATAAGATTTTGAGTTTTGGAGAAGATGCTCAAAAAGAAATTGAAGATTCTTCATTGGATAAGCAATTGAGTTCTGAACAGATAACTGAAAAAAAAGAGACAAAGCCTAAATAACTTTGTCTCTTTTTTTATTTTCCTTCTAAATATCCAATCAATTCTTCTTTAGTAACAGACTCATCAAAGATATGTTCACCAATCACGATTGTTGGGACAAACTTGATATTTGCAGCTTCGGCTTCAGCAATGACTGATTGAACGATCTCAGGTTCTTCTTTTTTAGCTAACTGTAAATTATCTTCAGCAAAGACTGCCACATCTTCTAAAGAAAGATTGCCCCATTGATCTTGTGTATCATACATTTGCTTCAGATCAGTCAAGCCTTTTTCAGGTAACTCATAATTAATATGATGATGCATCACGTTTCCGCGTTGCAAGCTTTCTTTTTCTTTATCTAACAGCTTGATGATTCGTTGAACTTTGCCTTCTTTGACATATTCATTTAATAAATCAAATGATTCCTCAAACCATTTTTTACAATAGGGACAACGAACATTCATAAATTCGACCATTTTTATTGGCGCCGAATCTTTTCCAATAGCCAAACCATTTTTTGTAGTAACTTTTGTTGCATCAATAATTGAAATATCCATTTTAGTAACATCCTTTCATTTCTTCTACCTTTAGTGTAGCGCTTTTTGCATTTAGTTTAAATAAAAATGCCCAAAATTTTCAAAAGAAATTTTGGGCACAGGTTTTATTATTTGCTTAAAGAGCTGCTGTTTTCCATTACTTCATCAATCAAACCGTATTCTTTGGCTTGTTGAGCGGTCATAAAGTTATCACGATCAGTGTCACGTTCAATCACTTCAAGTGGTTGTCCTGTACGTTCAGCTAAGATTTTATTCAAGCGATCACGTGTATCAAGAATGTGTTTAGCTGCGATTTCGATCTCAGTTGCTTGACCTTGTGCGCCACCTAGTGGTTGATGAATCATAATTTCAGCATTAGGTAATGCAAAGCGTTTACCTTTTGTACCAGCTGTCAGCAAGAAACTTCCCATAGAAGCAGCCATTCCAAGGACGATTGTTTGAACATCTGCTTTAACAAAATTCATTGTATCGAAAATCGCTAATCCAGCAGAAACGCTTCCCCCAGGTGAATTGATATAAATATAGATATCTTTTTCAGAGTCTTGTGCATCCAAGAATAATAATTGGGCAATGACTGAGTTGGCTACATTATCATCGATCGGACCACTTAACATGATGATTCTATCTTTTAATAGTCGTGAATAAATATCATAGGCTCTTTCTCCACGAGATGATTGTTCAATAACTGTTGGTATTAAATTCATAGTATATTCCTCCTATATAAAAAACTCTTCAAACCATTTTATCACAAAGCTTACTGTAATGCCTAAAAAAAGTATACTTTATTGGTCAATAAAGGTCAACCTTAAAGCTCTGAAAAATGATCTAGGAGGCGGTTTAAATGTTTCATTGGAAAATGTAAGTAATGGTTACTAGACAAAAGGAAGAGCAAAAGTAGCTCTGAGCGAAAGTAAAACATATTAACGCTTAATTTTTTGTTTTAGTTCTCTTTTTTTTTACGCTTGTGAAAGAATATGTTATACTGAAAAAACAAGAACGAAAGAGTGAGGGAATCCGAATGGTTGTTTTTATCGCAGGTATAACCGGTGTCTTGATTGGTGCAGTGATTGTATCAGTTGGTGTTGCATTACGTGTAACGTACGAAGAACGAAAAGCAGTACGTTATCGAGAATTAGAGAACTTTGTCAAAGAGATAGAAACACTGAATCTTTTAAACAAGAAGATCAATGAGATTTTACAGAAAAGGGATATTTATGTTGATAAATCCGTAAATTTTATCTCAATGGATGACTGTTATATCAGCATTGATGATTTTATCTATTTGGAATCATTTTCAGCTCAAAACAATTTCTATTTGCCTACATATTTGATTGAAGAATTTTTCAAAAAGATTGCCCATAGAAAGGTGATTTTGACTCCTGATGAAGTGATTTCAATGGGAGGAAGCACCTATAAAGGCGGTCGAGTTATCTTAGAAAGTTTCTCTGAAGAGCTACTTTCGATCATTGAAGATAAGAAAAGACAAATGAAACGTCTAACACATAAGCCTCTATATTATTTCCAAAGAGGTTAAGATTTAAACAGCTGCAGCTCGAGCAAACTCGAGCTGCGGCTGTTTTTAATTTATTTTGATGAGTAAATGTTAGGAGAATTATGTGAATTTCAGAAGATGAATAGCGTATTAAAACCGTTTGATTTTAATTATTACATGAATGGTAAACAATAAGTAAGAAAGTGAATACAAACATTTTTGGAATTTTCTGAATATTTTTACCAAAATTTATTGACATTCTCATTTATTAGGTTTATAGTTAACAAAAGCTTTTATTTATCACATGCTATTTTAATCTTTATAGATTTTTCAAAAGAGGAGACCATTGCCATGAAGAAGACAAACAATCACGTATTAGTCATTATTTTATCGTGTAGGACTTAGAACACTGAGAAATTTCGCAGATGTTAGAGTCCTGTTTGTCTTTGGTAAATGGGGGTCTTACTAAAGCATCCCATTCAATTGATGGGGTGCTTTTTTTGTAGAAAGTATTGTAAAGAGGCGAGCGGAATAAATAAGAAAATGAATCCGAAGAATCAAAAATGAGTTCTTATGGAGATAACTGAATTGGAGTGGATGAAAATGCGTAGTGATAAAATCAAAAAAGGAATAGAGGCGGCTCCCGCCAGAAGCCTGCTGTATGCAACTGGGCAAGTGAAAAATGCCAAAGATATGAACAAACCGTTTATAGCAATTTGTAATTCTTATATTGATATAGTTCCAGGACACGTTCATTTAAGAGAGTTAGCGGACGTTGCCAAAGAAGCGATTCGTGAGGCTGGGGGAATTCCTTTTGAATTTAACACGATTGGTGTAGATGACGGCATTGCGATGGGACATATTGGTATGCGTTATTCGTTGCCTAGTAGAGAGATCATAGCAGACGCTGCAGAGACCGTAATTAATGCACATTGGTTTGATGGCGTATTTTATATTCCTAACTGTGACAAAATCACTCCAGGAATGCTAATGGCAAGCGTTCGAACGAATGTACCAGCAATTTTTTGTTCAGGTGGCCCAATGAAAGCTGGACTTGATCCAACGGGGCATACGTTGACACTTTCGAATATGTTCGAAGCCGTTGGTACCTTTAAAGAAGGCAAAATGACAGAAGAAGAATTTAACTTTATGGAGCAAAATGCCTGTCCAACTTGTGGCTCATGTGCAGGGATGTTTACGGCTAACTCTATGAACTGTTTGATGGAAGTTTTAGGAATGGCATTACCTGGAAATGGAACGATCTTAGCTGTATCTGATGAACGTAGAGAACTTGTTCGGCAATCAGCTTTCCATTTGATGGATCTAGTCAAAAAACAAATCAAACCAAGAGATATCATTACGAAAGAAGCAATCGATGATGCGTTTGCATTAGATATGGCAATGGGCGGTTCAACCAATACGGTTCTGCATACATTGGCAATTGCAAATGAAGCAGAGATTGATTACAACTTAGAAGAAGTTAATGCGATTGCAGAGCGGGTTCCTTACCTATCAAAAATTGCCCCATCATCTGCTTATTCAATGCACGATGTTCATGAAGCAGGAGGTGTTCCTGCAATCATGAAAGAGTTAGTAGATTTGGGCGATGCCATCCATCCAGACCGCATCACAGTTACAGGCAAAACGATCCGTGAAAATGTTCAGGATGCGGTAATTAAAAATGAAGAAGTCATCCATCCAAAAGAAAATCCTTACAGCCCAGTTGGCGGTTTATCCATTTTATATGGAAATGTTGCACCAAAAGGCAGTGTGATCAAAGTCGGTGGAGTAGATCCATCTATCAAAAAATTTGTAGGAAAAGCGATTTGTTTCAGTTCTCATGATGAAGCAGTTGCTGCAATCGATAATCATACCGTGAAAAAAGGGCATGTTGTGGTGATTCGTTATGAAGGACCAAAGGGTGGTCCAGGTATGCCGGAGATGTTGGCACCAACATCTAGTATTGTTGGACGAGGCTTAGGGAAAGATGTTGCTCTGATTACTGACGGCCGTTTCTCAGGAGCGACTCGCGGGATCGCTGTCGGTCACATTTCCCCAGAAGCAGCAGCAGGAGGTCCAATTGCGCTAGTTCATGATGGGGATGAGATAGAGATTGATTTAATAAATCGAACCTTAGAATTACATGTTTCAGATGAAGAGCTGGCGAAAAGAAATGACCAATTGCCAAAATTCAAAGCAAAGGTAAAAACAGGATACCTCGCTCGTTATACGGCATTGGTAACATCAGCTCATACAGGAGGAATCATGCAGATTCCAGAAGATTTGCTAGACTAGAGGAGGGCAGCTCATGGCAGAACAAGAGAGAAAAATGAAAAGCGGTTCAAGAATTTTAATTGATGCGTTGTTGAAACAAGAAGTAGAGATGATTTTTGGATATCCTGGTGGAGCAGTCCTGCCTCTATATGATGCTTTATATGATGGTGATATTCCTCATATTTTAACGAGACATGAACAAGGGGCCGTTCATGCGGCAGAAGGATATGCTAAAGCGACTGGTAAACCAGGTGTTGTCATCGTAACTAGTGGTCCTGGTGCGACAAATGCAATCACGGGGATCGCAGATGCAATGAGTGATTCGATTCCAATGATTGTTTTCACAGGGCAAGTAGTTTCAGAGGGAATCGGAAAAGATGCTTTTCAAGAAGCCGATGTTCTAGGGCTTACAATGCCGATCACAAAAAATAATTATCAAGTTCGAGAAACAAAAGAATTACCGAGAATCATTGAAGAAGCGTTTCATATAGCAACGACTGGTAGAAAAGGTCCTGTGGTGATCGATTTACCAAAAGATATAACGATAATGGAAACTGATACAGCTCTTGAAGTTAAACTAAATTTACCAAGTTATCAACCAACAATAAAACCGAATAAACTTCAAGTGAAAAAGTTGATGGAAGCATTAGCTACTGCAAAAAAACCACTGGTATTGGTTGGGGCGGGTGTTCTACATGCGGATGCAGGAAAAGAACTAGTAGCATTTATTAACAAATATCAAATACCAGCATTAAGCTCATTACTAGGGCTAGGCGCAGTACCAACCGATAATGAGCTCTTTCTGGGAATGGGTGGTATGCACGGCTCATTTGCAGCAAACATGGCTTTGACTGATTGTGATTTTTTGATTAACATAGGCTCGCGTTTTGATGACCGCTTAGCTAGCGCACCAAAAGAATTTGCCCCAAATGCAGTGATTGCTCATGTGGATATCGATCCAGCTGAAATTGGTAAAACGATCGAAACGCAAATTCCGATCGTAGCTGATGCGAAAGAAACCTTAAAAGAAATGCTGAACATCGAGGTAGCATGCGTAGATACTACAGATTGGAAAAAGCTGAATCTTTCTAGAAAAAAACGACATCCCTTTAAGTATGATAAGGAACAAACAGCAGAAATCAAACCACAAAAGGTCATTGAATTTATTGGTGAATTGACAAAAGGTGAAGCGATCGTTGCAACTGATGTAGGCCAGCATCAAATGTGGGCTGCTCAGTTTTATCCATTTAAAAATGAAAAGCAACTTGTGACAAGTGGTGGCTTAGGAACAATGGGCTACGGTGTTCCGGCGGCAATTGGTGCCAAGTTAGGTTGCCCTGATAAAGAGGTCGTTCTTTTTGTTGGCGATGGTGGATTCCAAATGACAAACCAAGAATTAGCAATTTTAAATGTTTATGATATTCCAATCAAAATCGTAATTTTGAATAATCGATCATTAGGGATGGTCCGTCAATGGCAAGAAAGCTTCTTCGGTGAACGTCGCTCGGAATCAGTTTTTGAAACACAGCCGGACTTTGTGAAGATGGCAGAAGCCTATCATATCAGAGGGATTAGAATAGAAGACCCAAAAACGGTAGAAGCTGAATTGACCGAAGCATTTAAGGAAACGGGTCCTTTGTTGATTGAAGTCATGGTGTCACCAACGGAACATGTGTTACCAATGGTTCCGGCAGGTAAAGCAAACTATCAGATGCTGGGGGTGGACTAAAATGAGACGTATTATTACAGCAACAGTCAATAATAATTCTGGTGTCTTAAATCGCTTCAGTGGCGTTTTGACACGCCGACAAGTAAACATTGATAGTATCTCGGTAGGGCCAACAGAATTAGCTGATGTTTCGCGGATTACGATTGTTGTCCAAGTGGCAGATTTAAACGAAAGTGAACAAGTGACCAAACAATTAAACAAACAAATCGATGTGATCAAAGTTTCTGATATCACGGATGAAGCACACTTAGAAAGAGAATTAGCATTAGTCAAAGTCAATGCACCAGCAGCGGTTCGCGCTGAATTATTTTCAGTGATTGATCCATTTCGAGCGAATGTAATCGATGTTGGGACACGTTCTGTCGTGATTCAAGTCACAGGCACCAGTGAAAAAATCAGTGCTTTTGTAGATGTCGTTGCACCTTACGGTATTAAACAATTAGCACGAACAGGTGTGACAGGATTTACTAGAGGCAACAACTAAAAATAGGTCTTAAAGCATACGCTTATAAGCATAAAAAATTTGGAGGGTTTAACAATGGCAAAAGTATATTATGATAATTCAGTAGAGAACAATCAATTAGAAGGTAAAACAATCGCAATCATCGGTTACGGCTCACAAGGACATGCGCATGCACAAAACCTTAGAGATAATGGTAATCAAGTAATCATTGGAATTCGTGAAGGGAAATCAGCAGAAGCTGCTCGTAATGATGGATTTGATGTGTTAACAGTTGAAGAAGCATCTAAAAAAGCAGATGTAGTCATGATTCTAGCTCCAGATGAAATTCAAGGAGATCTTTATGACAATGAAATTGCACCAAATTTAGAAGCAGGCAATGCGTTAGCATTCGGTCATGGCTTCAATATTCATTTTGATGTAATCAACCCACCAAAAGATGTGGATGTTTTCTTAGTTGCTCCTAAAGGACCAGGACACCTTGTACGTCGTACCTTTACAGAAGGATTTGCAGTGCCAGCATTATTTGCAGTTTATCAAGATGCAACAGGCAAAGCGAGTGATGTAGCATTATCTTATGCCAAAGGAATCGGTGCAACGCGTGTTGGTGTATTAGAAACAACCTTTAAAGAAGAAACTGAAACAGATTTATTTGGGGAGCAAGCGGTATTATGTGGTGGTTTAACCAGCTTGATTGAAGCAGGTTTTGAAACTTTGACAGAAGCAGGTTACCAACCAGAATTAGCGTACTTTGAAGTATGTCACGAATTGAAATTGATTGTTGACCTTATTTATGAAGGGGGATTTGAGAAAATGCGTAATTCTATCTCAAATACTGCTGAATACGGCGACTACGTTTCGGGTCCTCGTGTTGTAACTGCTGAAGCAAAAGCTAATATGAAAGAAGTTCTTACCGATATCCAAAATGGTAAATTTGCAAAAGGATTCATCGACGATAACAAAAATGGCTTTAAAGATTTCAATCAAATGCGTAAAGATAATGCTGGACATCCAATTGAAAAAGTTGGGGCAGAGTTACGTAAAATGATGCCTTTTGTATCAAGAGAAGACTAAACTAGTAATTAAAAGTTGAGAAAAAGAGTTTTTTTCTCAACTTTTTACATAGTAAGAGGTGAGGGGAATTTGGTGAAGTTAACAAAAGAAAAAATTGAGTCAGCATATGATGCACTAAACGGAGTTGTGACAAAAACACCGTTACAATACGATCTGTATCTATCTCAAAAATATCAATGTAATGTTTATTTAAAAAGAGAAGATTTGCAAAAAGTTCGTTCATTCAAATTAAGAGGAGCTTATTATGCGATTAAACAAACTTCTCCAGAAAAACTGAAAAATGGTGTGGTTTGCGCGAGCGCCGGCAATCATGCTCAAGGTGTAGCTTATACTTGTCATGAAATGAACGTTTCTGCAACTATTTTTATGCCGACAACAACACCACAGCAAAAAATTTCTCAAGTAAAATTTTTTGGCGGAGACGAAGTAACGGTACAATTGATTGGGGATACGTTTGATGCATCTGCTAAAGCTGCTAAAGAATATGCCAAAGCCAATAGCAAAGCATTTATCGATCCTTTTAATGATCTAAATATTATGGCTGGTCAAGGAACTGTAGCAGTAGAAGTCTTTCAAGAAGCTAACGCATCTGAATTTCAAGTGGATTACTTATTGGCAGCAATTGGCGGTGGAGGTTTAGTCAGCGGGGTTTCAGCCTATACAAAAAATGTCAGTCCAACTACGGCTGTTATTGGTGTAGAACCGCTTGGAGCTCAATCTATGCGGGCGGCCTTTGATGAAGGAAAACCAGTAATGCTAGATAGCGTGGAAAAATTTGTAGATGGTGCTGCGGTTAAACAAGTCGGAGATTTAACCTATGAGCATGCCCTTGAATATGTTGACAAATTATTAGCCATAGATGAAGGACAAGTCTGTTCGACTATTTTAGAATTATATACAAAACAAGCAATCGTCGTAGAACCAGCAGGTGCCTTGAGTGTTTCCGCATTAGAACTAATTAAAGACGATATTCGAGGAAAAAATGTTGTCTGTATAATTAGTGGTGGTAATAACGATATCAATCGCATGGAAGAAATTGAAGAGCGCTCATTGATTTTTGAAGGATTAAAACACTATTTTGTAATCAATTTTCCTCAGCGTCCAGGAGCTTTAAGAGAGTTTGTAACGGATATCTTAGGACCGGATGATGACATTACTCGTTTTGAGTATACAAAAAAAGTGAATCGTGGTACTGGACCTGTTGTCTTAGGTATTTTATTGAAAAATAAAGAAGAATTACCGAATTTGTTAGATAAAATGGCGGAATTTGATCCTAAATATATTGATTTAAGTGATAATCCATCATTATACGCATTACTTGTTTAAAAGAAATAAAGTGTTAAGTTTAAAGAAGAATGAGTAGTAGAGCTATCCCAAAAGTTTTTATCAACTTTTGGGATAGCTCTACTATTTTTAGTTAAAAATGACAGGGGTATTACATCAAAAAATAGAACAGAGTACAGATATGTTATTGTCAAAAAAGCTAGGTTAAATAAAAAGAATGTGTAACATAATAGATGAGCAAAATTTGAGTTGCAAGATTATATTACATTTATTAAACAGTCTTTTTACTCAAAATAAAAGACGTTAAAAGTCTCCTTTTTAGTTCGTTTTCACCACTTTGATTTTGTCCAGAAAAAAATGTCTAAAATTTACTTAAAAAAATTAAGAATCAGAGGGAGAGTCCTTGCCATTTGTTAAGAAAGAACGTATATTTAACTTACTACATTAAATCGGTCAGAAAAACAACGACCGTCAAAGAACATGAGCCAGATAGAAATTTTTCTACACTTCAACAGACCACCTTTTTTGGTCAAACGCGACTTATTTTTTCTATCATCTGTCATTTTCAAATCATGTTTCCTTTGTTAAAAATTACTCGAATTACAAAAAAGAATACTAGTAAAGTTGGAAAATATAAATGAATAATAAAAAAAGGTTAGAAAATCGCCGTTATATTACCGGGTTCGATGGGATCCGAACTATTGCGGTTGTCGGCGTGATTCTCTATCACTTGTTCCCTAATATCATGCGTGGGGGCTATTTAGGCGTCCCTATTTTTTTTGCGGTTTCTGGATATTTGATTACGGATTTACTAAGACAAGAATGGCTTCAAAATGAAACAATCGATGTTAAAGGCTTTTATATTCGCCGGATGAAACGGCTGTACCCCGGGCTTATTGCCATGCTGGTTGGGGCATCAGCATATATTGTATTTTTTCAAAGAGACTTACTGAATAACTTGCGCAGTGTGGTTGCTAGCAGCGTGTTATATTATAATAATTGGTGGCAGATCTTTAGAGGATTTTCATATTTTGATCGATTTACTACGCAGTCACCATTCACTCATATTTGGTCACTTGCCGTTGAAGCGCAGAACTATTTGATTTGGCCCTTGTTATTTATTGTCCTTAAAAAGTATGTAAAACACAGTGGGAAAATATTTGGATTAATTATGGCATTGGCCGTGGGGTCCGGGATTTTGATGGCTGCTCTGTACACTCCAGGAGCAGATCCAACAAGAGTTTATTATGGAACAGATACAAGGCTATTTTCAATATTGATGGGAAGTGGTTTAGCATTTGTTTGGCCAAGTTTCCGTTTAAAAGAAGAAATTCCGATAAAAGCAAAAAAACTATTAAATGGAGTAGGTATTGCGTCACTAGCTGTCCTATTAATTTCCTTTTTATTTTTAGCAGATCACTTTGCTTTTGTATACTATGGTGGTATGTTTATTGTCAGCATTTTTGCAACGTTATTGGTTGCAGTGACTGCCCATCCTGGAGCAGATTTAAATCGTTGGCTGACCAATCCTATATTTAGCTGGTTTGGAAAAAGAAGCTATGGTATTTATTTGTATCAATTTCCAGTTATGATTTTTTATGAAGCAAAAATCAAAAATTTAAGTGATCATGTCCTTTTACACTCGCTAATTGAGATTGCTTTGATTTTGGGTATCAGTGAACTTTCTTATCGGTTTATTGAAAAACCACTGGGAAAATTCTATTATCAGTATACTTGGTTTGCTATCAAAGACTTTTTCCGCAAACCGTGGGTTGCTGTACCGAAAATAACGGCTTTAATCAGTGTGGTTCTATCTTGTTTTGCACTATTTGCTTTGGCCGTGGCTCCTTCCAATGAAGTTACTGCCCAACAAGAGCAACTCCAAAAAAATATCGCAGCCAACAAAAAGAAAGCTGATCAGAGAAAAGCCGAAGAAAAAGCTAAAAACGAAGGAAAAACAACAGATTCTACTAAGCAGTCAACTGTAGCACCACAAGCGAATCTTGATTTGACGGCAGAAGAAATCAAGAAAGCTCAAGAAATGGAGATCACAGCTTTTGGTGATTCGGTTATTTTGGATGCAACAGCAGGTCTACAAGAAATTTTCCCTAAAATGATTGTCGATGGAGAAGTTGGCAGACAGTTGTACACTAGCACCCCAACTATTGAAAAGCTAGACAAAGAGAAGCTATTGAAAAATAATGTTTTGGTTGGACTTGGAACAAATGGATCGTTTACAGAAGCACAATTTGATGAATTTATGACGGCGATTGGTTCTAAACGTAACGTTTACTGGATCAACGTCCGAGTTCCAACGCGTAGATGGCAAAACGAAGTCAATGGAATGTTGGAAACAATGAAAAAGAAATACAAAAATTTAGTTGTATTGGATTGGTACAATTACAGTAATGAGCATGAAGAGTGGTTTTATGATGATCGTGTTCATCCAAATGTGGAGGGCCAAGTAAAATATTCAAGCTTTATTGCTAAACAAGTCTTAAAATAATTTTTCTTGAAAGAGGAACAGAAGTAACGTTTCTTATTCTATACTGATTTTAGGTGAGCAGAACCCCCTCGTAGAGTGGGGGTCTGCTCACCTATTTCATTATATTAAAGTGAATCCTGCTGAATAATAATAAATAAGATGTGATCTTATGACAAGATTAATTGATAGGCTACACGCTCACCATCAGGTACAGGGAGTAAAATATCCCCACGGTAAACGAAACCCGCTTTTTTTACTAGTTGCTGCATGGCTATATTTTGCGGATGTGTATCGATTCTTATATCGAGATGATCGCTTAACCTAGCAACAGTAACCAGAAAATTCATTAACGTCAATGCCAGACCTTTACCTTGATAAGCAGGAGCGAGTGCAACACGATGAAGCACCGCATAATCTCTTGTAGTTTCCAGCCACTGACCTTTTTTTATCTGTTCATATGGCGCTTCTTTATCTGTCGAAATGATTCCAAGGCCAGCAATATGTTGATCGACAATCAATAGATAGCACTGCTGACGGGCAATATCTTGCTCTAGCTGTAGTACATTCGGACCTTCACCGTTTTGCCATTGAGGAACTTTATTTTTTTCAAGTAGCCGACGAGCAGCATAGATGATTTGCATTATTTCAGGTAGGTCAGCTGCTGTTGCTGTTCTTAAGTAAATGACCATAATACCAACCCTTCTCTTTTGATGGTAATGATTAATCTTTGTAAGATGTTTCAGGTTTTAGCTGGTAAATTTTAGAAGGACGCCCAATACCTACAGGTCGTTCTCCAATTTCTTCAAAATGATGGAGCATCGCTTTTTTAAAGTTTGAGTGATCGATTGTTTTGTAATCAACGCCAGAAAACTTAGCAAATACTTTGCGGGCTTCCGTAATCGTGAAATCTTTACCTAAAACTTGCAACACTTGCGGATCATGTTCCATTTTATTGGCTACACGATTAAAGGCTTTTAAAATGATTTCGCTATGGTCAAATGCTAGCGTGTCTTTTCCCGTTGAAGCACCGCTTTTCAAATCTAATATAATTTCTACATCACCATTTGTAAGTGAAAGAGTGCTTTCCTTGCGTTCCATCGTAAACCAACGAACTTCTTTTGCATCATCTCCTGCAATCAAAGGCTCTTCACCAATAAAGGCTAGATAACTAATCGTGACAACCCAACCTCTGGGGTCACGGTCCGGTCTGCTGAAGCTATGAAGCTGTTCAATGTTATCTTTAGAAATAACTACGCCAGTTTCTTCTTTAGTCTCTCGCAAGACACTTTCGCCAGTCGACTCATTTCTATTAACAAATCCTCCAGGCAAAGCCCAGGAATTTCTATAAGGATGACCTTTTCTTTTGATCAGCAAGATTTTTAATTGATCTTCTTCTTTGTTATAACACATCAAAACAATATCTACAGTCAGAGAAGGTTTTTCATATTCAGGAAGTTCTTGTTGATGGTACCATTTCAAAAATTCAGTCTCATCGGCTTGTTGCTCATAATATTGCTTTTCTGCTTCCTTTGAACTAAAGTGTATCAAGTTGCTCATCCTCTCCAAATCTAGATAAAAGTACTTTTTACTTTATTGTATCATTCTCATCAAGAAAAACAACTAAAGACTTGTTTTTTAGTTGTCTTTATCAGCCAAAAAAAGCAAAGGAATATAAGTACCTCATTGAAAGTGCTCTTAGGAGGGGGGGATTGAGGTGTTTTTTTGGTTAACTCGTTTTATTAATGGGTTGACAAAAGAAAGCAGAAAAGGTATTTTAAATATAGAATATATATTGGAGGGCATCAATGAAAACAAAAGATATCACTAAAATTGCGATTATGATCAGTATTATTATCGTTTTAGGTTTTTTTCCGCCAATTCCGATTACTCTTTTACCAGTGCCGATTGTTATTCAAAATGCTGGTTTTATGCTGAGCGGCTTACTTCTTGGTAAGAAAAATGGGACGATTGCAACCTTGCTTTTTCTACTACTTGTCGCTATTGGTTTTCCTATTTTAGCGGGAGGTAGAGGTGGAATGACGGTCTTTTTCAGTGTTACAGCAGGATACCTTTTTGCTTACCCATTTGCTAGCTTCTTAATTGGTTGGTTGAGCGAAAGATTTAATCCAAATAATCAGAAGCTGGGTTACGCTTTTGGAATCACGTTTCTTTTTGGCGCATTGTTTATTGACTTTTGCGGAGCTGTGGGAGTCAGTATGTTATCTGATGTGTCTTTATCAGCAAGCTTAGCAGGTAGTCTGGCTTTTATTCCAGGAGACACGATCAAAGCATTTTTAGCTGCTGTTATAGCTAAAAGAATCTCGAAGAGTCTTGCACAAAGGAGCGTGTGAGTTGGAAAAAATCCATGGTTCGGTGGTCGATAATCAAGGACGATGCGTTCATTATGCTTCTGCTGTGGATGTTGTCGGGAATAAATGTTTTCTTTGCAAAAAATACTATGCTTGCTTTCAATGTCATGATGAATTAGAAGCACACAATTTTATGCCGTGGCCGCTTGTAGCAGATCCTGGTGCAAAAATTGTATTATGTGGAGTTTGTCAGTTTGAAATGACTGCAGATGAATATAAAAAACAGTCTGGATGCTTAAATTGCGGACAGTTATTCAACCCGAATTGTTCAAAACACAGCGCTATTTATTTTAGCTAAATACGTGTTAAATAGAGAAATTGAAAAACAAGAGCGATCCAATGCATTATCTGCATTGGATCGCTCTTGTTTTTTAATTAAATTGTCAGCAACAGTTTATTGCGTTAATTCTAATAATCTGCTCTTTAAATCTTCTTCCATATGACCTAATTCGATCTCAGCAGCACGGCGTTTTTCTTTTCCTTCTTGCTGAATTCGTAAGGTTTCTTGGATTGTTTCGACTAAATCATTTTGTGTTTTTTGTAATGTATCAATATCAACGATTCCACGTTCATTTTCTTTAGCAGTCTCGATTGCAGAGATTTTCAACATTTCAGAATTTTTCTTTAATAGATCATTGGTTGTTTCAGATACTTGACGTTGCGCTGTAACCGCATCTTTTTGACGTAATAGAGTCAAAGCAATGACAACTTGGTTTTTCCAAAGAGGAATCGCTGTGTTGACCGAAGCTTGGATTTTTTCAGCCAAAGCTTGGTTTGTGTTTTGAATCAAACGAATTTGTGGTGCTTGTTGAATTGTGATTTGACGTGCTAAACGCAAATCATGAGTCCGTTTATCCAAACGGTCTAAAAATTGCGTGTAATCATTGGCGATTTGAACATCCATCTGATCACCAGATTCTTCTGCTTTTTTCATTGCTTCAGGGATGATCGTTGTTTGTAATTCCTCCATCTTTAATTCACCAGCGGCAATATAAATATTTAAAGCATCAAAATAGTCTTTATTTTTATTATATAGCTGGTCTAACATTAGATTATCTTTTAAAAGACCATTTTTTTCGTGCTCTAATTTGATTGAAATTTTATCGATTTGGGCACCAATTTTTTGGTATTTAGCAGTGATCTCAAAAACGGATTGTTTCACTTTTCCAAGCATTTTTGAAAAGAAATTCCCTTCACCAGCACGTAGTTGATCCGGATTGGCTTCATTCAAACGATACATTAAATCGGTAAGTGAATCGCCAACAGGACCAATATCTTGCGCTTGAACATGGTTTAACATCGACTGTGAAAATTCACTTAACTTTGTTTGGGCTGCAGAACCGTAAGTAATGACAGCTTGTGAATCTTGAACATCGATTTTTGAAGCAAGCTCTCTTGCTTGCGCTTGTCTGTCTGCAGGCAGTTTATCGACTAAGCGACTGGCAACTTGTTGTTCTTGCAAAGCAGAAATCTCACTTTGCTGTGTTGTTGTCAACGAATCGATCGGTGTCGAAAACGGATTATTTAATAAATCATCCAGTGTATCACTTACTGGGGTTACATCTTTTGGGTCATTTTCCATTATGATTCCTCCTAAAATAAAAGCGGATCAGACTCGTTTAACCTTGACTGGAAATTAGGAAAATATGAGGGCGGCGTTATTTGCCGCAACCATATTTTGTCTATTTCCCGAGAGGTTAGTCTGAACAGCTAGATAAAAATAAAAGCGGATCAGACTCGTTTAACCTTGACTGGAAATTAGGAAAATATGAGGGCGGCGTTATTTGCCGCAACCATATTTTATCTATTTCCCGAGAGGTTAGTCTGAAAAGCTAAACGCATAAAAGTAACTATTCTTGATTGTTATTATTTTCATTATCTCTTTTTAAACTATTTTTGGCAACGTTTATCTCTAGATCTAGATCTTCTAGATCATCAGAAACAAATTGTTCGTAATCTTTTTTGATTAATTTAGATACTTGGTCGATGATTTGAGCACTTTCCTCTAATTTTTCATACGTTTGTTTATTCTTGATCTCATGATCGTCGATTTCTAAATATTTACTTGTCAAATCAACTAAGTTTGGTAAATGAGTGTAGAGAAAGTGATTCGCTAAATGCAATTTTTTTGGTTCTTTCACTAATTCTTTAAAGAGTGCTTTTGAAACCCGTAACGTATCATTACGTAAGTCGATCGCTCTTAATTTAGTAGAGGCACTCATATTTTCCTGCAACTGAACGATTTGCTTTTTAGTTATATTCATTGTATCTCGGAAAAAATTAATCTCTTGATCGGTCATACCTAGGTTAGCATAATGTTCCTCTTTTGTTTTAGTGAGGTTAGGCAATTGTTCCTCTGGCCCATTTTTTTTCTTTGACCCCATAAAAAGTAGAACCATAAGAATCAAAAGAACTACGGCGATAACGGGAGTATGTATACCCAGAGTAATACGCAGCACTAAACCAGTTAAAAATAAACAAGCAACTATTTTGATCAATTTTCCTTTTCTCATTTTAAGTTCCCTCCAATCATTCATTTCATCGAAAGTTGTTAACCTCCGCTATATAAGTTATTTTAGCACATTCGGGTCCATAAAGAATATCAGTCCAAAGGTTGATTTTAATATTTAGGGAAAATGTAAGAAATGGCAAGGTAAAATGGCACTTTTTACTACTTTAGATGTAGAACCAATGAAACAGTTCACAAAAAAGTCAAAAAGAAACATGAGAAAAAAAATGAAACGTGAGGTATAATAGAAGGTAATGATTCGGACTAAAGGAGAAAGATAGTGAAAAAAATTAAAATCATTACTATACTATTAGTAGGTTTAGTGCTCACAGGTTGTTCTGGCCGTAAGATAGTCGAAGAAGAAGTTGATGATGATGTTTATATAGAAGAAACAAGTTCTAGTGTGGAAGAGCTAGGCTCTTATGGTGACGATGAAGTCTTTTATGAACCGCGAGATTCTTCAGCAGTAAGTGACACTAAAGATGAAGATAAAGCTGCTACCGAAGAGACCAAAGAACAACCAAGCAATGAAAAAGGAAAAATAGAAGTAATCAACACTAAAAATGGTGACTTTAAGCTCGAATTAACCGATGGCTGGGCATCCGTTGAATCAAAAGAATTAAGTGATAATGCAGATGTGAGTCTAAAGAATCCAGCAAGTGAAGCCTATTATATGGTCTTAAGTGAAGCGAAAAAAGGCTTTGATAGCTTCGATGCGTTTAAAAATTCAGTGGATTTATCTGATCTAGGCGAAAGAACAGATGAAAAAAAAGAGAACGTTAAATACAATGGGTTGAAGGGAGAACGTCGCACGTTTACCGCAACTAAAGACGGTGTAGAGGTTTATTACATCTATGATTTGGTAGAAAGCAAAGAGCACTATTTGCAGTGTATCAGCTGGACCTTAAACAGCAAAAAAGATGAAAATAACGCTGATTTGATTAAAATCATGAACTCTCTAGCAGAATTGACTAAATAATAAGCCGCTGAAAAGGATTACAGATTAAGAGAGAAGTAAAACTAGTCAGCTAGTGTTGCTTCTCTTTATTTGTATGAGACGAGATGCATATCAAAAGCACCTCTCCTGAAATAAGCTAATTCAGCGTATAAAATAGAAGTGATAATCTTAAGAATCTTGGTTTATAGCGAAGAAAGGATTCACAAAAAGAACGATAAGTGATAAAATTTCAAAATTAAGGTATTATATCCATAGAAAGATTGGTGAACTGCATGATGAACTTTGAAGAGTTTGAGGAAAAGACGATTTCTAGACAAGAAATTTTTAAAGGACGGATGATTGACGTTGTTTTAGATGAAGTAATATTGCCAAATGGGGAGACGAGCACTCGTGAATTAGTTTTTCACCCAGGAGCAGTTGCGGTTATTCCGATTACAGCTGATAATAAATTGATCATGGTAAAACAATTTAGAAAACCCATGGAGAAAGTCCTTTTGGAAATCCCAGCAGGGAAAATCGATCCTGGCGAACATGATTACCCAAAAGAAACTGCTGAAAGAGAATTAGAAGAAGAAACTGGTTATCGTGCGAATCAGCTGACCTTTGTAACTTCTATGTATGTATCGCCTGGTTTTGCAAATGAACTCCTTCACATTTATCTTGCTGAAGATCTAGAAAAAGTTCCCAATCCCCGTCCTCAAGATGATGACGAAGTTTTAGAATTATATACATTGACATTAGAAGAAGCAAAAGCAGAAATTGCTACTGGCCTGATTTGTGATGCAAAAACGATTTTTGCCGTACAATATTGGGAATTACAGCAACTAAAAAAGCTGCTGAAGGAGGATAAACGATGAGCAAAGGTCCGCTGGTTACTCGGACGGAATTACGGAGACGCAAAGAAGAAGCTGATAAAGAAGCACAAAAAATATATGAACAAGAACAAAAAGAAGCTGATAAAGAGTACCGTAAAAAAGAAAAAGAAATATCTAATTTCTACCGCAAAGAACATAAAAAACAAAAAGAGATCACTAAATCACGCTCAAATGAGCAAACAAAAATTCGTGAACGCAGCAATACACTGACCAAAGCGATTATTGTTATGGCAATTTTGTTGGCTATTGTAATATTTATAGTATTGAATTTATAGAGAAGAGGAAATCACGATGAAAATTGGAATTATCGGTGCTATGGATCAAGAAGTAAAAATTTTAAAAGAAACATTATCAGATACTAGGTCTTGGGAAAGAGCCGGCGCTCTATTCATTTCAGGTTCTCTAGGACGTCATGAAGTGATCGTTGTCCGTTCTGGGATTGGCAAGGTGCTATCTGCTGTAACAACAACGTTATTGATTCATCAATATGGCGTCAATATGGTGATCAACACAGGCTCTGCAGGTGGTATTGGAAAAGGTCTTGCTGTAGGCGATTTAGTGATCGCAGATAAATTAGCCTATTTCGATGTAGATGTTACAGGATTTGGCTATAAACCAGGACAATTACCAGGTATGCCATTATATTATGAATCAAGCGATTATTTAAAATTAGAAATGAAAAAAGCTGCCGAAAGTACTGGGATGTCGATTCATCATGGATTAATCGTAACAGGGGATTCGTTTGTGAATGACAAGGAAAAAGTCAAGGACATCATTACAGACTTTCCAGAAGCATTAGCTTGTGAGATGGAAGGTGCGGCAATTGCTCAAGCGGCAGCGCAATTCAATATTCCGTTTCTTGTTGTTAGAGCAATCAGTGATACAGCTGATCACGAAGCATCTCAGACATTTGATGAATTTATTGAAGAAGCAGGAGAAAAATCTGCAAAAATGGTGATTAATTTTGTGGAGCATCTTGTTTAAACAATCAGATTTTTAAATTGGAGGCTCTAGAATGAAAGCGTTGATTTCAATTGATTACACCAATGATTTTGTTGCAACAAATGGTACCTTGACGACAGGCAGTGCAGGTCAAGCCATCGAGCAAGCCATTTTAACCGTGACAGCAACATTTAATGAAAATAATGATTTTGTGGTTTATGCTATTGATCGTCATGAACAAAATGATCCATATCATCCGGAGAATGCTCTATTTCCAGCTCATAATATTGCTGGCACGAACGGCCGTAAACTTTATGGAAAGCTTGCTGATGTATATGAGCAAACGCGAGAACAGGAAACAGTTTATTGGATCGATAAGCGTCATTACTCTGCTTTTAGCGGAACGGATCTAGATGTTCGACTGCGAGAAAGAGGCATTACAGAGCTTCATTTAGTTGGTGTTTGTACAGATATCTGTGTGTTGCATACGGCAGTGGATGCTTATAATTTAGGCTATCAAATCATTATCCATAAGAATGCAGTGGCTAGCTTTGATCCAATCGGCCATGAATGGGCATTAAATCATTTTAAACAAACACTAGGCGTAGAAATCGTTGAATAGTAAAATAGCTATAGAAGAGGTTGGGACAGAAGCGTCTAATCCCGAGAAATAAGAAGGAATTCACGAAAATTGCTCTTCAAATTTTTGTGAATTTCAGCTTATTTCCGAAGGGATTGCTTCTGCTTCCACCGTTTATTCGGATAAAAAGAGTCTGAGGCATAACTTGAAAAGTTATGTCCCAGGCTCTTTTTAATGACGAAAAGGATAAAAAAGGACACTATTTTTGTATTAACTAGCTAGTCGAGACTATAATAAAAAAAGAAACTAAAATAACTCATCAATCAGAATGGAAGTGATAGAATGCAGGTACTAAAGAAAGAGGTTTCCGAGTTCGAACTGTTTTACGATCTGATTTTTGCCTATGCGATTAGTCGTATTGCATCAATCTTGTTTGTCGATACAAATCAGATGCTGTCTTTCAAAAGTCTGGGTGAATTTCTAATGCTGACGCTGGTTTTTTGGACGATTTGGACGTATCAAACGGTTTTTGCCAATCGCTTTTCTATTAAAAACAAAACAAGTGCACTCTTTTTATTCTTTGATATGTTTTGGGTAATGATCCTGGCACAAGCGATCAACGTCGACTTTGAAAAAACACATTTTACTTTTGTAGGGGCCACCTCAATTTTATTTTTCAGCATTGCGTTACAGTATTATTTGAAAATGAAAAGTACTGAGGACACCGTCGTCAAAAAATTATGTTACCAGTTGACCATGATTTTATGCGCTAGCGGATTGATTGGATTTAGTACGATTTTGCCTTGGGGCACCTATGCTATTCGCTTTGCAGTCTATGCTGTTTCAATTCTTATTACAGCTTTTTTCCCGATTGTTATGAAAAAAGGGTTGGAAGATTTTCCAACGAATTTTGGTCATTTGACAGAGCGCTATAATTTATTTACGTTGCTGTTGTTTGGTGAAGCAGTAATAGCTGTGGCAAGTACGATTGTTTTTAATAAGATAAGTATTGGCAGCGTATTTTTCTTTTTAGTGGTTATTGTACTGTTTCTTTTTTACAATACGATCTACAAATCAGGTATGGATAGGCAGAAGGCTACGGCTGGGTTGGTCTTGATTCACTCTCATTATTTTATTTTTGTTGGTCTAGGACTGTCGATCGTTTTATATGAAAATTATGTAGACAATGATATCCAACCACTCTTTTTTAGCTTATGTTTGGCGGTCAGTTTGCTTTGCTTTTTAGGTGGGACTCTTATTAATATGATTTTTTATACCAAAAAAGAGCACAATTATCGACCTTTTATCAGTAAAAGTGTTTTGTATTTTGCTGGCTGGATCGTGGTAAGTTTACTACTGCAAGATTTTATGGTACCATTCTTATTTGTTAACGTGGTATTTTTGTTATTTTTACTTTATCAGGTTAAACAAGAATTTAAAGGATTAACGAGAGCAAGCAGGAAGCTAAGATAAAGTAGTTGTTTCTGAAAAAGTTGCTTTTTCAGCACTTTTTAATCGGATCTAAAGCCCGAAATAAAACTGATTTTTTAGTTTTGTTTCAGGCTTTTTTTGATTTAAGAAATAGTTAATAAATGGTTAAGAGATCAATTAAGAGATGCTTGATATAGTTAAGATGTTGAATGAAACGGAGAGAACAATGATGAGTGAAACAGTATTGGCGTTAAAAAATGTGAGAAAAAATTTTGGTAAAGAAGAAGTGCTTAACAGTGTCTCGCTAGAGGTCAAAAAAGGAGACATCTATGGCCTGATTGGAAGAAACGGTTCGGGCAAAACGACGATCATGAAACTGATTGCGGGTTTATCTGAACAAACATCTGGTGAAATTATACTTTTAGGTAAAACTAAGCACTCAAAAGAATATAGCACCGTATTACAACGGATTGGCTCAGTAATTGAAGAACCTGCTGCATTCAATAATTTAACAGCCTACGAAAACATGAAAATCATCTGTATTCAAAAAGGGATTCATGATTTAACCATTATTGAAGAAATGTTAGCTTTTGTGAATTTAGCTGACACAAATAAGAAAAAATTTAAACACTTTTCTTTAGGAATGAAACAACGTTTAGGCATTGCAATGGCCTTAGTCAACAATCCAGATTTTCTGATTTTGGATGAACCAATAAACGGCTTAGATCCAATTGCAATCATTGAATTTAGGGAGATTATTGAGCGCACCAATCGTGAAAAAAATACAACCATTTTAATTTCAAGTCATATTTTAACGGAACTTTACCATGTATCAACTCGGTTTGGTTTTATTCATAATGGGCAAATAATACAAGAAATAGCAAAAGAAAAATTCGATGCTTCTAATACAGAAGTGATTGTTGTAAAAGTAGCGGATGTCAATAAAGCTGCTGTGGTACTGAAAGAACGAATCGGTGACCAATTTGAAGTGGTTCAAGAAGATGAAATTCATATTTTTTCTAACGATTTACTGGTTAGAGAAATTAACTTATTGCTCGTAGTAAATGGTGTTATGGTAGATTTCATAGGCAAAAAAGAAAATAGTCTAGAAAGTTACTATACAAATCTCGTACGTAATATGGAGGAGAAAATCTAATGTTGCGTTTAATTAAAGCAGATCTGTATCGATTATTTCAATCAAAAAGCTTTTATCTTATTGTAGTAGCAATTGTGGGAATGGCCGGCGTAGTCCTTAGTGTTCATTTTTTTCCAGCAATTGGTCCAAATGAAGCAACATATAATTGGGTAGTAGAAATAAAAGATAAGGCATGGAACGCAAAAATTGCCTTTCAAGGAGCACTCGCTACGTATCCGTTTTTAATTTATTTGTTTATCGTTTTTTTCATTATGAGTTCGGGGTACGAATTTTCTCAGAAATGTTACAAAAATACGTTAACTTCTGGTGTTAGTCGTACCACATTTTGTTTAGCTAAAAATAGTGTGCAATTGTTAATGGTTACACTTGGTACAGCAATTTACTTTGGATCGATCTTTATTCTCTCTTACTTCAACTATGATATGACAAACATCAATATCGGAGCCTTAATCAACGATATGTTTGTTGCAGGTTTTTGTTTAGCACTTGGCGTGAGTTTTATTTTTAGTATAGCTAATATTATATTGATCATTACTACAAGTAATGTGATTGCAACTGTTTTTATAGTGTTATGTCCATTGTTCATTCCAATAATCAGGCTAAACGTAGGCTGGGATTGGATGAAATATTTTGATTTTGTCAGTCTTGCGCAATCTATGGCATTTTATGAACTTTCTGGTAAAGCACTAGTTCCATATATAGTGGCAAATAGTGTGCTTATTATTTGCTCAACGATTATTAGCATAACAGTCATCAAGAGAAAGGAATTCTAAAAAAATGGTGGAAACAGTTTTGAATGGTTTCTAAGGCTATCCTAAAAAAATCGGAAGATAAAAACCTTAAATAACAGGTAAGGTATGAGTATAATGTCAACAATGTTTTTTTATATGGATAATCACAAAATAGATTCTGCAAAAGTTATCAAGTATATCAGTGAAAGGTATTCAGATATCACTTTAAGTGAACAGAATTTGTCATCCGCTTTTGAAAAAAACAGTATCTTAACTAGTGAAGTAGAAATCAGTCATTTTTTGATTTACTTAGGCTACTCAAAAGAAGGCGTCGCGTACTACTTCGAACATGATATGGCTGCGAATATTTATTATGAAGTATTTACAATTTTGTCTAGATGCGACTTAATAAATTATTTGAATACAGAGGCACTCTAGTTAGCGATTTTGAACAGGGAAAAGATTAAATAATGAAAATTATAGAGGTGGAAAAATGAAAAAATTAGTGACCGTTATCGGCATGTTAGTGTTATTTTTACAATCAGGTTTAGTCGTATATGCACAAGAAGATCAAAAAGATGCAAGTGCAAATGAAACAATTGAAAAACAAGTGGATCAAATTATGGAGAAATACATCGGTAAAGAAATTCCCGGCGCGTCAATCGGAATCGTCAAAGACGGGAAAGTTATCTTAACCAAAGGCTACGGGGTCTCAGATATTGAGAAAAAAACACCTGTAACTGGAGATAAAACAGTTTTTGAAACAGCATCTGTGACGAAACTTTTTACTTGGAGTATGCTAATGAAATTAGCAGAAGAAGGGAAAGTTAAGCTAGATGCAGATATTCAAGATTACTTGCCAAAAGGAACGCTGAACCTAGCCTTTGACAAAAAAATAACTATCTTGGATTTGATGAATCACACAGCAGGTTTTGAAGAAAAAATCGAAGGTATGGACATAAAAAATGAGAATCAATTAAAACCATTAAAAGAAACCCTTACTAAAGAAAATCAACCAAAACAAGTCTATGAACCGGGAACAGTAACCTCTTATTCGAATTATGGTGCAAACTTGGCTGGCTATATTATTGAACAAGTGACAGGTCAAGAGTACATGGAGTATATGAATCAAACTGTACTAAAACCGCTTCAAATGAACTATTCAACGTTTTCCATGATTTACGATGATCAGCCTATAATAAAGGACAATAAAAGTTCAGGTTATTTATATGATGGTTCAGGATTTGAAAAAATGACTGTTGATCTGACGAACGATTTTCCAGCGGGTTCACTACAATCGACAGCAACAGATATGACGCATTTTATGTTGGCTCTATTAAATAATGATGGAAAAGCGCCTTACAATTTCTTTGAGCAAGGGGAAACGTTAACACAGATGCAGACCCATTCTTATGGAATAGTACCAGGCGCACTAGGCAATGCCCATGGTTTTTGGGAAGAGGAAGTAAGTGGTAAGCGTATTATTGGACATGCTGGAAACTCAGGAGGCTTTTCTTCACAACTGAATTTGGTTCCAGAAGATGGACTGGGCTATATCCTATTAATGAATCTTAATAATGAGGCAACAGGGATTCGAAACGAGTTAAATACACTTTTAGTAGGAAAAGAAACCATAACTACTGATTTACCATTGAAAAAGAGTTCAACTGACCAAAAAGTAGCTGGGCGCTATCGAATGGCAAGGCAACCCGTTTCTACCTTAGGGAAAGTAGCCTATATCATTGCTGATTTTGATATGGTCGTAAAAGCAAATAAAGACGGTGGTATCAATGTCATATCACCTCAATCGAAAAAAGGCATTGATTATGTGGAAGTCAAGCCAGGGATCTATCAAAAAATTCAAAAAGGATCAAAGGATAAATACCTGTATTTTAAACTAAATGACAAAGGGCAAGTCCTGACCGCCGGTAATGGCATGACGACTGATTCACTACCAGTATCTTTTCTAAATACACAATTATTTAACTTTATTGCCTTTGGTGTTTCCTTTATAGCCTTTTTAGGTTCGTTGATTTATCTGTTGGTTAAGTTTGTCAAACAAAAACGTAAAAAGAAAGTTGCTGGATGGTCACGGAACTATACTGTACTTACAGCCTTCTCAACAGTTGGGTTGCTTGTGATGATAACCGCCATTGTTATGATATTGAAATTCGTAACAAATATGACAATCGTTTTTTCTTCAATGCAACTGTTATATTATATAAATTGTTTATTACCACTCTTCACTATCGGGATGATCGTTTGGTTAGCAGTTACTTGGCGTAAAAATGAGACAAAATGGCTGATGCTCTTCTTGATAATGGTTGGTTTGCTAACTACTGTACAGTTTTATAACGTTCATCTGTTCTTTTAAAGAATAACATTTTTAAAGAGATCTGTTACCATATTATGATGTTACTTGATGAAAAAGGATTGAGATAAAGATTCATAAGATAATTCCTTTACTGGTAGATAGATGAAATAATAAAAACTAGTAAGGGAATTTTTAATTTTAGTTTCAATTGAAGAATAGAATTGATATAAGATAAAGAATGCAAAATAAAACGCTGGAGGAGTTAATATGAAAAAAATAGTAACG
>NZ_JXLC01000017.1:0-81988 GCF_001886225.1 Enterococcus silesiacus | reverse complement strand
AAAAAAAAAGAGTATATTTTTAGATTAATTTAAAAACTAAAAACAGAACACATAATTAAGTTGATAAATGTATTTTATAATTTCCTTTTAAGTAAGCAAACGGAACATTTGGAAATTATATATTTACATTGAGTTGTTTACGAATTACAATTAAGTATATATACTATTATAAAAACTAAGTAGTTAGATGTTTACTTTTTAATTATAGGAGGAAAAAACGATGCCAAAGGATATAAACAGTAATTCCGCAGTAGCACAAGCTGTCGCTACTTCTATAGCATCATCAGTGAGCTCCCTAAATCAAGGGACAACGATCACAAAAGATACCCAAACGACCGTTGCAGGCAATAGCAATGCGCAACAGGCTATCACGCAACTAACGACCTTTAACACCTCACTTGTCCAAGCCGTTACCCAAGCAAGTAACAACATCCGGTCAGTGGCAGCCGAATTCGAAGCTGTTGATCAACGAATCGCTCAAATGCAATATAACCAAATGCTTTCTTAAACTGAAAGGAGGAATAAAGTATGTCCAACCTTGAAGAAATCAACCAACAAAAAATCCAACTCGAACGCGAACAAGAAAAACTCGAAGATCTAAAACGTGACATCAACCAAACAGAAGAACATTACGAAGAATATTTTTTCTATCAAAAGCAATTATTCAATGAATTACAAGAAGAATTTGCTCAAAGCCAGACAGATAGGTTGTATCAAGATATGGCCGAGCAAATCAACTGGCAAAGCCGAGGCGTTCAAGAATTTTTAGAGGAGCAACAGCAAGAACTAAAAAAACAAACAAGAGCATTAGAGGATCAACAAGAAGACTTACATTGGCAAGAAATAAAAACAAAAGAAGAAAGGTCGGAACAGCATGAGTATTGATATGTACCTCGGTCAAGCGAGAAGCCAAGCATCCAGTGTTAAAAGTGCGTGTAGCCAATTAGCACAAGGCTATACGTCGTTGATGCAAAGCAATCAACAGTTTATGAGTGCAGGCGAACTATCAAGTAAAGGCTATGACTCTGCCAAAGAATTCTTTGCGGCAGTGATCCAACCTTTAGTTCAAGGTGCCGAAGTAGGCGCGGACATGACAGCAGAGGCTTGTCAAAAATTTGTGGATCAATATACATCTGAGGTTGATAGTATTGATTTGAAGTCAGATGATTTAGAACGAAGAATCCAGCAGATCAATACGTCGATCCTGAATATGGAGAGTATTAATCGAGGCTTGCCAAAGCTTCCGACTGGAACGAATCCGTTGGAACAAGCCAATCGGCGGATTATTGAATCGTTAGAGACGACGAAACGTGATTTAGAGAAGAAGTTAGAGAAATTAATGACGTTTAATGGGACATCTCCTGCTATTTTTGATGGAGTGAATAGTTTTTATTCGACATTGTCGCAAGGCTTGCAGCAAGCGGATGCTAGCTTTAATCCTGCGACTGGGACGTTTTCGGTTCCGAAAGGGAAAGCGCTGGATTGGACGAACTCTGTGAAATCAGCTGTGAGAAAGAGAAATGAGAGAGAGCTAGATAAAATTGTTAAGAAAATACCTAATTTAAGTGCTGCGGATTATCATACAATTGGGCAAGCTCGAAAAGATGATCCTAATGTAATTATTCCAAAGAAACTAGGAGATTTTTTCAAGAATAATGGTGTTGATTATACTTTGGGGATAACGCAAGATACAGCATTATCATTTTTTGAGAATTACTTATCAGAGGATTTAGGTATCATTATTAGCTCATCTGTTAGTTCATATTTTACTAAAGGTGCGGGCTATGCTAGTACAAGTTTATCTGTGGCGTCTGGTTATGCCGCTACCAGTATGATTCAAGGAGCTGCTAAAATTGCTGGTCCTGTAATAGGTTTTACTACGGATATTTTTGATGGAAAGTCTATTGGGCAAGCTATCTCTCATACATTTACAACAACTGCTGTTGCGTCTGGGTTAACTTTGGGTTTAGAGGCTACTTTGCTAGCAGTAGGTATATCTAATCCTGTTGGTTGGGCTGCTATAGGTACAGCTGTTGCTGTGGGATTTGTAGCGAATGTTATATATGATGCTAATATAATGGGGATCAAGCAAATGGCAGATGATTGGGCTGCTGGATTTGATAAAGGAATTAGTAATGCTAAGAAAGGACTAAGCAATATAGGAAAAACAGTTTCCTCGGGGTGGAATAGCCTTACAGCTAGTTTTGGGTGGTAATATATGAAGATTGAAGATACTACCATTCCTCGGTTTAAACTTGCCACTATGAATAAAAAAAACAAATATTTAATTGATTTAGATTCTCACAAAATTTCTTGGCTTATTCCAATGTCAACATGGTTTCTAGCTAATAGCGCCATGAAAATCACGGATCAACAATATAATCATCTGAAATCTATTAAAAAGGGCAAGGCTGGAACGTCTTTGTGGTCATTCTCAGGATTTATGATTGGTGGAATGATTTATGGCGTGTTTAAGGGAATTGAAGAGAGCTTGTTTAACAATATTACTAATGGTTTTTTAATAGGTGCAATGCTATCTTTATTACCTATTGTTATCATTTTTAGATATTTACGTTTTTACTTTAATTCTAAAAAATTGAAAAAAAATTATGATGTTTTAAACAATAGTAATTTTGATGGTTATATTAAGCTTAATAAAAGTGATAGAAAAAAATCGGTCTATAAAAAAAGGTGTATCACAGGTACAGTTATATTATTGGTAGTCTTTATTTTCTTATTTTATCTTTATATAGAGACGGCTTCAATGATAATGTTACCAATATTGTGTATTTATTTTATCTTTATTTCTTTTATAAATACCTCTATTCTAAAGCCTTTTGAAAGTATGGAGTATTTCTATTTCGAGAAAGGAAAATAGCATCTGAGTGATGCTTTGTATTAATAAATGACTGTTTATGAATCAACAAACAAAAGATACAAATTGGCAAAGTTAGATAAAAAATGCTATCTATTGGATGTAGATAGCAAAAAATTATCTTGGTTTCTGCCAATGTTTGTATGGTTACTTCCATTTAAAGCAATGGAAATAGATAAGGGAATGTTTGATAAACTGCTAACCAATAAAAAAGCTGGATATGGCGTTGTCCAGATTGTGGTCCTCTCTATACTTATTGGGAGACCGTCTACATGGCTAATCAACATGATTTTTCAAAATATAACTATTTCAGAAATAGAAATAAGAGCACTTTACCTGATTGCTGTTTCTGTACTGCTAATATGCTATCGTGCAGCTACTTCCATTTTTAACAAGCATAAGATGAAAAATGAATTGGGAGAAAAAAGACAAGAAATAGTTATTAGTATAGAAAAAGAAAGTATAACAAGCTATTACAAAAGGAATAGTTTAGTTGCATTGCTAATAGTTTTCATACCTATTTTTGTTACAGGATATATTAGTGTGTTTTATTCGTTTGACATGATTGTGATTTTTATTATTTGCGTTTTATTCTCTCTATTCCTTAACAGAGGGTATGTATATCCTTATGGAAGTAGTTTTTATAAGAAAGAATAAAAAAATGTAAGTTATTTTATATAAATCCTAACAGAAATAGAAATAAGAGAACTTTGTAATTGTTTTTGGAGGTGTAAAAGGTAAGAATAGATAACTCTAAAATAAGTCGCTACAAGCTAGCAATTCTCAATGAAAAAAGCTATCTCATAGATATGGATACAAACAAATTGATTTGGTTCTTCCCTATGATTATCTGGTTAAATAAACTACAAGCGGTAGAAATAACTAAGGAACAGTACAATCTTCTAAAACGTGATAGTAAATATTCTGCATCAACAGGCATAAACATTGCAGCTATTGGTTTAGGTGGTGTGGTATATAGTTTTCTTAAAGGGGTAATCGATATTGTCTTTCAAACAGCAACAGTTAGTTCTTTGATAATTTCCTTTTTAGTTATTGTGATGATAGCTTTTATCTTGAGATATATCGTATCTTTAGTGAACGTGTATCAATTAAAAAAATACGAAATAACTCAAAAATCAGTGGGATATATCCAATTAGCTGAAAAGAATCCATACTACAAAAAAATTTGTTTGCAATCTATGTTCATTTTTCTAGGAGTCTATTTTTTGCTATTGTATTTGTATCTTGCTTATCTAGAGGCAGTAGTTTTAGTGATATTACTAATTCTTTCGTTTGCCTTGTTTTTCCTTAATACTCTCGTTGTTAAACCCTACAATGATATGCCGTATAAATATATAGAATATGGTAAATAGAAATGAAAGTAGAAGATACATCGATATCTCGCTTTAAATTAGCAACGATCAATAAAAAGGATAAGTATTTAATTGATTTAGACTCGCACAAATCAACTTGGTTGATTCCAATGTCTACGTGGTATGTTGCTAACAACGCTACAAAAATTAGTGAAGACCAATATATTACGCTTAAAAAAGTTCATAAAAACAAAGCAGGCGCTTCAATATGGTCCTTTTCTGGGTCTATGCTAGGTGGCGTAATTTATGCTTTTATGAAAGGATTAGAAAGTATATTTTTTGAAGCAACAACGATGAATCTTATGGTTTTAGCTTTTCTAATCGCTTTTTTCTGTAGCTTTATTTTTAGATATATACGATCTGTAGTTAATCTTAATAAGTTGAAAAAAATTTTTAATGAGGAAACAACTCTAAAATTAGATCATCTGATTGTTTTAAAGAAGGATAATACTTTTTATAAAAAACGTTGTGTAACTGGAACGATTATTTTGATAGCAATCTTAGTTTTTCTGTTGTCCTTATTGATCCAGGCTAAATCCTTAACAGTTATACCAGTCATATTCATCTATTTAGTGTTTGTGTCATTTTTAAACACGTCAATAGTAAAACCTATGGAAAATATGGAATATAGTTATAAACCTGAGAAATAACATTAAAATGCCAAGGTTCAAGTGAAAAGGAGTGAAAATTATGTTAACAATCGGTAGTATCGTTTACTTAAAAGAAGGTAGTCAAAAAATTATGGTTTTAAACAGAGGTCCCGTTGTAAATGAAAATGACAAAAATGTTTTGTATGATTATAGTGGTTGCAGATATCCAAGCGGTTTAAATCCTAATGAAGTGCTTTATTTTAATCAAGAAAATGTTGATTCTATTTTGTTCAATGGTTATACAGATGAGGAAGAAGAACGGTTTGAACAATTGTATACGGAATGGCTAAATGGTGAAGGAAAGTTGATTGATAGAGGGATTGTTAGTAAACCTCTTGGATAATATTGAAAAAATTTTAAGATAGAGCGAGACGAGAGTGGGAAAATAGTCAAAGAAAAATCTGATTATTAGTCCACTTTTTTTAATTTAAGGTTCATAAAAAAACACTCAACTATATAAGATTAAAGTGACTGGATTCAACGAAAGTAGAAGACGCAGGAAACAAACTAAAACAAGTTAGCAGTGTAGCTGAGGATATCTGGGTGGAGTTGGTAGTATGATAAAAGGAATCGGTGAGAGAAGTATTAGCTACATTGGAATAATGCTTCCCAAAAAGGATTGATAGTATCATATTAAAAAAAATTACTAGGAGGAAGTATTATGATGAAACATGCTGAAAGTGAGTTACAGATAATTGAACTTATGAAAAATATTTGTCCAGATTTTGATTCATACAATTTTCTGGAGACAGATAGATATAAGGGCTCTTTGTTTGGAAAATTTAATGTATATTACAAAATTGGGTCTAATAAAGAGTTAGGAGTGATCACAGGTATAAATAATCAAAAAAAATATAATTTGGATCAATTCAAAAAGAATTTTACAACTACAGGTGGGTTTAATGGGACAAAAGTAGAAGAAGGTTGGAAAGGCGAAATTTTAATAGAGCTACTGAAATATTTACAAGGAATTAAAAAGGATCAGCAGGAGGAAGTAAAATATCTAGAGTGAAACAGATGGTTGAAGATACGTTGGAAGATGGAAAGCCTTATTTAAAAGAAATAGATATAAAAGGTGCTGAAGATGATCACGATTTAGTATGGATTATTAATTGTGGATTGAACCATGCTTTTAAGGATCAGATTTATAATATAGAAGAGGTTGTAAACGACCAAGTAATGGATCAGAAAGAAAAAGATCAGCTTCTTCTAGAGATCAGCACATTTTTAAGAGAACTAAGAAGTTCATACAATGAAGCGATCTTGCAATTTAACAAAAAGAAAACAGAAATCTCTGAAGTAAAAGAAAATAAGAGCCGTTGGAATGGATTTTTTCATAAAAAGTGAAAATTTTATCAACTTTTACGCTTAAAGTATTCTGCAATAAAATTATCAAAAAGGATAAAATGAAAGTCCGGTTTTTTAATCAAAAAGTACTAAAAAATGAAAGAAACAAAGTTAAGTATGATATACTAATCAATGTAGAAAGTTATGACGGTGGCGCTCTTTAGGAGGTGGTGCATATGATTGTATGTACTGAATCTAACGAAAGGAGAAGCCTTTTGTCCGCATTAGAAACAATTCAATTGATTCTAAGTTTTGGTATGTTTACCATTGCTTTGATTAAATTGGTTGTAGATATGCTTAAAAACGACAAAAAAAAATAACCGTCAACTTTGGCTAGTTCGGTTATTTTTTATAAGTAATTAAACTAAGTCGCCGTCTTAAACGGTCTACACAAGAGAGGTATGTTAGCGCATATCTCTCTTTTCTATTTTATTATACTACAAAACCCTAAAAAATTGTAGTTTAACATGAAGATTTTCACGTTTAAATATAAAAAGGAAATTCTCAAAAAGGATCGATAGCAGCATGCATGAGATTCAAAAATATAAGAGATGGAGTTGAAAAAATGGATTTTTTTAATGGATGGATAAATCATTCAATGGGTCTGAATGGTAGAGATAATCTCGATAAATCAGATTCAATTTGGAACAATGAATACAAGATTATGAAAAATAGTTTTATCGAGAAAGGAACACTATTATATAGAGTTCATGCAGGTGGTTATAGTGAACCGATATTTGAGCATTATGAAGATTATGGAAGTAGAAAATCTGAAAAATTTAATGAAGATTACAAAAATTGGAAGGATAGCCAAAGTGTAGATAAGATCAGATGGGATAATCATTGGGTTTCATTTACAAAAAGTATTGATGTAATTGGATCAGCTTACTTTGGAGATAAACTTCTTAGGGGATTTGTTATCGTAATAGAATCAGATAAAGCTATTGATATAAGTTGGCAAAAAACCAATGGATTTAATGAATGTGAAGTAGTAGCACCAATGAATAAGAATACCTGTTTAGAAATCCTTCAATTTGAAGATTTTATAAAAAAATATGGGACTGGTAATTCATACTATGAAAAGTGCAGAAATGTTACCAAAAAAGATCAATAACTGAAGGAGGAAATAATGTTTTTTAACAGAAAGTTTCTGAAAGAAATAGATTTAGCAAAAAAGAGGGGAAACATTATTCATTCAGATTTTAAGAGTTTTTATATTGAAATGAACAAGAGCAATGAAGAATTTCTAAAAGATACATACTGTAAAATTATTTTAAAAATAAAAAGTAAGAAGATTGGTTACACTAGCTTATCTGTCTACCAACCAGGTGAATTATTCATTGATGATCTTCACATTGACGATAATCATTATGAGAATAAAGGTTATGGTACTGAAATGTTGGATACTGTGAAAAAGATTGCAGAGATTAACAAATTTAATCGAATAGTTGGTGACTTATCCGAAAAGGATATGGATCATATGGAAAAGCTGAATTACTTTTATAGTAAGGAAGGTTTCACAGTAACTTATTATGAAAAACAAGAAGGTATTAATATAGGTAGAATAGAATTATTTCTCCCAAAGAATCGATAACTAAATTTGATCCAAAAAGGATCAAAAATAAACCAAGCATACGGTATAGTAACACTTTGCCTTTTTTGGTAAAAACGTCAACATGTGCTATGTCACAAAAGGATGTTTATTGGAAGACCTGCTTACAAACTATCGACTGTTTTTTTCAAGAGTTTGATGCTACTTCTGAAAGAGAGAAATGTGCAACTTATTTACTGATAACTTTTGGGTGTTTGCTTATTTTTAGATATATCATAATGTTCTACAATAAGCAGAAATTTAGAAAAGTATTATCTGGAGTAGGTTGAAATGCAACAATTGATATTGAGAAAGGTAGCGTTTCTACATATTACAAGAAGGATAGTATGATTTGATTGATCTTGATATTTATGATTGTAGTAGGGATAATCTATATAACGACTGTTTATCTGTTTGATTCCATTGTAGTTTTTTTAGTTTGCTTATTTTGATATTTATGAATAGAAGTTATCTGTTTCCATATGGTAGTCGTTTTCGTATAAAAGAATGAAACAACGTTTGGGATTGTTAGATAATCAAGATGTTGATGTAATTTACAATTGCTATTTCCTTGAGTTTATGGCAAATCAGGAATTTGCGTTAAGTAAAGGTATAATAATACGATATTTGTTATATAAAATACTGGTTGGGCATAGTCAATTAAATTTGTTTTATTAATGTTGAACGATACGGTGTTATTAAGATAATATCTTAGCTAATTGAGAATAAAAAAATAAATTTGCTTCATCGATAAATACTTCGGTGTAGCTTTTTTTATTTTTAAATAATAAAGTTAAATTCGTTATGTTGAAGTATATAGCGTGTAATCAAAGCTAGAAATAGCATAGAAAATATTGATTTGTAGTGAAGCAAGTAAATTTTTTTATGTTTCCATAATCCATTATTCAAAATTAAAAATTTACAGGAAATATAGGGTTTTGATTTTTTTACAGTTTACGAAATGCATACATATTTTATTTATAAATAAATGAGTTTTAATATTATATATATTATACCTGTGGATCGTGATATAATTTATTTTGATTGAATTTATATTATATAAGTGAAAAAAGGTGTAATTATGAAGAAAATAGAAAATTTGAAAAATGATGATGTTGAGGCTGATTTTGCAAAATGGTTGCTACTTAATAGAGGAATTAAAGAAGTAACGATAAAAAAATATTTAGGTGCGATAAGAACTGTTGAAAATATTCTTAATAGTAACGAGCATCTTACAACTAAAATATTCGAGATCAGTGATCCAGAATTGATTGAGAGTTTTAAGAATAATAAAGAAGTTCAGGAAATTGATAAGCGAGGCAATCGGATGTATACCGTTCCTTTGAATCACTATATTAAGTTTCTGTATTACTTAAAAGAAATAAATGAAGAAAGTTTGGATGATCAACTTAACAGAGAAGTTGAAGATATATTGATGAATAATGAGCTCAGGAAACCAACTTTAAAGAGAAGCAAAATTTCAACTCCAACTGAAATGTTTGTTACTAAGACAAATTATTATAAAAGAAATCCAATAAAGGCAGCAAATGCATTAATACTAGCAAATTTTAATTGTGAAATAGCAAGTGAACATAAAACTTTTACATCTAGAAAAACTGGCGAGAATTTTGTAGAAGCTCACCATTTAATTCCTATGAACCAACAGAAAAATTATTTGGAAGTAAACATCGATGTAGAAGAAAATATTATTGCTCTTTGTCCAAATTGTCATAGGATGATTCATAGTGGGAAGGATTTCGAAGTCTCAACTATGTTAAACAAACTTTGGCAGATGCGTAATGAAGGATTAATAGAAAAAGGTGTTAATATATCATTGAATAAATTAAAAAAAATGTACTTTGAAGAATAATTATTGTGTTTATAAAATATAGAGTGTGTAAAATAAACTTCATTTTACACACTCTATATTTTACACCATATTTAAACTAATAATTCTGGGTGACTATTTAAAAACTCTATTATTTGTCTACTCATTTTTTCTGCGAGTAAAACAGGAACAGCATTTCCAATTTGTTTATATTGTTCATTCAGTCTATGATTTTTACTTACATGTTTTTTATTACCATCCGAAAATTCAAACCAATCAGGAAATGATTGTATTCTCGCGCATTCTCTAACTGATAGTCGTCTGTTGAAATCACCTCGAAATGCCCATAAATCTTTTCCAATATGTTCCATTGGTTCTCCGCCAGGATGTTGAGGTGCTTGTCTACCAGAGGCTTGAATGGTAAATGATTGATCATTCCAATTTTTCTTTCTGTTTCTCGACATATACATAGAGCTATAAGTTGCATCATAGACATCCTCAGCAGCTTCAGATAAATCTCCAATGACATCTCTGAGTGTTAGATATGGTTGATCAATTGTTCCATGAGTTGGTTTTGGAAGAGTATATTCAAAATTATATTTTTCCTTTATATCTTTTCGAACACCAATGATAAAAACACGTTCACGATTTTGCGCTACTCCGTAATCTCTTGCATTAACTAAATGTGGTGTTACAACGTAATCCGCAGCTTCAAAATCTTCTATCATTTGTTTTAAGACTTGACCTTTAGCCATTGTCATAAGACCTTTAACATTTTCCGCAATAAAAAACGCTGGTTTAGATTGAATTAAGGCACGAATGTAATGTATATATAAGAAGTTTCTAGGGTCATCTAATAATCTTGGACCAGCGGCACTGAATCCCGGACATGGAAATCCACCTAGCATCAAATTGCAATCTGGAAATTTCAATACTTTTCGAATATCTTTAGAAACTTTTGTAACACTTTTTGGGAAATTCTTAATATATGTCAAGTTGGCAGATTCAAAAAGATCATTTGAATATATAAAATTAGTAATACTTTTTTTTCTCCAGTTTAAATACTTGTCTTTGCTATTTAAAGTAAGGTATGCTTTTTCTTCACCTTCAGATACAACAGCTCCAGATAATTCGACACCTAAATCAAGCCCACCTGCACCACTGAATAATGAGACAATATTTATCTTTTCTGCTTTGTAGTTTAAACTTCCTAACAATCTTTTTTCTTCATCTTGATCAGCAGAAGTAATATTACTACTCAGAATTTCATTTTCTTCCTGTATCTTTTCAAATAAAATTCGCTGAACCTCTTCAGGGGTGTAGCTAAATGAAGATACAAAATTCTTGGTTTTTTTGTTTGTTGTTTCCACAATGATCACTTCCTTTCAGATCAAAACTTATTTTAACATATAAAGAAACATTTGGCCAGTATCAGATTTTGTGCGACAATATGTAAAGAGAATTAGTTAATTTTAGGGAGAGAAAAAAATGACGACACCTACAACAAATGTTCTTATTGCATTATCAAACATCCTTCAAAGAAATTCATCAATATTAACGCCTATTTTTCGATCAAATGGATCAGCCAATGCCGCTGGTGATAGTCTTGAATATTTTATAAAAGATATGTTTTGTACTGGAGCCTCACAATACCAATATGATTATGAAAAAGATGAAGTTTACGATAAATATCTATCCTGGAAAGGAAATAGTTCAAACTTTCCGGATTTTATAGTACGTGGTGGTGTGGGCGTAGAACCGAAAAAATTGAATAATACAAGTTATTCAACTTTAGCATTGAATAGTTCATATCCTAAAGACTACATATATCCAGATAGCCAAAATCTTCCTAAAATTATTGACGAATCCAATTGGGAGAAAAAAGAAGTCATATATGTAGCAGGAAATTTAAATAAATCAAATAAATTAATAAGTTTGTGGTTCGCATATGGTAACACTATGGTAGCAGATAGAAGTGTTTATTTAGATCTAATTAATGATATACGTGAAGCGGTAAAGGAAACTGATGCTACTTTAGTTCCAAGTATTGAATTAGCACGTGCTAGAGGTATTGATCCACTAAAATATACAAATCTTAGAATGAGAGGAATGTATGAATTACAGCATCCGCACATTGTATTTAACGAGTATATTTCTAGGCATGATATACCGTTGGAAGCTTCAAAAATTTTTCTTGTATTACTAAAAAAAGATTATGAGAACATTCAAGATAAACCTGATTTAAGTGAATTCTATTTTAATGGACAATTAACGAGTCATGAAATTTTTATTGATGATCCCAATTCTACTGAAAATAAATTAGAGGCTATAATTTTTGAAGGATGGACTAGATAAGGTGTTTTTAGATAATGTGTAAATAATTCATCAAACAAAAATAACTCCAAGAGGGTGGGACATAGTTCTCATCCTCTTAATAATATACGCAATTTAACTAGAAAATAACGACACGTTTAAATTATTCCCACTGAAAGGACGGAATCATAATGCTAAACAACCTCATAGAAATAATGACAACAAACGACTCCATTTTCGCCAAAAAAGAAGACGGAACAAACGTAAATTACTACATCTTTCCAGAATTCGAAATCCATCTAAACTCAGTTCCAGGAAATACCACCCAAGGATGGCATACTCACCAAAATATTGAAGAAATACTAGTAATAACCGCTGGACAAATCAGAGTTGAAACAATAGTCGACGATAAAAAATCCCATAAAGATTGTCAAAAAGGCGATGTAATTCGCATGAATAACAGTCTACACAGAATCCTAAATCTTCAAAATACCGAAGCAACGTTTGCTGTATTCAGATTTGTTCCTCAAGGAATGGATAACCGAGAAATAATAAAAAATGACAAAAAAGAATATAGCGACAGCGAAGTAGCAACTATTTTAAATAGGGAATAAGCAACATTCAGAGGATGGATCATCTCCATCCTCTTTTATAACATACGCAATCTACTCCAAATCCATTTTCCTAACCTCAAACCCAGTCTCAACCTTCTCAGCCCTAACCATCTCCATCACCAATTCATCCCCCAACTCAATCAACCGATTATAATCCTCATAAAAAGCATGAAACATCTGCGCCCGAGCATAATACTCCTTCACAATCCGTTTCTTATTGATCGGCCCAGACCGAAACTGAAAAAAATGATCCAAAATCGCCAAAGGCTCCTGCCAAGAAGCCATCTTCTCCATAAAATCCCGCAACTCAATAATATCCTGATACGTAACCGCCTTTAAATTCTGTCCTTGTTTATCCATTCTCCTGATCTCCTTCAAATAAGGCGGAGAAAAGCCGATAAGTGCCAAACGAAATCCAAGCCCAAACCCAACTTCTCCCACCAGTTTTCTCACTGAATTTCGTGCTTCAGCAATTCTTTTTCTATATGCGCATTGACGAGGCAAACCTATAACCCAGCGCTACAAATGACTTTCAAAGCCTTGCGGTATTCATAACGCCTTGTTCCAGAGAAAACAAAAAAACGATACCGAACCTGTCAATACCGCCATCAATCAGCTAAACCAAACCCACAATTCACTCCTAAACCACCCTTAATCCCAAGAAATTAACAAAACCAACTAGAATTTCAAAAGAAAATTAGGTACAATAAAGAAGCTAGTGCTTCGGTGCTAGCAAATTGGCAACTTGTGTAGACAGGGTCTAGATGTCTGTACAAGGCTTCATCGTTTGGTTGCCGCCAAACGGTGAAGTGCCTTTTTGTTTTATCCAGTTTTTCATCTATTCTTAAAATACTCCTCCCTTCAAAATAGTCGTAGGACAGAAAAAAACGGCATTGAGCAGATGCCCAATACCGTCGACAATAGACTAATCCCATATACACAACAACCAATCATCACCGAAAAAAGCAAAGATTTCCTAGAAATCCCAACCTATTTTAGGTACAATAAAGAAGCTAGTACATGTTGCTAGCACTATTGGCAACTTGTTTGGACTATGTCTAGCATGTCTTAACAAGGCTTCGATCGTAAGGTTGCCGCCGAACGATTGAAGTGCCAATTTTTATTTATATGTCTTGAATCGATCAACGATTCGAATTTCTATCCTACACATTTTATTATACCGAAAGACACCACCCACCGCAACGAAATTCGGCATTTCCACCCATTAAATAACACCAAAAACAGCGCCCTTATATATAAGAAAAAATAACAAAATTTTTTCAATTTCTTTAACATTTCCTCGTACTGAACGATATAGTTGAAATTTAAAAATCGTATTTCTTCTAAATGAAGTGAATATTCTAAAAAAGAAGATTTATGCTTAAACGATTAGGTGTAAATCTGTTTTTTTTAAAATATTCTATAAAAAAACCATTTTAAATCTCAAATTTGCAAAATTTTTACGTCACAAAGAAATATTTGATAACTATAAGGTATGTAAATGTGGCAAAATGGTAGTTGTGGAGTCTAGATATACGTGAAGGTAAAAACATGGCAAAGGGGTTTGGGAAATGTCAGGAATCAAAAGCAGTGTAACCGTTGCAGGTGGCGTCTCGGCACTGTTCAGTCAAGCGGCTAGCGGTTTTTCATCTGTGAATGAGGCCGTAAGCAAAGCAGAACGAACAACGGTCAGTGGCAATAATAATGCAAAAAATAGCTTAACCAGCATTCATAGTCGCGGTCAACGGGTGTCAAATGTGCTCGCTCGTGACGGCAATAATATTCATTCAGTTGCAAAAGAATTCAGTGAAATCGATCAAAAAATCAAAAGAAGTTTTGACTTACCATTATTTTCTCCAAATCTTGGAGGTGGCAGTCGCTCATGAGTGAAGAAAAAGAACTAAAAATCAATCAACAGCTCAGGCAAGTAAGTATTGATCAAGAAGATAAACGACGTGAAATTCAAGAATTAGAGGATTTGGAAGCGGATTACTTTTCGATTCATCAACAGGAACAACGCTATTACCAAGACTTGATCGGCAATAATCAAGGCTCACGCTATACGAGTCACTTTATGGAGCTAGATGACGAAGCCAATCGTTTACATCAATATGAACGCCAACGATTAGAAGATATAGCAGAACGTTTAGTAAGTGAAGAAGTGCAGTTGAGAGATAAAGAAGAGGAACTGTACACTGAGAGAATGCAGCTATTTTCTGAGGGCAATGAAGCGGAGGAAAACCGCTATGGGTATTGATTTTTATGTCGGCGAAGTAAACACACAAAGCGCCGCTGCTAAACAAATGGCAAATGAATATATCCAATTCTGCGGCACGTTAACAGATAGTGTTAATGCCTTTATGAGTGCGCCGCTATCTAGTAAAACGTACGATTCAGCGAAACTTTATTTCTCGGCAGTCTATCCATCTTTGGCAAGTGGGTTTATACTAGCATGTGAGGCCTTAATTGAAGCCCATAGTAAATTCCCAGAAGAGTTTCAATCATCCGTGGATACGTGTGATGTGATCGAAGAACAATTAAAAGCTGAAATAGCTCAAGGACAAGCCTTGTTGCAAAATATCGCTCGTACGATGGATAAAGAGAAAGAACCAAATCACCGCCTAGAACAGCGTTATATGGGCGTGCAAAGCTCGATTCAAAAGAATGAAGAAAAGCTACAGAAATTATATGAGTTTAATGCAAGCTCACCGAATTTATTTGTGGATTTTGAAGCACAATTGGCTAATTTGGATGCAGGATTGGCGGAGGTTGAAAAAGGAGCGGCTTGGAATCCGACATCAGGAACATTTGAGTTGTCGAGGGTAAGTTTAACTTGGACGAAATCGATTGGGAAAGAGTGGGATAAACGGCAGAAAAAGATTGATGCGAAAGTTGAAGCACACCGTCTAGCCAATCAAGAAATAACTTATACATTTGATGAGTCTGGAAATGTTACAGGTGTTTATGTCGATGGTACATTTGATTCTAAAATGACATTAATGGTGCAAGAAGCAATAGCCACAAATAATTGGAATGGTCTTAAAGGATTAGGTGTTGGTTTAGCCGATAAAATTTACGAGAATTTTGGCTTGACTGGACTAATGGGTGAGAGAACGTTAGATCCGAATGCAGTTGGAACTAAACCATATGCAGTGGGACAACTTATTGGTGACCTTACTTCGCTTGTTGGTGGTGCCACTGAATTTGTTGGTGGTTTTTCATGGTTTGTTGGGGGAAATGGACTTTCATTTGTAGGAGCACCTTTTACTGGTGGAGCGAGTGTTGCATTGAGTCCAGCAGTAACAGCAAGTGGAGCCGCAGCAATGGCTCATGGCTCAGGAACTATTGTGAATGCTTTTGGAAGTATTGGTAGCGGGTACGATGCTTCGAAACATCCAAATGGAGTTTATAAAGATGCTGATTATCATACAGGTAAAGGAAATTCTGTAAAAAGTAAGAAACCTAAAAATGGGCAAGATGCTTTAGATAATTCTCTTCCGCTAAAAGATACAACAAAAAGAAGGATATCACTGAGTGACGATGAGTTTGTTGTTATTGATAGCTCTGGTGATGGCACTTTTCATGGACATGTTCGTACCTGGGATGAACTGAGTCCTAAAATGAAAGCTATTTTGCAAAAAGCTGGATTAGTAAATAAGAAGGGGAAGATTATTAGATGATAACTTTACTAACTTTAAATTTAGCAGATGATAAATATCTACAAATAAATAGTGAAAATAATGGAGAAAAACGCTATTTTCATGATGAAACAACTATAAAATATCTAGATAGCAAGAGAGAGATTATTTTATTTAAAGACTCTTTGCATGAGGGACTTGAATCCTTAAAAAATATGTTATTGCTTTCGTTAAATAATGAATTACCAGTTTCAGAAAAAACTTTTTTAACTGGTGTCGGATATGAATGGAATATCTATTATCATAATTTAGATGAATTTTCTGAAGAAGATCCCACGGAACTGTATAGTCTATGGTCAGTGTCACCAGAAATTGGTAGTGCTTCTTGGATATACAATAGAAATTCACAAATATTTTTTGAAATTAGCCCACAATATTTATGGGATTTTATAGACAGCAATGTAAATGAGGAACAAACCACATTTGAAGAATTTATGGAATCATATACGTTTGACGCACAATTTAGTTTAGACAGAAAAGTTTGTATGGAAATGGTGAAGATTTTAGAGGGACTTTTGAGTACCGTTGAGTTATAGAGTGTAAATATGTTTTTATGGAGTTAAATGAAAATTCTCTGTATCATTCTAAAAAGAAAATCTTCATGTGTAGGGGACCTTTTGCTAGTGGAGCGACGTTTAGCATTGAGTCCAGTGATAAGATAATAGCAATTGGAGCCGCTGCAAAAGGCTCATGGCTCAGAAACTATTGTGAATGCTTTTGGCAGCTTGCTAGATGGTTATCATTTTGAGGATAGATCTTATAATAATAAAAATGGAGAATGGGGGAAAGGAAAGTTTGATAATGCCATGGATAATGTTTAAGAACATTTTGAAAAACATGGTGAAGAAGTAGGAGCTTCTAACTTGGAATAATATATGAGAAAAGCTCAAGAATTTGCTAGAACTGTAAAGAAAGGAGTAAAAACTTCACCAGTGCCAGGTATAACAACTGATGTTCTAAGATATCGAAAGAATGGTAAGTACATCGATTAAATTAACTTTACGAATCACAGTAAACTATTTGTTTGAATATTGTTTAGAGGAGTGGTTATACATTCTTCTTTTTTTATTTATCTGTAAAAAACTCTATTGCTAAGACATAGTAAATTCCCAGAAAAGTTTCAATCATCCGTGGATACATATGATGTGATCGAAGAACAATTAAAAAATGGAAACAAATATTTGAAGTAGCTCCAGATGAATTTCTATTAAAAACTGACTATGATCTTGAAGCGATGATTTTTATAAGAGAAAATTTTTATAAGAAAGAAGTTCTTAAACAATTAGAAGCTGTTATATAATTGTGTGCTAGTGCACAATCTACAAATAAAATACTTGTCCATTTTGGTATATAAATTGATGGATGATAGTGAATAATCAGAGGATTTGAATCAGTGTTTTAGAAGGATGTATTCTCATTCTTCTTTTTTATTTTATCTGTAAAACACTATTGCTGAGATGGATAAAGAGAAAGAGCCCAATCAACGCTTAGAACAGTGTTATATGGGGGCAAAACTCGATTCAAAAGAAGGAAGAAAAACTACCAAATAAAAAGAATGGCTAGGTTAAATTAAATCCGAACAGAAATTTAATTTCAGGTTATTTCCTTTTGTATGAAATATTATCTCTCTTTAAGTAAGAATAATCAGTTTTATTTTGCTTTTTATTATTTAAAATGAAATTTTATTTCGTTTTTCGCTTAAAAATGTTGAAAAAAAAGTTCTTTAACTGTATGATGAATTTGTCGATGAGTGAAATGCTCGTTTATCGATGCAAGTTGAACACAGGACTACCGATAAAAACGAAAAATCGAAAATCAGGAGGTAAGGAAGTTTTCTTAGTAATTTATATGGATTCGTAGTTATCGTTTAGTTTAGTGGATCGAGTAGAAGATAAATGTGGTTGTGCAATTATGTTGTTATCAAAGTATTTTTTTTAGTGGTAGATGTAAGGGCTTTTATTTTTAAATGAATGTGAAATAGGAGATGAGAATAGTGAAAAAGTTTACTGAATTTATTGAAGAGCATTTAGCCGGTCCCATGGCAAAATTAGCAAATCAACGTCATTTACGTGCGATTAGAGATGGGATCATTGCAACATTGCCGTTGATCATTATTGGGTCGTTTTTCTTGATCATTGCCTTTCCGCCATTACCAGCTAATTGGGGGATTACACAGTTTCTAACATCAAATGCAGCAACGATTTTGTTGCCTTATCGAATGACGATGTATATCATGACTCTTTATGCAACGTTTGGGATCGGTGCAAGTTTATCGAAAACCTATAATTTAGATGTGATTTCTGGTGGTATTTTAGCGACGATTGCTTTTCTATTAACGTTTGTTCCAGTGAACATTCCTGCAGAAGCGTTAGATGCAGCTGGAACTGTTGGATTTGTCTTACCAATGGCTAACTTAGGTGGCGGTGGGATGTTTGTTGGAATCATTACATCGATTCTAGCAGTAGAAATTTATCGTTTAACAGATAAATCAAAATTCAAAATCACGATGCCAGAACAAGTCCCACCTGCTGTAGCTAGATCTTTTGAAACATTAACACCAACCTTGATCGTGATTTTAGGAATCTCTACCTTAACATACTTTATCGGGTTTGATTGGCATTCAACGATTTCTAAAATTGTAAGCCCTTTAGTTAGTGCAGCCGATAGTTTACCAAGTGTTTTATTCTTGATCTTTATGATTACGTTCTTCTGGTCTTTTGGGATTCATGGGGTATCCATCGTAGGTTCACTAGCAAGACCATTATGGCTACAATTATTAGATGGAAATACGGCAGCAATGGCCGCTGGAAAAGAATTACCAAATATTGCCGCAGAACCATTTTACCAATGGTTTGTCTGGATCGGCGGCTCTGGTTGTACGATTGGATTGGCGTTATTATTAGCCTTCAAAACAAAATCGCAATTTGCTTCAAAATTAGGAAAAGCGACGTTGGCACCAGCTATTTTCAATATCAATGAACCATTGATTTTTGGAACACCGATCGTATTAAATCCAATATTGATTATTCCATTTATTTTAACACCGATGGTCACAGCAACAATTGCTTGGTTTGTGACACAGTTTGGTTTAGTGAATCGTGTGATCTTTACAGCACCTTGGACACTGCCTGGACCTATTGGCGCATATTTAGCGACAGGTGGGGATTGGCGAGCAGCTGTTTTAAGTGTTGTCCTAATTATTATTTCAGTTGTGATATATTATCCTTTTGTGATGATCTACGATAACAATGAATTAGAAAAAGAACACGCTATCACAAAATAGAACCTGTAGGCTAGACACAAAAATGAACGGAACGAAATGAACAGTGTAGTGAAATTTCGTTCCGTCATTGCTTTTTAAGCTAGAAGTTAGGAGACGAATCAAATGACTAAAATAATATTTTTAAGCGCGAGCGTTTTATTCCTCGCAGTTGGTTTGATCATGACTCATTATTTAGAGAAGAAAAAATGGTTGCCGAATCGTTGGGTGATCGGCTGTTCAGTATTTTTGATTGCATTGATTCCCACTCTTTTATTTCCAACTATGCCAGAATTTATCAAACAAACAATTTATGGCATCAGCGGATTGTTAGCTGTTATCTTTTTTGAAAGTAGTCGATTATTAGCAGAACAAAATAGAAGGGGGCAGAATCAATGAGGAAATTAGGGATTTCTGTTTATCCAAATCATAGTAGTGTGGCAGATATCAAGGCCTATATGGACTTAGCAGCAAAATATAATTTTAAACGTGTCTTTACTTGTTTATTATCGGTCGAATCAGGAAAAGAGCAGATCATAAAAGAATTTACAGAAACTATTCTCTATGGAAAAAAATTGGGAATGGAAGTGATTGCCGATGTTAGTCCTAAAGTGTTTGGCGAGTTAGGCATCAGTTATGATGAGCTATCATTTTTTAAAGAAATTGGTGCAGATGGTATTCGATTAGATATGGGATTCACAGGAAATGAAGAATCGATCATGACGTTTAACCAACAAAATCTAGCAATCGAATTAAACATCAGCTCAGGCACACGTTATTTAGAAAATATTCTAAGCTACCAGGCAAATCTAGATAAATTATTGGGCTGTCATAATTTTTATCCTCATCGCTACACAGGTCTGAATTATGACCATTTTTTAGCGACGTCACAAGTGTACAAAGATCATGGGATTCGGACAGCGGCGTTTATTAATTCTCCCACAGCGACAATTGGTCCGTGGCCCGTAGAAGAAGGCTTATGTACTCTAGAAATGCATCGAACATGGCCGATCACGACACAAGCTAAACACTTATGGGCAACAAATGTAATCGATGATGTGATCATTGCCAATGCATTTGCTTCAGAAGAGGAGTTAAAAGCACTAAGTGAAATCGACCCGTATCGTCTAACCTTTGATTGTGTGATCGATCCGAAAACACCAGAAGTAGAACGAAACATTATAGTAGAGGAATTTCACTTTAATCGTGGTGATATCTCAGATTATGTTATCCGTTCAACCCAGAGTCGCGTAAAATATAAAGGGCATGAATTTGTTCCATTCAATACAGTTGATATGGAAATCGGGGATATTATTATTGAAACGTCATTATACGCTCATTATGCAGGCGAGCTTCAAGTAGCGTTGTTACCGATGGAAAATTCAGGTAAATCCAATGTTGTAGGGAAAATCACCGATGCAGATAAAATTTTGTTGCCTCACCTTAGACCGTGGCAAAAATTTGCCCTTCATGAAGTGAAGCTCTAAGTCATACGAACAAGAAGAGGGAGGAGAAACGCATGGTGTATGCAATAGGCTTAATGTCAGGAACCTCTTTAGATGGAATTGATGCCGCTTTGGTGGAAATCTCTGGCAAAAATGAAACAACAGCTGTTAAACTAATCGATTTTTTGACCGTACCATTTAGTGAAGAAACCCTTAAAAGAATTCGGGCAGCATTGTCATTAGAAAGCTCAGATGTCGAAAAAATTTGCTCCTTAAATGTTGAGCTAGGGGAGCACTTTGCTCAAGCGGCTTTAGAAGTCTGCAAGCAGGCTGGGATTGCTTCAACGGAGTTAGCATTTATCGGCAGTCATGGTCAAACGATTTTCCATATTCCTTTTGCCCGAGAATCTTTGTATGCCTCGACTTTTCAAATCGGTGATCCAGCGGTGATTTGTGAACGGACAAAAACCACGGTGGTATCCAATTTTAGAGAACGAGATATGGCAGTAGGTGGCCAAGGTGCACCAATCGTTCCATACTCAGAATATGTATTATATCAAAAACCGAATACAACAAGACTACTACAAAATATTGGTGGGATCGGGAATATTACAGTGATTCCTAAGTCGGGAGAAATAACAGATATGATCGCGTTTGACACGGGTCCAGGCAATGTTATCATGAACGAATTATGTTTGTATTTCTTCAATCAAGAGTATGATCAAAATGGTGCATACGCTAAACAAGGGAAAGTAAGCCAAGCGTTGTTAGAAGAATTAATGGCCCATCCGTATATTCAAAAATCTTATCCTAAAACAACTGGACGAGAAGAGTTTGGCAAGCAATTTACGACAATGCTGTTAGAAAAATGGTCCCTTGATCCAAATGATTTCATCGCAACAGCAGCCATGTTTACCGCTAAATCAGTTGCCAAAGCAGCACAACCTTTTATTCAAGGGGATACTGAATTGATTATTGGCGGTGGTGGTAGTTATAATCAAACGTTGATCGCGATGATTAAAGCGGAACTTCCAGAAGTAAAAGTGTTGATTCAAGAAGAAATTGGTTTTTCTTCAGAAGCGAAAGAAGCAATTGCGATGGCTGTTTTAGCAAATCAAACATTACAGCATAGTCCAGGGAATGTACCAAGTGCTACAGGCGCTAGCAAATCGGTCCCTTTGGGCAGCGTTACCTATTATTGATTAGTCAGGGCGAGTAGCTTGAGTTCGCCCTGCCGTACATACAAAAAAATTCAAAAAGGAGGGAAGCGAATGAGTGGCGAAAATATTCAAGGAAGAATTATTAGCATGCTAGATGTCTTGCCGAATTCTGAGCGAAAGATTGGTAAGGTCATTTTAGAGAATCCTTCGATGGTGATTGAAATGACGGCGTCAGAGCTATCAACTTATGCAGGGGCTAGTCCAGCTACTGTGATTCGATTTTGTAAGAAGATCGATGTTCCCAGTTTTACCCAATTGAAAATTCGTTTATCCGCAGAGATAGAAGCTCCAATTTATGAAGGTTATTCAGATATCACAGCGAATGGATCTGTGGATGAGATCAAGACAAAGCTATTAGGCAATGCGTATCAATCGATGCAAGAGACAGTTGCTTTGCTAAATGAAGAGCGAATTGAAACAATCGTCGATGTATTAATTGCTGCACCGATCATTTATGTATTTGGGATAGGAGCTTCTTATTTAGTCGCTGAAAACATTGCTCAAAAGTGGAATCGAATTGGTAAAACGGTTGTCTGTGTTCAAGATCCTCATGTGTTGGTGACGATTTTAGTTTCAGCACCAAGAGGCGCCGTATTTTTTTGTATCTCACATTCAGGAGAAACCAAAGAGGTATTAAGGTTACTTGCTGTAGCGAAAAAACACCAGTTAAAAACAATCGGATTATCACAATTTGGCAATAATACGCTGACAAATAAGGCGGAATACATGTTGCAAACAGTTCGTTCAAATGAAGCAGTCTTAAGAAGTGCCGCAACGACCTCTTTGCATGATCAATTCATTATAGTAGATATTTTATTCTACGCCTATGCATCTAGAAACTTTGACCAAACAATAGAAAAAATCCAAGAGTCGAAAGCCGAAGTTAAGAAATATGAAACTTAAAAAATGAGTGACGCAAAATCTGTTAGATTTTTGCATCACTCGTTTCTTTTTTTATTTAAAATAAACACAGACACACTCAGGTGCATAAACATCTTTTTGGATCATTTCTAAAAGACCCGTTTGTTCATCACGACGATAAAGCGTTAAATTGTCCGTATTTTGATTAGCAGCAACAACAAATTTACCAGAAGGATCTAAATCAAAATCTCTTGGAATTTCGCCTTCTGTAGAAATCAATTGTACGCGCTCTACTTTACTGCCATCTTCCGTTGTTGCAAAAACAGCGATCGAATCATGACCACGATTTGATGCGTAAACAAAACGTCCATCCGCTGAAATGCGAATCGCAGCACCACCGTTAAATTCATTGAAGCCATCTGGTAAAGTTGAAACTTTTTGAACTTGTGTAAACGAACCGTCTGCCGCGTTGTAGGCTAAAACCGTCACAGTACTATCTAACTCACCAAAAAGATAAGCATATTGATTATTTGGATGGAACACTAAATGACGAGGACCTGTTCCAGGCTCTGCAACATATTGAGCAACCTCAGATAATTTTCCTTCTGGGCTAACATCATACGTATAAACGCGATCCGTACCAAGATCACAGACAGCTAAACGGCGATCTGGCGTTAAGTCTGTATAGTGAACGTGGGCATTGTCTTGATTTTCATGTGGTCCAGTTGGTTCATCATGTATGATTTTATCAGTATGTTCTAACTGTCCATCGGCTAAAATACGATAAACATGAACGATTCCTTGGTGATAATTAGCACCAAAAACCAGTTGTTTTTCTTCATCAAGTGCAACATAACATGGAGGAGCGCCAGCTTCAGTTACTTTATTAAGCAAATCAAAGTGCCCATTATTGTTTGTGTAAGCTGCCATACCGCCTTCACCATCAACAGATGTGACATTGAATAGATCTCCTTTTTGATTGAGTGCTAAATAAGTTGGACTTGTTTCTTCTACTAATAAAGCAGCATCAGAAAGTCTCTCTTTTTCTGTATCCAGTTCGATCTGGTAAATCCCTTTACTTTCTCTACGTGTGTAAGTCCCTAATAAAATTTGTTCCAGCATGAAATTCCCTCCATTTTTACTGAATTTTTAAAAGAATCAGCAATTGATTTAACTCTTTTAGTATACCATAAGAATTCTTTTATTTAGTAAATCTTTGCAAATCCAATATTCGCATTTTCGCTTGATTTATGCTATTATATCTTAAGACTGTAACGACAGTCATTTTTAATTTTAGAGGGGTGACACGCATGTACGATAATACAAATAGCAACAATGGTGCAGTTCGCTGTTCATTCTGTGGTAAAACACAAGAAGAAGTGAAAAAAATCGTTGCCGGACCTGGCGTCTATATTTGTAATGAATGTATCGACTTATGTAAAGAGATTATTGATGAAGAATTTTACGACGAAGCCGTACGTGAATTAACGGATGTCCCAAAACCTCAAGAAATATTGGATGTCTTAAACGAATATGTAATTGGACAAGATCAAGCAAAACGCTCACTAGCGGTAGCTGTCTATAATCACTATAAACGTGTAAATCAATCAGAAAATTCAAGCTCTGAAGATGTAGAATTACAAAAGAGCAATATTTGTTTAATTGGACCAACAGGTTCTGGGAAAACATTTTTAGCGCAAACATTAGCTAGAACATTGAATGTACCATTTGCCATTGCAGATGCGACTAGCTTAACTGAAGCAGGATATGTAGGGGAAGACGTAGAAAATATTCTATTGAAGCTATTACAATCTGCTGATTTTAATGTGGAACGTGCTGAAAAAGGGATCATCTATATTGATGAGATCGACAAAATTGCCCGTAAGAGTGAAAATGTTTCGATCACAAGAGATGTATCAGGTGAAGGGGTGCAACAAGCCTTACTTAAAATCTTGGAAGGAACAGTTGCCAGCGTGCCACCGCAAGGCGGACGCAAACATCCACACCAAGAATTTATCCAAATCGATACAACAAATGTCTTGTTTATCGTGGGTGGTGCCTTTGATGGTATCGAAAACATGGTCAAAAATCGCTTAGGCGAAAAAACAATCGGTTTCGGTACGAAAAATAGCAAGCTGAACGAAGACGAAAGTGTCATGCAGCAAATCATTCCAGAAGATCTATTGAAATTTGGATTGATTCCTGAATTCATCGGACGCTTACCAGTGACTGCGGCTTTAGAGAAGTTGACGATAGATGATTTAGTTCGGATCTTAACTGAACCTAAAAATGCATTAGTCAAGCAATATCAAAAATTATTGTCTTTAGATGATACAGAATTAGAGTTTGAAACAGATGCTCTTCGTGCTATTGCGGGTAAAGCAATCGAACGTAATACAGGAGCGCGTGGCTTACGTTCGATCATTGAAGAGATCATGATGGATGTGATGTTTGATGTCCCATCAGATGAGACGATCGAAAAAGTGATCATTACAGAAATGGCTGTTGATGGTACAGGTAAACCAGCAATTGTTTATAATAAAAAGGATAAAAAAGCTGGGTAATGTTAAAAGACTAAAAAGTAGAGACGTGTCTCTACTTTTTTACTGATTTTTATGAAATAAATTTATCTAGCTGGAATGGGGAAAAGATAACATGAGGCTGAACGAGCTCGTTCAACGTTTAAACTTAGGAGGTTAGGACTATGAATGTTCATAACGCAGAAATTATTATTAGTGCAGTTTCACCGAAACAATATCCTGAGACTGAACTGCCTGAAATTGCTTTAGCAGGTCGTTCGAATGTGGGGAAATCATCGTTTATCAATACGTTGATCAACCGCAAAAATTTAGCTAGAACTTCCGGAAAACCAGGGAAAACGCAAACACTTAATTTTTACCTGATCGAAGACGCTTTGCATTTTGTTGATGTTCCAGGATACGGGTACGCCAAAGTTTCTAAAACAGAACGCGCCAAATGGGGCGAGATGATCGAAACGTATATGACAACAAGGGAACAATTAAAGGCAGTGGTATCTTTGGTTGATCTGCGTCATGCACCAACACAAGAAGATATTCAAATGTATGAGTTCTTAAAATACTACGAAATCCCTGTGATTGTTGTTGCAACGAAGAAGGATAAAATCCCTCGTGGCAAATGGAATAAGCATGAAAGTATCATCAAAAAAGCCTTGAATTTTGATAAGTCAGATGATTTTATTCTTTTTTCTTCCCAAACAAAAGAAGGAAAAGAAGAAGCGTGGCTTGCCATTGAAAAGTATTTATAAAAAAATAGCTTTGACGACTCTGAAGATGAGTGGTCAAAGCTATTTTTTATTGTTCCTTTTTCTTGTCTTCTTTTTGTTCTGTTTTTGCTGCTTGTTTTTCTAATTCTTCTTTCGGCATTTCAACTTTTTTAGGGTCTACCGCAAAAGAATCAAATAATTTATCTAGGTCATTTGTACGTTCAAATTTTAAGCCCATTTTGTCTTGCTCCATTTCATGTTAGATTGAGTAGAAGGAAACTGATGATTTCCGTCAGTCTCTTTTCTCTAGTTTAGCACCCTTTGAGAATTTTGAATAGTTTTCTTTTTCAACGAGTCAAAATTTAGCTAAAAATAGTTTTACTTTCCTCTTGTAAACTTGCATTCATTTATAAAACAAGGTATAGTTTTTTCTGATAGAGAAAAGAGGGACGAAATGGCAGGAAATATTTTTATCGGAATGGTCCGGTTTTATCAACGATTCATTTCACCTGGGCTTCCGGCTAGTTGCCGCTATCACCCAACCTGTTCACAATATATGATCGATGCAATTCAAACTCATGGCAGTATCAAAGGTGTGACGATGGGAACAGCGAGGTTTTTACGGTGTCATCCGCTAACAAAAGGCGGTATTGACTATGTGCCGTTGAAGTTTAGCTTAAAAAGAAATCCAGACCAGGAATACCATGGACCTTATAACTATAGAAGAAACAAGCAAAATAAATAGATGAAAGCAGGCATAGAATATGGCGATTTTAGCATTTGATTTTGGCGGTTCAGCAGTAAAACATGGGATTTGGAACGGTGAGAAGATGCTCGATAAGGGCAAGTTTCCAACGCCAAAAACCTGGGAAGAAATGAAAGCGTCATTATTAACTGTATTTGATGGAACCAAGCAAGAGCTAGAAGGTGTGGCGTTAAGTGCACCCGGTGTTGTGGATGTTGACAAGCAAATGATTAATGGGATTTCAGCAATTCCTTATATTCATGGATTCAATATATTTAAAGAATTGGAAGAACTGTTTAAACTTCCTGTGGCAATCGAAAATGATGCCAATTGTGCAGGGATGGCAGAAATTTATGAAGGCGCTGCTAAAGGCAAACAAGAAGTAGCGTTTGTTGTCGTTGGAACTGGAATCGGCGGTGCGATTTTTCATAATGGGCAAATTACTAAAGGTGCTCATCTTTACGGTGGCGAATTTGGTCTGATGTATCTAAGTGGTGGCGAAACGTTCAGCAAGCTGGGAACAGCGGTCCAAATGGCGTGGCGGTATTGCGAACGAAAAGGTGTAGAAAAAGAGACCTTCTCTGGAGAAGATGTGTTTAACCTAGCGGAGTCTGGTGACGAATTGGCAATAGAAGAGGTCGATAACTTTTATGAGTACTTAACCCAAGGATTGTTTAGTATTCAATTTTCTCTTGATCCAGAAATGATTGTTTTAGGCGGTGGGGTTTCGGCGAAGCAAGGATTGTTAGATGAAATCAATCGTCGAATGAAAGAAAAGTTAGCTCATTTTGAATTGAATGATTTTATTCCGCAGATCGTAACATGTAAATATAAAAACGATGCCAACTTGATTGGAGCGGCGGCAAATTTCTCCGCAAGAAATCATAGTACGATATAAGATTTGATCCGAGGATTTAGACTGTATAGGACTGAGACATAACGTAATTGGTTATGCCTCAGTCCTATTTTTGATTGCTGAAAAAACATGGGAAGTTGTTGCTAGGTTATCGAGGGAAAAAAGCAGTTTTTTCACCAAGGGTTAAAACGTTTAGTTTGTGCTGAATGTTTAGAACGCCAAAGGCATCAAGTAGATCTTGTTCATTTTGGGTAAAGTGTTTCCAGCCTTCAAAATGCAAAGGAATTATTTGGGCTTCTGGAAATGTGTAAGAAGTATCAAGCGCATCATTAGTGCTTATAGTTAAGTTAAGTGGTCCTGTCGGCTGAGCTGCACCAGCATAAATCAAAACATAGTCAGGATTCGCCTTTTTGGCTACATCTCTAATTCCTTCATAATAAACGGGTGTCCCCAGTTAAATAAAGTTCGAATGGCTGTTTTCCTGCAACGGTTATCAAAAATCCGATAACATCACCAGTCAATTTTTCAATCCCGGCAGGTCCATGTCGTGCTGGTGTTGCTGTAATGGTAACTTGTGTGCCGTTTGTGGTAAAGAGTATATCCTGTTTCCAAGGTGATAAACCAATTGCGTTATCACCTAAGCGTTGTGCACCGCTAACTGTGGTATAAGTTTTAGAGACAGTTTTTAAAAATTCTCTACCCGAATAATCTAAATTATCATGATGGTGATCATGACTAAGTAAAACAATATCGATGTTGTCTATTTCAGTAAGTGCAGGACCTTTTGTTTTTTCCAAAGTCGTATGATCATTAGCAAAAGAACTCCCTTGTGCATCCAATGTTGGATCGGTCATAAAACGTAGACCATCAATTTCTAAAATTACAGTGGGACCGCCGATATAGGTAAGATCAAACAAACGATTGTCTATCAAGTAAATCACTCCTTTTCTAAATTCAGCTTACCACGGGTATATGTATTTGTTAAATTGAATAAAATGAATTAAACTATCAATAATACAAATATGAGGTGGTAAGATGGACTTAAAAGAACTCCAAGCGTTCAAAACAATACTGGTAGAAGGAAACTTTTCAAAAGCAGCGCAAAAATTACATTATGCGCAATCAACGATTACAATGCAGATCCAACGATTAGAAAAGGAAATAGATTTTCGTTTGTTTGATCGAAGTGCTAATTTACAGTTAACGCCCTCTGGTGAGTTATTTGCTAAGGAAGTAGATGGATTGATCAAACATTGGTCTTCAGTAGTAGATTCAGCTAGATCTATCCAAAAGGAAGAAGTTGGTGAAATTAATATTGGGGTAGTAGAGCCAATTGCGATTACCAAATTTCCGCGTATCATTGCGGAATTTAGAAAAGAGAAACCTTTCGTCACTTGTAATATTACTATAGGGAATGCAGATTCGTTAGGATTACTATTAGAGAAACAACAGTTGGATTTTATTATTGCTGGAAAACCGACAAAATATTATCAACATACGGTTTTTGAAGAACTATATCAAGAGAAAATAATCTTTATTGTTTCTAGAAAATTTGTAGAATTATTTAGCGAGAAACATAAAATAGACGTTTTAAATAAATACCCGTTATTTGTTTCAGGCGAAAATTGTTTAACCTATATTCAACTTGAGCAACTATTTGAAGCTCCTCAGCAAAGACCGTTTCATTATTCAGTCGGGCAGCTCTCTAATGTTTCAAACTTCATTCATGAGTTCCCTTCAATAGGTGTAGTTAGCTCTTCAGTAGTATTGAAAGATGATGTTTTTAAATTGCCAATCGATGGGATCAAGTCTATGATTTCTATTGGAATTTATAGTAAAAAAGAAGATATTCAATACTTGTCTAAATCAAAACAACTTATCTTAAAACTAATTAGAGAGTCACTCTGTTGAGCGGAATAAGACTAACTTAGGCACCTAGTCTTTCAAGGCACGAAATTAGCCCATTTAACGCGGTTTTTCGTGGATAATAATTTGAATTATAAAAATTTTCTGAAAATTCATTGACAATTTATTCTTTTTTGCTTATATTTGTATACATACTTCTTTAATAATTATATACGCGAAGAACATTATCAAGCTTTTTGTGTTAGCTCTTCAGGAAACAGCTGACCAGCATAACAAGTTTTAAAATCAAGGGGGAAATAAGATGAAAAAATTTAGCTTTTTATTTGCTAGTCTCTTTTTATTAGCAGCATGTGGTCCAACAGCTGGCGGAGGCGCAAGCGGTGGTGGAAATAAGACTGAAGGCGATACGATTAAAATCGGAATGAATATGGAACTTTCTGGTGATGTTTCGGCATATGGGAATGCTGAAAAGGAAGGTATTACCCTAGCTGTTGAGGAAATCAACGAAGCAGGTGGTGTGTTAGGGAAAAAAATAGAATTAATTGAAAAAGATAACAAATCAGAAAATGGTGAAGCCACTTCTGTTGCGGCCAATTTAACAGCTAAAGATAAAGTTGTTGCCGTTGTTGGGCCAGCAACATCTGGTGCAACGAAAGCAACGATTCCAAATATGACAAAAGCAGCGGTGCCTGTTATTACGCCTTCTGGGACGGATGATAGTATCACTGTTGTCAATGATAAAGTACAGGAATATATTTTCAGAGCTTGTTTCCAAGATACGTTCCAAGGGGTTATCCTAGCGAACTTTGCCCAAGATAATTTAAAGGCTGAAAATGTTGTCATTATCGGTGATAATTCAAGTGATTACGCCATTGGATTAACGAAATCATTTAAAGATACGTTTACAGGTAAGATCGCTAAAGAAGAAACGTTCACTGCAGGAGACAAAGACTTCCAAGCCATCTTAACAAAAATCAAAGACCTTGATTACGATGCTATCTACATTCCTGGTTACTATGCAGAAGCAGGATTGATCATCAAGCAAGCACGTGAGATGGGGATCGACAAGCCGATCCTTGGTGCTGATGGATTTGGTGATGAAAAATTAGTTGAAATTGCTGGAGCGAAAAATGTCTCTGATGTTTATTACACAGGACACTTCTCAGAAAAAGCACCGGCAACAGATAAAGTAAAACCATTTGTAGATGCATTCAAGAAAAAATACGATAAACAACCATCAGCTTTCAATGCTTTAGGTTACGACTCTGTTTACATGTTAAAACAAGCAATGGAAGATAAAGATTCAGCAGATTCAAAAGATATTACAGAAGGCTTAGCTTCATTGAAAGACTTTGTCGGTGTGACTGGTAAAATGACGATGGACAAGGATCATAATCCTGAAAAATCAGTTGTTGTATTAGGCTTGACAGAAGGAAAAGAAACATCAGCAGATGCAGTAGAACCTAAATAGTAACAAGTTGGTAGAGACTTAAAAGAGGGTGAGACAAGGTTTTACGTTTTGTCCATCCTCTTTTTATTTTAATTAAACAGCAATTATTCTAAAATATTGGAAGTGATAAACATGGAAGTAGTGATTCAACAGCTAGTAAACGGTCTTTTTCTAGGAAGTATTTATGCGCTCTTAGCATTAGGGTATACAATGGTTTACGGAATCATCAAATTGATCAACTTTGCTCATGGAGAAATTTATATGCTAGGTGGATTTATGGGCTATTTCTTTATCAATAAATTGAATTTAGGTTTTTTCCCAGCATTGATTTTATCAATGGCAGGAGCTGCCGTGATCGGGGTAGTAATTGAGTTTTTAGCTTATCGACCGCTAAGAAAGTCAACAAGGATCGCGGCTTTGATCACCGCAATTGGGGTTTCATTTTTACTGCAAAACGGAATGATTTATTGGTTAGGTCCTGAAAAAAAATCATTTCCGCAGGCAATTGAATTTAAAAATTATCAACTAGGCTTTATTCAAATTTCAAATATTCAAATTCTTATTTTAGTTATTTCTCTAGTGTTGATGATTGCCTTGCAATTGATTGTTAAAAAGACAAAAATGGGTAAAGCAATGCGGGCCGTTTCCGTTGATGCTGATGCCGCACAGTTGATGGGGATCAATGTCAATCGAACAATTTCATTTACTTTTGCATTAGGTTCTGCATTGGCTGCGGCCGCGGGCATGCTGATCGGACTCTATTATAATTCTATTGATCCAATGATGGGGGTTGTTCCAGGGCTTAAATCATTCGTTGCGGCTGTTTTAGGTGGAATCGGAATCATACCAGGAGCAGCACTGGGTGGTTTTGTGATTGGATTGTTAGAAACGATCACGATTGCACTTGGGTTTTCAGATTACAAAGATGCAGTTGTATATGCATTGTTGATTATTATTTTATTGATTCGTCCTGCTGGAATTCTTGGCAAGAACATCAAAGAGAAAGTGTAGGTGGCAGTCATGAAAAAGAATTTAAAATATAACCTTGTTTGGCTTTTAATTGCTGCGTTAGCTTATGCTTTTATTTATGTATTATATGTTACAGGCGTGATCACACCGTTTACTGAATATACACTGATTACGATCGGAATCAATATTATGTTGGCCTTGGGCTTGAATTTGATTATCGGTTTTTCGGGTCAATTTTCACTTGGTCATGCAGGGTTTATGGCAATCGGTGCGTATAGTGCAGCGATCATGACCGTTAAGTATCCAACAATGGGTGGTTTTTTCAGTGGGATTCTACTAGGAATCGTTTTATCAGGTCTTGTGGCTTTGCTAGTAGGTATTCCAACCTTGCGGCTAAAAGGGGATTACTTGGCGATTGCAACGTTAGGGATTTCTGAAATCATTCGGATCATTATTATCAATATGAAAGATATAACCAATGGACCTGCTGGAATCTTTGGTATTCCACCGATGGTCAGTTGGCCGATGGTTTTTGGTTTTGTAGTGATTGTTACTTTAATCATTGTGAATTTTATCCACAGTGGTCCAGGGCGCGCGACGATGGCGATAAGAGAAGACGAGATCGCAGCGGAATCAATGGGGGTCAACACGACAAAATATAAAGTTGTAGCCTTCATTATAGGTGCTGTGACAGCAAGTGTTGCGGGTGCTATTTATTCAAGCTATGTTCAAACGATTGCACCGAAAGATTTTGGCTTTATGAAATCGATCGATATATTGATTATTGTGGTCTTTGGTGGAATTGGAAGTGTTACGGGAACCTTTATTTCAGCGATTGTGCTGGGAATTTTAAATATGTTTTTACAAGATGCTGGTGCACTTAGAATGATCATTTATGCATTAGCTCTGATCATTATCATGATTTTCAAACCAGGCGGCCTTTTAGGCACATGGGAATTTTCAGTAAAGAAATTATTCAAGAAAAAGGAGGACAAATCAAATGCCTCTATTGAACGTTAGTAATTTAACCAAAAACTTTGGTGGACTTGCCGCTGTTTCAAATGTCAATCTGTCCTTAGAAACCAATGAACTTATTGGTTTGATTGGACCCAATGGTGCGGGGAAGACGACTTTATTTAATCTTTTAACAGGCGTTTATGAGCCGAGTGAAGGAACCGTCACACTAGATATTCTAGGCAAAGAACATGTATTAAATGGCATGAAACCATATAAAATTGCAGATATGGGCTTAAGCAGAACTTTTCAAAATATCCGTTTATTCAAGGATTTGTCTGTGTTGGATAATGTGTTGATTGCAATGAATAGTAAAAATAAAGAAGGCATCCTTTCCAGTATTTTACGTTTACCGACGTTTTATAAAAAAGAGGAAGAGATGGAAAAGAAAGTATTGGAGCTGTTGGCCATTTTTGGTTTGGAAAATAAGGTTCAGACCTTAGCCAAAAATTTGCCTTATGGGGAACAAAGACGTTTAGAAATCGTACGTGCCTTAGCGACTCAACCAAAGGTGTTATTTCTAGACGAACCGGCAGCAGGGATGAATCCACAGGAAACGGCTGATTTAACTGAACTGATCAGAAAAATCCAAAAGGAATTCCAAATTACAATTGTCTTGATCGAACATGATATGAGTTTGGTTATGGAGGTTTGTCAAAGAATTTATGTATTAGAGTACGGTAGAATCATTGCTGAAGGAAAGCCAGAAGCAATCAAAAACGATCCTCGTGTGATCGAAGCTTATCTTGGAGGTGAACTATAATGCTGACAATTGAAAATTTATCTGTTCATTATGGTGTGATTCAAGCTGTACGAGATGTTAGTTTTAATGTAGAACAAGGAGAAATTGTCTCGTTGATCGGTGCTAATGGTGCTGGGAAAACAACGATTTTAAGAACAATTTCTGGCTTAAATCGACCATCGAATGGTACGATTACGTTTGAAGGACAACAAATTCAAAAAATGGTGCCGCAAAAGATCGTGGCATCAGGCTTGTGTCAAGTGCCAGAAGGCCGCCATGTTTTTTCAGGTTTAACAGTTCAGGAAAACCTAGAAATGGGTGCGTTTTTGAGAAAAGACGGAGATCTGAAGCAGGATTATCAAATGATTTTTGAGCGTTTTCCGATTTTGAAAGAACGAAAAAATCAAGATGCGTCTACTTTATCTGGTGGGGAACAGCAAATGTTAGCAATGGGAAGAGCACTGATGTCTAAGCCTCGTTTACTATTGTTAGACGAACCGTCCATGGGATTAGCTCCGATTTTTATTCAAGAAATTTTTAATATTATAAAAGAAATCAATAAACAAGGAACAACTGTTTTATTGATTGAGCAAAATGCAAAAATGGCTTTATCGATTGCAGATCGAGGGTATGTTTTGGAGACCGGGGAAGTTGTTTTAAGTGGACCAGGAAAAGAATTACTGGAAAGTGAAGAAGTGAAAAAAGCGTATTTAGGAGGCTAGTAGCATGAGTGTAAGTGATTTTATGACAAAAAATCTAGTTGTTGCACAACCGGAAATGAAAATTTTTGACGCCGTTGATTTGATGAAAAAAAATAATATCCATCGTTTACCAGTGGTCAAAGGAGAAAAACTCATAGGATTGATCACAGAAGGAACGATTCAATCGGCAATGCCGTCAAAAGCAACTAGTTTGAGCGTCTATGAAGTGAATTATTTGCTAAACAAGACGACAGTAGCAGATATAATGGTAAAAGAAGTTCAAACAATCAAGCCAACTGCTTCATTAGAAGACGGTATTTTCCAGATGCGTCAAAATAATATTGGTGTCTTACCTGTTGTTGATGCAAATAAAACTTTAATTGGAATTATAACAAATAATGATATTTTCGATGCCTTTTTAAAAATTACTGGTTATAACGCTGGCGGTACTAGAATTCAACTGCGCATACCCGAAGACCATAAAGGGATTTTGGCTGCTATTACAAAATTATTGGCAGAGAATGATTTTAGTATTTTGACAGTAGTTGTAAACCATAAAGAACTAGAAACGATTATTGAGTTACAGATCGAAAGTCGGGAAACGCTTCAAATTCAAAATATTTTAAAAGATGCAGGTTATGATGTTTTTGAGGCAATATTTATGTCTCCGCAAATTTCATAAAGAAGAATAGTACGAAAAATACACGCATTTTTTTTCTGAAAAAGGGTTTGACTAATATTAGGGCGTATGATAGTTTTATATAGTAAAGTAACTTAATGGAATATTAAAGTGCTGTTTATCTTTAATATTCTTTCCTTATGTCTTCTAAACATTAGAGGGTTGTTGTTGGTATAATTATTACAGATTTTCTGTAATTGATTATAAATATTTAAGAATAGGAGGAATGAAAATGAAAAAAGTTATCGGATTTATTATTGCTTGTGTAGCAACTGTAAGCTTTGCAACAACTGCTTCGGCAGACGGCGCTATTTCAGCTACAGAACAGCCAATCCTTAACGAATTGAATGCTGGTGCAACAATCGGCGGTAAAAAATTCAATTTTGATGCGGCTGAAACGAATGCAGCTTCAAATCACTTGAAACGTGTTGATTTAACACAAGCTCAAGCAGATGAAGCGATTAAAAACATCCAAGCGGCTCGTAGCTTAGTTGAGAGTGTTTCTGTTAATACTACAGGAGTTAACTCACTTGGAAAAGCAATTAGCTTATTGCCAGCAAACGTAATTTCACAAGTACAAAATTACGCAATTGCTGCTGGTAATGCTGTAGGCGTTAAAATCACTTTTGGAGCTCGCGGAAGCTATTCTGCAGTGACAATTACTGATGCTAACGGCGCGCCTGTTTATCAAGCTGGAACTCCAGTGAAAAATACAGGATCAAACTACGCATTAAGCGGTATTACTTTTGGCTCATTGATCGTAGCTGCAGCAGGTGCAGTATTCGTGAGCAGAAAGAACAAATTAGCATAAGATGAAACAACTAAAAAGAGTAGGGGCATTTATTTATGTGCCTCTTCTCTTTATGTGTTTTGGCTATCTTGTTATTTACATAATTGGTGCACCTGTCATTAATTTCGCATCTTCCGCAGTCGAGCTGATCTCACTAAATGACGCTCCGTCTTTTGATCAAAAAGGAACGAATCTCCTTGAAAAGAGATATGAAGACAAAGAGCAGGCTTCATCTGATAAAACAACAGATAAATCGGTTCAAACAAAAACTGATGCGTCTGACAATAAATCAGCAAAAGCAGTCGCTGCCGGTATGAAAGTGACTGAAAAAGGCGAGTTAGCTTCTTCAAGTATGGTCTATCCTGTAGGAGGAGATCAATTTGGAGAGGTAGTGATCGACAAAGTGGGAATTAATGAACCATTATTTTACGGAGATAGTGAAGAAATTTTGCGTTTAGGCGCAGGACAATACATCGGAAGTATGATTCCAGGAGATCTTGGAACGACTTTGATCGGTGGGCATAATCTACCTTCCTTTGGTAAAATTTATTACTTAGAACCTGGGGACGAAGTAGCTATCCGCACTCACTATGGTGATTATACGTACCAAGTGACAGAGGTAAAAATAGCGAACTACAAAGACCCTACAATCAATACCAAATTAGGTGAACGCACTAAAAGATCGCTGATTCTATATACCTGTTACCCATTAGATGCAATTGGTTTAACACCAGAGCGAGTTTTTGTTTCTGCAGATTATGTATCTGGACCAATTATCGATGAGAAGTCATAAGGGAGGAGAATCAGTCAGATGAAAAATCGCAATCATTCAATGAAAGTAATTTCTCGCTTTTTTATTGCTTTTTTGTCTTCAGTTTTTTTGTTTGCATTTTTAATTTTACTGACATTGAGATTAACCCTTTTTAGTGAAAATTATATTACCAAACAAGCAACTAAAGCAGATTACTATTCGCAGTTAACAGAAGAAATCAATCGACAAGTGGAAAATAGCGCTCTAGGAAGTAACATTCCAACCGGGGTCTTAAATCAGTCGATCAGTAAAGACTTAGTTAAGACAGACGTAGATGCGTATTTTAAAGCGATGTACAATACAGGAACAAAGTATTCAATCTCTAATGAAAAAGGCGTTCATGATGCTGTTTCTAAAGCGATTACAAAGTATATGGAAGAAAAAGCAATTCAGACAACACCAGAATCCGTACAGGCTGTAACTGGTCTTTCAGACAATGCCGTAAACATTTATAAGGGCTATATTGAGTTGCCGTTTTTAGTTTCCTATGGACGAAAAGTGATCAATTATAAATCAACGCTAGTTATTTTTATGGGAGTTTGCGGTGTGCTTTGGCTATTGTTAAGCTTTTCTCTCTATTCTTCATTGAGAGGGTATGTTCATCGTTTGTTGCGGTATTGGGCATATATTTGGATTAGCAGCGGCTTGATGATGGCCGTTGTGCCAGCATTCATCTTAATGCAAGGATTTTTGAAAAAGCTAGGAATTCAATCTAAAGCAATGTATGACTTTATACAAACTTATTTATCAAGCTTTTTGTGGTTGTTTATTATGGTTGGGATAATCTCAATCGTAGCAGGTATCATTTTTGGAGTACTTAGCGAAATCAAGAGAAAAAATTTATTTAGCGCTTAATGCTGAAAGAAGTTTTAAGAAATCATAATAAGATCGTCAGCTTGTTTTTAAATAGGCTGACTTTTTTATTGCATACGAAAGTGATGCAAGTAAATAACGTTTAGCACGCTTTCTTTTTTTTACATAACATGATACCATAGAGGCTTGGAGGGATGAAGATGTCAAAAAAAAATAAAGATATAGAAGTAAAAATAGAAGAAGCAGAAAAAAAAGTAAATGGTGAAACAATTACAGTTAGTACCTTGACAATCGGCAAAAAAGAAATTGGTCAAGTTTTAGCACAAGACACAAAAAAATTTGCTGTGGTGATCGATGGGCGCAATGAAGCAACTGTGAAAACGCTTGATGAAGCGATAGAATACATTATTCGCCAATGGAATTTAAACGACTAAAATAAATAACAACTTTTTTTCGAAAAAGGCTTGCTTTTTGTTCAAAAGTTTTGTATTATAACTAAGTCAGGTTTGTTACTAAAAACCTTCTGGAGGAATAGCGAAGTGGCTAAACGCGACGGACTGTAAATCCGTTCCTTAGGGTTCAGTGGTTCGAATCCACTTTCCTCCATTTTGACCATTGGGGTATAGCCAAGCGGTAAGGCAACAGGTTTTGATCCTGTCATGCGTTGGTTCGAATCCAGCTACCCCAGTTTTTTTCTTAGAACAACTCAGATAGAGTTGTTCTTTTTTTGACTAAAAAAATGATAGTAACTTTTGTTCTCTTTTTTTAGAATATGTGATAAAGTGGATGAAAAGCATGAGGAGTGAACCCGATGAATCTTAAAGAGAAAATAACTGAAACAGCTGAAAAAGTGTATGACTTAGCTCGTGAAGGAAAATATGATGTCAACGTGAATCTTTTTTCTAAAAAGAGAAGCAATGAGAAGGCAAAAGGCATTGAAGTTGTAACACTTAGAGATACAGCGCATACTAAAAAGTGGCGCTCTAAGAACCGTTAAAGAGAATGAAGAGCAAATAGCCTGAAACAACGTCCTTTATATGTTGTTTCAGGCTATTTTGTTTACTGGAGGGTATTACTTGTCGATTTCAAGTCCTAAGACTGTCAGGTGTCCATTTCCGACGAGTTTAATGACAAGTCTAGCTAAATGATTGGGAGCCATGTCAGTGTCACTTGTGATCCACCAGTGCAGGGTTCCAATAAAAATTGAGGTCATGTACTCAATAATAAAATCAATAGGCACCTCGATATCATTTTCAGTAATTTTTAGTTTGGAGAAAATATCCGCATATTTCTCATAAATAATATCTGCCAGCTTTTTCCGTAATAATTCATTTGAACTGCCATCCATGATCGTCAGAAAGAAGTTTTTATTTTGTTGAATATTGATATAAATATGCGTAAGCAGAAACTCGATTTGTTTGACTTTGATTCGATTGCTGACGATGATTTGTTCAGTATCAATAATAGAGGTGAAGGCATTGATCGCAAAATCGAAAATTTGTTCATAGAGGTCTTGTTTGTCCTTGAAATGAGCATAGAAAGTCGCACGATTGATCATCGCTTCATCGGCAATGTCTTGAATCGTTATACCATCGTACCCTTTTTCGTTGACTAAGTGAAAGAAAGCTTCGATAATCATTTTGTGTGTTCGTTTTACCCGTAGGTCCGTTTTCTTCGACATATAAATTTCCTTTCGAAATAATCAACAGATTTAAAAAGTTTGTTGCTTATCTCACAAATTTGAGTGATTTGCCTGTTGCAATTACATTAGAATCTTTCTAAAATATACATAAGTATTATATCAGACACCTTGTAGGATAATCAACAAAGTGTTGTGAAATAAAAGGGTATGAACTATAAGGAGATAAAAGTTATGACAATAAGAGCCGGAATCGATGTTGGATCAACAACTGTGAAATTAGTAATTATTGACGAAGAAAAGCATACAAAATTTGCAAAATATGAACGACATTACTCAGATGTAAAAGCAGCGACTGAAAAAGTGTTGAATGAAGCAATGAATGAATTAGGTGAAAAAACACCGATTACAATGACGATCACAGGCTCAGGCGGAATGGGATTGGCAGATGTGTTGAATATTTCATTTGTTCAAGAAGTCATTGCCTGTACAAAAACAGTAGAAGAGATCATACCTGAAACAGATGTAGCGATTGAATTGGGCGGAGAAGACGCAAAGATTACTTTTTTTGAAGGTGCATTAGAACAACGGATGAACGGGAGTTGTGCTGGAGGAACTGGGGCTTTTATCGATCAAATGGCAGTCTTATTAAAAACAGATGCAAATGGTGTCAATGAATTAGCTAAAAACTATCAGACGATTTATCCAATTGCTTCTCGATGCGGCGTTTTTGCCAAAACAGATGTGCAGCCATTGATCAATGAAGGCGCAGCTAAAGAGGATATTGCGGCGAGTATTTTTCAGGCGGTTGTCAACCAAACGATTGCAGGTCTTGCTGCCGGTCGTAAAATCAGAGGGAAAATTGCCTTTTTAGGTGGACCGCTTTTCTTTATGTCAGAACTTAGAAAACGATTCATTGAAACTTTAGATGTAAAGCCGGAAGATGTGATTTTTCCAGAGAATCCACAACTATTTGTCGCAATGGGGGCAGCCATTTATTCTGAAGGTGCTAACCCAACAACGCTAGAGGAATTAATCCATCGCTTGACTAATGGGGATCAAGAGCAATTAAAACCAACCGATACATTAGAGCCGCTGTTTCAAGATGACACACAATTAAAAGAATTTAGAGCGCGTCATAATCAAGCTAAAGCGCAAGAAAAGCTATTATCTGAACATCATGGCGTTGCCTTTTTAGGGATTGATGCAGGGTCGACGACGACTAAAGTCACGCTAATTGATGAAGATGGCAATCTGCTGTTTTCGTTTTATGGAAATAATCAAGGACAGCCTTTAGAAACCACAATGACAGTTCTAAAAGACTTATACCAACAATTACCAAAAGATGTTTTCATTGGAAAGTCAGCAGTTACAGGATATGGTGAACATTTAATCAAAAATGCTTTGAAAGTTGATATTGGTGAAGTTGAAACAATGGCACATTATAAAGCGGCCAATCATTTTCAACCCGGTGTTGATTTTATTTTAGATATCGGTGGTCAAGATATGAAAGCTATGACGATCAAAGACGGTGTCTTGTCTTCAATCCAACTAAATGAAGCTTGTTCATCAGGCTGCGGTTCTTTTATTGAGACATTTGCCAAATCGTTGAATTTTGATGTAAAAGACTTTGCCATTGAGGCCTTAAGTTCTAAAGCACCAGTTGATTTGGGTTCTCGTTGTACGGTCTTTATGAATTCAAAAGTAAAACAAGTACAAAAAGAAGGGGCATCCGTTGGAGATATCTCTGCTGGTTTGTCTTATTCTGTGATCAAAAATGCGATATACAAAGTAATCAAAGTACGACGCCCAGAAGAATTGGGAAAGAAAATTGTTTGCCAAGGTGGGACATTCTATAATGAAGCAGTATTACGTGCTTTTGAAATGATCAGTGAACGTGAAGTTGTCCGTCCTTCGATCGCAGGACTAATGGGTGCGTATGGTGCAGCATTGATTGCATTAGAGAATTATGAATTGGGTCAAGAAACAACGATTCTTGGACTTGATGAGCTGGATACCTTTACAGCGGATAAGGAATTTACCCATTGTGGTTTATGTGAAAATAACTGCATGATGACGGTGACGATTTTTTCTGATGGCCGCCAATTTATCACAGGAAATCGCTGTGAGCGTGGGACTAGAATTAAAGTAAAGAAAGAAGATCGTAAAGTCAATTTGGTTGATTATAAATACCGAAAATTATTTAAATATCGTCCATTGAAAGAAAAAGATGCGGTTCATGGCAGAATCGGCATTCCTCGTGTTTTGAATATGTATGAAAATTATCCATTATGGCATACTTTCTTCACGGATCTAGGGTTCCGAGTCGAGTTATCACCACGCTCAAATAAAGAGTTATATGAACAAGGCATGGAAACTATTCCAAGTGATACAGCCTGTTATCCTGCTAAAATCTCTCACGGGCATATTCAAGCATTAATCGATTCAAAAGTCCCAATGATTTTTTATCCGGGTGTTGTTTTTGAACGTCAAGAGTCAGCAGAAGCGGATAATCATTTTAATTGTCCAATCGTTCAAAGTTATCCTGATGTGATTCGCAATAATGTAGATGATATTCGTGATGGAAAAGTCGATTACCGCAACCCGTACATTAATTTAGCAAATGAAGCATCTGTGGCGAAAGTCTTAAGTGAAACCTTTGCTGATTTAGGTATTTCAGCGGAACAAGTGACTCAAGCTTTGCGACATGGGTATGAAGAATTAGATGCTTTCAAAGAAGATGTCCGCAACAAAGGGGAAGAAACGTTAGTGATGCTGAATCAAAAAGGGGAAAAAGGAATCGTTTTATCTGGACGTCCGTATCATTTAGATCCTGAGATCAACCACGGAATCGCTGACGTAATCACGCAAGAAGGGTTCCATGTGTTGACTGAAGATTGTGTTTCTCATTTAAGTGATGTAGGTAATTTACGGGTCGTCAATCAATGGGTCTATCATTCGCGGCTATATGCAGCGGCTCGTGTTGTAGCTAAATCAAAAAATCTTGAGCTTGTGCAGTTGAATTCATTTGGCTGCGGGCTAGATGCGGTCACGACTGACCAAGTGGAAGAAATCATGGATCAATATGGCAAAATCTATACTGTTTTAAAGATTGATGAAGGATCTAATTTAGGGGCAATCAGGATTCGATTACGTTCATTAAAAGCCGCTGTCGGTGAACGGGAAAAAATGGATTTTCAACCAAAACTACAACATGAAGAACCAGAGAAAATCATTTTTACGAAAGAAATGAAAAAAACGCATACGTTATTATTACCAATGCTTAGTCCAATCCATCAATCTGGATTAGTAGATGTTGCATTACAAGCGTCTGGGTATAATGTTGTATGCTTGCCGGCAGATGACCGTGAAGCAGTTAATGTTGGGTTGAAATATGTCAATAATGATGCGTGTTATCCTGCTATTATTTCAATCGGCCAATTAGTTGAAGCCCTAGAAAGCGGAGAATATGATCTAGAACATGTCAGTGTGATGATGACACAAACAGGTGGCGGCTGCCGTGCAACAAACTATATTCCGCTGCTTAGAAAAGCCTTGAATGATGCGGGCTTCCCACAAGTTCCTGTGGTTTCAGTTTCAATGGGGAATAAAGGGGTCGAATCGAATCCAGGATTTAAGTTTACACTGCCAATGCTAAAACGGGTCGCCGTAGCCTTTTTATATGGAGATTTATTTGAACGAGTGGTTTATCGAACCCGTCCGTACGAAACAGAAACGGGTATGATCGATGCACTCCACGCTAAATGGTTAAAACAAATCGAGAAAAATGTTCGAAACGGTTCATTGAGCTTGTTTAACCGCAACATGAAAAAAATCATCAAAGAATTTGATGAGGTTCCACTTCATCAAATCAAGAAACCTAAAGTTGGAGTTGTTGGCGAAATTCTAGTGAAATATTCACCAACCGCGAATAATGATATCGTTCGTCTATTGGAGGCAGAAGGGGCAGAAGCTGTTGTTCCAGATATTGTCGGATTCATGAATTACTCTCTTTATAATCAAATTTGGAAATACGACAACATGGGGATGTCTAAACAAAGCAAAAACTTAGCTCAATTTGCAATTCGCATCATCGAATATGTTGAAAAACCGATGGATAAAGCCTTAAGAAATTCTAAACGCTTTGAAGGTCTAAGCTCAATCCATGAATTGGCCGAAGATGCAGGGAAAATTCTTTCAATTGGCAATCATACGGGTGAAGGTTGGTTCTTGACCGGTGAAATGATTGAGTTGTTGAAATCGGATGTAAACAATATTGTTTGTATGCAGCCGTTTGGTTGTTTGCCAAATCATGTCGTTGGGAAAGGTGTGACGAAAGAGTTGCGACGTCAATATCCTAAAGCAAATATCGCGCCGATTGATTATGACCCAGGCGTTTCATTAGTGAACCAACTGAATCGCATTCGTTTGATGATGGCGACAGCGAATAAAATGTTGGAAGAAGAAAAGATACGTTCTTAAAATGAATAACTAATCGAACAAAATACTTGCACAGTTAAAATCAAAAAGTATTTCCGCCGTTGATTCAGATTATAATTGAGTGACTAGGACATAATGCATCAAGTTATGTCTTAGTTTTTTTGTACCATAGGAGAATAAATATGAATTTATTTATTTCTTTTTGTTAGACGGTTGGTATATAATAAGGTGAAGTAATGGAAAAGTTGTCTAAACAACATCCTAAACTTGACTTGTAGCATACCAAATTGTTTTACAAAACGTTTCCTTGGCTAGATTTTCGAACTTTTGGTTGTTTATGAGGTATATACCAGTTATAATGGAAGTGAATAAAAAGGAGGAAGTAAGATGGTGTCAAGTTTACCAGTTTATATTCAAATACACGATAAGATTAAAGATGACATTGAACATGGTGTTTGGAAGATTGGAGACAGACTTCCATCAGAGCGTGAGCTGGCGACTCAGTTTAGTGTGAGCCGAATGACGTTAAGACAGGCGATCCAGACACTTGCTGATGAGGGGATTTTAGAACGTAAGATCGGTTCAGGCACTTATGTTGCCCGTAAAAAAGTGCAGGAAAAAATGACGGGAACAACGAGCTTTACTGATATTATGCTTTCGCAAAATCGAGTGCCGTCTAGCCGCACCGTCTCCTACTATGTAGCTAAACCAAGTTCTAGTGAAATGGAAAAGCTAAATCTGAAAGAAAATGAACAGATCGTCCGGATGGAGCGGGTTCGTTTTGCAGATGATCTGCCGATTTGCTTTGAGGTTGCCAGCGTTCCCTATTCTCTAGTCGATCAATATAGTAAAGCTGAGATTACCAATTCTTTTTATAAGACTTTAGAAACAAAAGGCGGCAATAAAATTGGACACGCTAACCAAACAATTTCAGCGATGTTGGCATCAGAGCAAATCGCTGATTATTTAAAAATCAAACGAGGAGATGCAATTCTTCGCTTGCGCCAAATTTCATATTTTGAAAATGGCACACCGTTTGAATATGTTAGAACCCAATATGTAGGCAACCGCTTTGAATTTTATTTAGAAAAATAAACGACAATGAACGTGTCTCAACGCTCTCATTCAGAGTAGCAGAACACGTTCATTGTTATTTTTTTATTTTGTTAAATCAATTTTCTGATTGATCCAATACACCAAAATACCACCAACTGACATCGACAACAACTCCCCGATAGCGACAGTTAGCCATGTATAGAAAAATGGCATATGATAAAAATAAGTCAATTGACCAGCTACTGTAAACATTGATAGTGAACAAATAATGGCTGTTAAACTCATTTTTTTGATTGGACTTTTAAACCGCTTGGTGACTGAGTACGATAAAAGTAAAACGACAAACGTCGACAAACTGCCGATAACAACATCGACTAAACCTAAGGGGGATGCAAAATTTGAGATAGCCACACCGAAAGTCACAGCGATGATGTACCGTTTATTGAATAATGGCAAATAATTGAACAACTCAGAGAGCCTGAATTGAACAGCACCGAAACCAATTGGCGCTAAAAAGATCGTAACCACGACATAAAGTGCTGTGATCATAGCCATTTTTGTTAAGCTAATGACAGACCAGGCTGTGGTCTGCGTGTTTGGATTATTCATATGTGTTCTCCTTTGTAAAACAGATTTTCTGTTTTAGTAATAACTATGACCAAAGGAAGTGACAGAACAAGACTGCCAGCTGAAGTGTCATAGTGTGAATCGCTTCACTGCTTGTATGTTACCGAATGTTCGCTTGGTTGTAAAGTAAAGTGTGAAGTCATAACTAGATTATTTCTCTAACCAACCACCATCGATCGTCATCACAGTTCCATGAATGTAGTCTGCCTGCTGGCTGGCTAAAAAGAGAGTCAAAGCTGCAACTTCTTCAGGTTTTGCCCAGCGACCAGCGGGTGTTTCGTTTGCGACCCAAGCAGCCATTTTTCCATCGCCAGCAAAATCAGCAGCATTCATTGGTGTTTGGATCGCTCCAGGAGCAATCGCATTTGCTCGGATCCCTTGTTTGATGTAGTCGTAATCTAATTGTTTGGTATAACCGATGATCGCATGTTTTGACGCGGTGTAAGCCGCGCCGCCACCGCCAGCTACCATACCAGCAATTGACGCCATATTGATGACGACTCCATGTTTTTGCTGCAGCATTTGAGGTAAAATCTGATTGGTGACCAAAAAAGTTCCTTTTAAATTAACAGATAGAACATCATCCCACAGTGCCTCTGTGGTTTCCAAGGTCGGTGTGTAATTATCCAAGATACCAGCAGTATTAAGTAAAATATGTATGGGGCCAAATGATTTATTTGCTTCTTCTAAGGCAGAGCTGATTTCGTTTTTTTTCGTAATGTCTCCGGTATAAGCTAGAAATTTTCCAGGTGAGGCAGTTGTTTTAGCAAATGTTTGAGCTAAGCCTATTGCATCGAGATCCATTCCAAAGACATTGGCGCCTTGGTCGACAAAAGCAAGTACTTGTGCCTGACCTATACCAGAAGCCGCTCCTGTTACGAAAATTGTTTTTCCTTGGTACTCAGTAAATTGCATAATAGTTCCTCTTTTCCTAATAAATAGAAAAAGCTAGACCGACTTATTTCAAGTGCCCTAGCTTCTTTTTGTCTTCTTAATCCGTGCTGACGATTTTCCAGTCTTCAGCCAGTACGTCACAGGGGGTTGGTGAAAACATACTATAGCCTTCATCAGATGTTTTAATCAAAAAATAAGGTGTAACTGGGAGAAAGGTTCCGTCAGAGGTACCGATTTCATCTCTAAGTTCAATATACAATTCAAAACCGCTCCAACCTGTTCTTACAGCCTTAGCCCCTTTTTTTATCAGCGGTAATACTTCTTCAAATGTCATTTGTGTGCTCCTTTTTAATAATTGGTTGTTCATGATAAGAACAGTCACCTTCTTTGAAGGCGACTTGTCCGTTCAACTGTTCGGTGACCTCTGCCATAAATTGCTCAGCATTTGGTTCATCTACAAGACAAATTATTTCCACTTGTTCGCCATAAATCGTGTCTTGTAATGTGTATGGCTTGTGTTCCATAAAATGTTGTAAGGTGCCTAAATTTGGATAATTAATTGTTAAGCGGATTTCCTGTTGCAGTTTTCCTTCAACTAATCCGATTTTTGCTAATGCATGAGAGACTGCATGGCTATAAGCTCGGATCAAGCCGCCAGAACCTAATTTTGTGCCGCCAAAATAACGAGTGACGACTGCTACGACGTTGATCAGTTCTTGTTTCTTCAAAACTTCCAACATTGGTATACCAGCTGTGCCGCTAGGTTCGCCATCATCACTGCTGCGCTGGATATCACTTTTTTCACCGATCACAAAGGCAGTGCAATTATGATTAGCTTTCCAATGTTCTTTTTTCTTTTGTGCAATAAAGGCTTTGGCTTCTTCTTCCGAATAAACACGCTTGAGCGCACAAATAAAGCGTGATTTTTTGATTTCGATTTCACTTTCTCCGTCAGAACGAATGGTAAAATAACTTTCAAGCATTTCCTCATTCCTTTTCTACATACTGTTTTAAGTATAAAAAAAATCAGGATGAGAAGCAACCATTCTCTTTAAAAAGATCAGTGAGTGCATTTGCTTCTTGGAAAATATATGAGATAATGATTAAAAGAATGAATAGCTTTTAGCAAAAATCAATTTCTTTCAGGTAGTGTTGATCTAACAAAGGAGTGAGAAATTTGGCAAAAGAGCGTCAAAAGAAATATGATAGCGTTACCCATTATTTAACAGCCAATGGGGGTTCACAAGTAACTCTAACGTTTACTCAGTTTGACGAGTTGCTTTTTCCACATTCCGGACTGCCTAAAACAGCGCGAACCGATGTTGACTGGTGGGCGAATGATCATAAACATCCAGAAAAAGGTGCTTATGGGTGGCTTAACGCAAGCTATCAAGTGGTTCAAGTAAACCTTGAAAAAGAATATGTCGTTTTTAACAAACTACTTAAATCTAATTGGCTATTTTGAACGATTGACAGATGATAGCTAAAAGCAGGAAGCGTTGACAAAAAACAGTTTTTTACTATACTTAAGATTAAAGAGATATAGAACATGATTTGATTGTACCAATTGGAAAAGGAGATGGATGAAATGGCTAAAAAAACAATTATGCTTGTATGTTCAGCTGGAATGAGTACAAGTTTACTCGTAACAAAAATGCAAAAGGCTGCTGATGCAAAAGGTTTAGACACCGATATATTCGCAGTATCTGCTTCAGATGCGGATAACAATTTAGAAAGCAAACCTGTAGACGTATTATTATTAGGCCCCCAAGTTCGTTTTATGAAAGGCGACTTTGAAAAACGCTTAGCGCCAAAAGGAATTCCTCTAGAAGTAATCAACATGGCAGATTATGGCATGATGAACGGGGAAAAAGTTTTACAACAAGCGTTAAATTTGATTGGTAATGATGAATAAATAAAATTGAAATAAGTGAGAAAAAACGGACTAAGTTTTTCTCACTTATTTTTGTTGCCCCTAATAGACTCAATTAATCAGCTGGAAAAGCGGATTAGTTGAGTTTTTTTCGTCAAAAACTCTGAATAAAAAATAGTTAGCAGAAAATGCGTAGTTTTATTATGGAGGGGAAATAATGCAAGAATTATGGGGAAGGAAAGTTTTAAAAAAAGAGATCAATGACAATAAATCGATTATTGCCGACAGCCAAAAACTACCAACAATGGATATGCTAAATGAAAAGGAAATACAATGCTTACGATGCGGTCAAATTCAAAGAAAAGTATTGGTTCAATTGAGTAATGGTTATTATTTTTGTCCGGAGTGTATTCAATTAGGTAGGGTGGATACCAGTCAGGAATTTTATCACTTACCAGAGCCAACGCCAATACAAAGGACAGTCCATTTTGCTTGGAAAGGCGCATTGACACAAGGGCAGCAAGCAGTATCAGATGAGTTATTAGCTTCTGTAAAAAAAGGTGAATCTAGGATGATTTGGGCTGTTACAGGTGCAGGAAAGACGGAGATGCTGTTTAAAACGATCCATTATTGTTTGGAGTGCGGTTATCGCGTTGGCGTAGCTTCGCCTAGGGTAGATGTTTGTTTAGAGCTTTTTCCTAGAATACAGGCCGTTTTTCCAGATGAGCCAGCTATCTTGCTTCATGGAAAGATGGACGAAGGGTATCGTTATACTAAATTACTAATATGTACCACACATCAACTATTACGTTTTTTTCAGGCGTTTGATGTATTGATCATTGATGAAGTGGACGCATTTCCTTTTGTGGACAATCCATTATTGCAGTATGCCGTAAAAAAAGCGATCAAAAACAAGAGCTCACTTATTTATCTGACTGCGACACCCACTGAAACGTCAACTAAAAGAAATCGACAAAATAACGTGCAGATCAGTATTTTACCTGCACGTTATCATCGAAGGGCCTTACCCGTTCCGAAAACAAAATGGTGTCATCACTGGCGTGAAAAAATTAAAAAAGGCCGCAGTCCCAAACAACTTGTGGCTAAAATCCGTACATTGATGAACAAGAATGACGTATTGATTTTTTGCCCTAGCATTGCTTTGATGGAGCAATTAAAAAATGCTATTGAAAAAAAATTTCCTAAAGTACCGTTGGCTTGTGTTCATTCGCAAGATTCAGAACGACTAGAAAAAGTACTAGGCATGAGAAATAAAGAATATAGGATTTTGATAACTTCTACTATCTTGGAACGGGGTGTGACTTTTGACGGTGTATCAGTAATTGTTTTAGGTGCAAACCATCCTGTTTTTGCCACTTCAGCTCTTGTTCAAATTGCTGGAAGAGTCGATCGAAGAATGGACTATACTGCAGGCGAAGTTTGGTTTTTACATGATGGCTGTACCAGAGCAATGAGAGAGGCAATCAAACAAATCAAAAAGATGAATAGGTTAGGGCGAGAAAGGGGCTTGATTGATGAAATGTAATTATTGCAGGCAAATGGTCACTAGAAATTTAACGATGAAAGAAATTTTTTTGCCTAAAAAAATCATGTCGGAGCAATTGTGCTCACAATGTGTTGTAAAATTTCAATTATTAGGCAAAAAAGAGAACTGTCGTGGTTGTCAGCGGCAGACTAAAAAGGCTTATTGTGAGGATTGTTTGAAGTGGCAACGGTGTTATCCAGGCTATGACTTTCATCACGAAGCAATATTTTCATACAATCAAGCGATGCAAGAATGGTTTGAAGAATATAAATTTAAAGGCAATTATCGTCTTCGCTATAGTTTTGCTTCATTTTTACAGCCTTACTTTAAGCAAAAGAAAAATTTTTTAGTGATCCCAATGCCAATATCAGCAAAACGTATGGAAACACGGGGATTTAATCAGGTTGAAGGAATACTAGATGCTGCGAACATTTCCTATCAGCCGTACCTTGTCCGGTTTGCAGACGGTGTTTCCCAAGTCCAAAAAACAAGAAAAGAGCGATTAACTTTGCAACAACCCTTTAAACTTACAAAAGAAGGTAGCAAAGTAGTTGAAAATAAAGACATACTTTTAGTTGATGATATTTATACAACTGGGCGGACGATTTTTCATGCAGCGCAAGTTATTTTAGAAAAACAGCCTACAAAACTGTATACGTTTTCTCTCGCAAGATAACAGAGAAATTAAAATAAAAAAACGATCGCAATTTTGTTGGCAAAAGCAGGATAATTCGTTATAATAGAATTAAGAAGAAGGATAACAGAGTGGTCCTTTTATTCCTTCTTTAGTGGCAGATGAAAGGGGTAATCGTTATGTTTAGATATAATGTGCGTGGAGAAAACATCGAAGTTACTGAAGCTATCCGTGACTACGTAGAGAAAAAAGTAGGCAAATTAGAGCGTTATTTCAGTGATTCACCTGAAGCAACAGTACATGTGAACTTAAAAGTCTACACTGAAAAAACAGCAAAAGTTGAGGTTACAATTCCTCTACCTTATTTAGTTTTACGAGCTGAAGAAACATCACCTGATTTATATGCAAGTGTTGATTTAGTTGTAGATAAATTAGAACGACAAATCCGTAAATTTAAAACAAAAATTAACCGTAAATCTCGTGAAACAGGGATGAATACTGCTAAAGCAGCTATTTTCTTAAATGGTGAAGAAACACCAGAAGAAACGCCAGAATTAGACATCGTTCGTACTAAACGTCTTTCATTAAAACCAATGGATAGTGAAGAAGCTGTTTTACAAATGAACATGTTAGGACATAACTTTTTTATCTTTGAAGATTCAGAAACAAACGGAACAAGTATTGTTTACCGTCGTAAAGACGGCAAATATGGCTTGATCGAAACAGACTAAATTGAACAAGTGAGGTAAAATAATTTTGATTCAATAAAATTATTCTAAAAATAGCTAGAAAATCAAAATAAAAGCCATTTTTAGAAAAATTATTATCAAGAGTTATTTTCTTTCGAATAATCGATTTTTAAGAGACTGAAGCAGGACGGCACACGTTTTGCCGCAGTCTCTTTCCTTATTGCCCCTGTATAATACATAAAAAATGAACTAATATATTATTAATATTAAGAGAAGTTATTTCCTTTCTTACCAACTAGTGATAAAATGGAAAGGATGATTGTGCATTTAGTGCAAAAAATAAATTAGAGTTTACTGAAAGGAACACTTAAAAACATGGCGAATTTTTTAAAAAAGATAATTGAAAATGATAAAAAGGAACTGAAGCGCTTGGATGGTATTGCCAAACAAGTAGATACTCATGCTTCAGCGATTGCTGCATTAAGCGATGAAGAATTAAGAGCAAAGACAGACGAGTTCAAAGCTCGCTATCAAAAAGGAGAAACACTAGATCAACTATTACCAGAAGCTTTTGCGGTTGTCCGTGAAGCAGCAAAACGTGTCTTAGGATTATACCCATATCACGTTCAGTTAATGGGTGGTATCGTCTTACATGATGGGAACATTCCTGAAATGAGAACGGGTGAAGGGAAAACGTTGACTGCTACAATGCCAGTTTATTTAAATGCGTTGACTGGCGAAGGTGTTCACGTTGTGACAGTGAATGAATATTTAGCAACTCGTGACTCGGATGAAATGGGTGAGTTATACAACTTCTTAGGTTTAACAGTCGGTTTAAATATCAACTCAAAATCATCTGAAGAAAAACGGGATGCTTATAATTGCGATATTACCTACAGTACAAATAACGAATTAGGGTTCGATTATTTACGTGATAATATGGTTGTTTACCGTAACCAAATGGTACAACGTCCGTTGAACTATGCCATTGTGGATGAGGTCGATTCAATCTTAATCGATGAAGCTCGGACACCGTTGATTATTTCAGGTCAAGCTGAAAAATCAACAGCACTTTACACGCGCACAGATAATTTTGTTAAGCGTCTAAAAGAAGAAGAAGACTATAAAATCGATGTTCAATCGAAAACAATTAGTTTAACAGAAGCTGGAATTGAAAAAGCAGAAGAAAACTTTGGTTTAGAAAATCTTTACGACATTGAAAATACAGCGTTAACACATCATATGGATCAAGCGTTGCGTGCAAACTTCATCATGCTTCGTGACATTGATTACGTGGTACAAGAAGGTAAAGTCTTGATTGTTGACCAATTTACTGGTCGAATCATGGATGGACGTCGTTATTCTGATGGCCTCCACCAAGCAATCGAAGCCAAAGAAGGCGTAGAGATCGAAGATGAAACGAAGACAATGGCGACAATCACATTCCAAAACTATTTCCGTATGTATAAGAAATTATCTGGGATGACAGGGACTGCTAAGACAGAGGAAGAAGAGTTTCGTGAAATTTACAACATTCAAGTCTTCCAAATTCCGACAAACCGTCCAATCGTTCGTGATGACCGTGCAGATTTACTGTACCCAACATTACAAAGTAAATTTAAAGCTGTTGTCCAAGATATCAAAGAACGTTATCATAACGGTCAACCTGTTTTAGTCGGAACGGTTGCAGTTGAAACATCTGAATTGTTATCAGAACTACTTAACAAAGAAAAAGTACCTCATGAAGTGTTGAATGCGAAAAACCACTTTAAAGAAGCAGAAATTATTATGAATGCAGGTCAAAAAGGGGCAGTAACAATTGCTACCAATATGGCTGGTCGTGGTACAGATATCAAACTTGGGCTTGGTGTTGTTGAACTTGGAGGTTTAGCGGTTATTGGTACTGAACGTCATGAATCTCGTCGTATCGATAATCAATTACGTGGACGTGCTGGACGTCAAGGAGATCCAGGGGTTTCTCAATTCTATCTATCACTAGAAGATGACTTGATGAAACGTTTTGGCTCAGATCGAATCAAAGCATTCTTGGATCGTATGAATGTTGAAGAATCAGATGCAGTAATCCAAAGTAAAATGTTCAGTAAACAAGTTGAATCTGCTCAAAAACGTGTTGAAGGTAACAACTACGATACACGTAAAAATGTCCTACAATATGATGATGTAATGCGTGAGCAACGCGAAGTTATTTATGCGCAACGTCAAGAAGTCATCATGGAAGAAAATGATTTAACTGAAGTATTATTGAATATGGTGAAACGGACAATCACGCGTGTTGTAGAAAGTCATACCCAATTAGAAAAAGAAAATTGGAACTTAGATGGCATTGTTGATTTTGCTGCGTCAACTTTAGTTCATGAAGATTCTATTACTAAAGCAGATATTGAGACTAAATCGCCAGAAGAAATCAAAGCATATTTAGTAACACGTGCCCAAGAAGTCTATGATACAAAGGTAGAGCAATTAAATGGAGCAGAGCAAATTCTTGAATTCCAAAAAGTTGTTATTTTACGTGTTGTAGATACAAAATGGACCGATCATATTGATGCGATGGATCAATTACGTCAATCAGTCGGTTTGCGTGCTTATGGTCAAAACAATCCATTAGTTGAATATCAAACAGAAGGTTACAATATGTTTGAAGAAATGATTGGAGCAATTGAATATGAAGTTACTCGCTTATTCATGAAATCAGAAATTCGTCAAAATGTTCAACGGGAACAAGTAGCACAAGGTGAGGCTGTTCATTCATCAGATGAAGAAGAGCCACAAAGCAATACAAGTGCTAAGAAGAAACCAATCCATGTTGACGAGAAAATTGGCCGCAATGATCCTTGTCCATGCGGCAGCGGCAAGAAATACAAAAATTGCCACGGTAAAGGTCTGTAACAATCGATGAAGGTGAGGCGTTCGCCTCGCCTTCATTTGTTTGCGTAATAAAGTATTGAAAGTGAAAGGAAGAAAATATCATGGAAAATGCTGAAATCCGTACTATTTTAGATGAAATGAATCAATCAATTACAAGCTTCAGGGGGTCTCTTTGACTTAGATCAATTAGAAGAAGACATAGCGGAAGCTGAAAATAGAATGGCAGAGCCCGGTTTTTGGGATAATTCAGAAACAGCACAGCAGTTGATCAATGAAACCAATGCTTATAAAGAAAAATACCAACAGTTTCATCAATTTGCTGATGAACTGGAAGAATTGGAAATCATGAGTGAAATGCAGCAAGAAGAATATGATCCAGACACTCAAATAGAATTGGAAGAACGTTTACTTGCTCTAAAGGAAAAATTAAGTATTTATGAGCTTTCCTTACTCTTAAACGAGCCTTATGACAAAAATAATGTTATCATGGAACTTCATCCAGGAGCTGGTGGCACGGAATCACAAGATTGGGGCAGTATGTTGCTTCGAATGTATACCCGTTGGGCTGAAAGTCATGGGTTTCAAGTAGAAACATTAGATTACCAATCAGGAGACGAAGCAGGAATAAAAAGTGTGACTCTTTTAATTAAGGGATATAATGCCTATGGTTATTTGAAATCTGAAAAAGGGGTTCACCGTTTAGTGCGAATTTCACCATTTGATTCTGCCAAACGTCGCCACACTTCTTTTTGCTCGGTTGATATTATGCCTGAACTGGATGAAAATGTTGAGATCGATATCAATACTGATGATTTAAAAGTCGACACCTATCGTGCTAGTGGAGCTGGTGGACAGCATATCAATAAAACCGAATCAGCTGTGCGGATCACTCATATCCCAACAGGAACTGTTGTTGCCAGTCAAGCGCAACGTTCACAATTAAAAAACCGTGAGCAAGCGATGGGCATGCTAAAAGCCAAACTTTACCAATTAGAAATGGATAAAAAAGCACAAGAAGCAGCTTCGTTGCGTGGAGAACAGCTAGAGATCGGTTGGGGCTCACAAATTCGTTCGTATGTTTTCCACCCCTATTCAATGGTCAAAGACCATCGTACCAATTATGAAACTGGAAATGTACAGGCAGTAATGGATGGAGACCTGGATGGTTTCATTGATGCTTACTTGAAACAAAAATTAAATTGATCAATTCACAGAAATGAAACAAAATTGTAAACTGTTGAAAGAGCCTTGAAACAAAGTCATGTTATAATGATTGATAGTCTAGAAAACAGAGATGGAGAGAATACGCCATGATTGAAATGAAAGATGTAATGAAGAAATATTCGAATGGTACAACTGCTATCCGAAATATTTCAGTAGAAATAAAACCAGGTGAATTCGTTTATGTTGTTGGCCCTTCCGGAGCCGGAAAATCAACATTCATTAAATTGATGTACCGTGAAGAAAAAGCAACAAAAGGACGTTTAAAAGTTGCCAGTCATGATTTAATGAAAATAAAAAATGCAGAAGTACCTTATCTTAGAAGAGAAATCGGCATTGTTTTTCAGGATTATAAATTATTGACGAAGAAGACTGTCTATGAAAATGTTGCTTATGCGATGCAAGTTGTTGGACGTAAACCGAGAGATATCAAGAAAAGAGTAATGGAAGTTCTTGATCTTGTTGGTTTAAAACATAAAGTTCGAGTGTTCCCAAGTGAATTATCTGGTGGTGAACAACAACGTGTGTCAATCGCGCGCGCAATCGTAAATACACCCAAAGTGCTAATTGCCGATGAACCAACAGGAAATCTTGACCCAGAAAACTCATGGGAAATCATGAAATTGTTAGATCGGATCAACGCACAAGGAACGACCGTTGTGATGGCAACACATAACAGCACGATTGTAAATACGATCCGTCATCGCGTAATCGCCATTGAAAATGGCCGAATTATTCGAGACCAAGCGGAAGGAGACTATGGCTACGATGATTAGAACGTTCTTTTCTCACGTCCTAGAAAGTATCAAAAGTTTAAAACGTAATGGGTGGATGACAATCGCTTCTGCTAGTGCCGTTACGATTACTTTAGTCCTTGTTGGGATTTTTATGGCAGTTATTTTCAATGCAACAAAATTAGCAAAAGATATTGAAGAGAACGTAACAGTTTCAGTTTTCGTTGATATTGGTACAACACCAGATGAAATGCAAAAATTAGAAAAAGACCTAAATAAAATCAAAGATGTAGAGACAATTTCTTACTCAAATAAAGACCAACAATTAAAGAAAATCCAAAAACAAATGGGTGAGGCTTGGAATTTATTTGAAGGAGACAGCAATCCGCTTTACGATGTCTACTTAGTAAGTGCTAAAGATCCAGCAGATACAAAGAAAATTTCCGAAAAAGCAGCTAAACTTCCAAATGTGTTTAAAGCAGATTATGGTGGTGTTTCTTCAGATAAAATCTTCAGTCTTGCTGGAAAAGTTAGAACATGGGGATTGGGTGCAGCGTTATTGCTATTGTTTGTCGCAGTGTTCTTGATTTCCAATACGATTCGTATTACCATTCTTTCACGTCAAAGAGAAATCCAAATCATGCGTTTGGTTGGTGCAAAAAATGGATATATTCGTTGGCCGTTCTTTATAGAAGGTGCTTGGATTGGTCTATTAGGCTCTATCATTCCAATTCTTTTATTAACGTTCGGGTATCAACAGTTTTATAATATATTCAACCGTCAATTGTTACAATCAAATTATTCATTGCTAAAACCAGAATCGTTTGTTTGGCAATTGGATCTATTGATGGTCGTGATTGGTATGACTATCGGATCTTTAGGTTCAATTATATCAATGCGTCGTTTCTTAAAAATTTAGCAAGCTTAAGCAGACATTTTTGTCTGCTTTTTCTTTACTTATTTTCATAAGTTCGTTATGCTTTAATGGGGATAAGTGAGATGTGTGTGATTGGGGTGAATAAATGAAATTTTTATATGATAATTTATTTGTTATTATTTTTATTGCTAATATGCTATTATCATTAATTATCGTTTTTAGGGAACGAAAACAAACAGCTCAGACATGGTCATGGTTACTTGTACTGATGTTTATTCCAGTCTTAGGCTTTGTGCTCTATATATTTTTAGGTCGAGGAATTTCTAAAGATAAGATCTTTGATATGAAGATGCAGGCAAAAATCGGGATGAATGCCGAAATAGAATCAGAGAAACAATCATTATTAAGAGGTCTTTTTCCGCATCCACCAACAGGTGATGTAGATCCTAAACAGCTGATTTACATGCTGACTATTTTTGAGAGTTCATTATATACAACGAATAATGAGATTCGTTTATATACAGATGGAAGAGAGAAGTTTGATGGCTTGATCGAAGATATTCGCCAAGCAGTTGATCATGTTCATATGGAGTATTACATTTATCGCGGAGATACCTTAGGTAAAGAAATTCGTCAGGAGCTAATTGAAGCGGTAAAAAGAGGGGTCAAAGTCCGATTGCTTTTAGATGCTTGGGGTTCAACGCAAGTAAATATGAAATTTTTTGAAGCGTTAAAGAAAAACGGCGGGGAAATTGCTTTTTTCTTCCCACTATTTGTTCCATATTTAAACCCAAGAATCAATTATCGTAATCACCGAAAAATAGTGGTGATCGATGGTAAAGTTGGTTATACAGGGGGTTTTAATGTTGGCAATGAATACCTAGGTGAAGTTGAAAAATTTGGATATTGGCGTGATAATCATCTACGAATCCATGGTGAAGCCGTTTATAGTTTGCAAAATCGTTTTTTGATGGATTGGAATTCACAACATCGAAAAGAACTTAGCTACGATGCAGCGTATTTTCCGCCGATTAATTCTGATGGGAAAAAAGCGATTCAAGTTGTGACCAGTGGTCCTGATTCAGAACTTGAACAAATTAAGATGACCTATTTAAAAATGATTTCAATAGCAAAGAAAGAAATCTTGATTCAAACACCATACTATATACCAGATGCTTCAATTCATGAAGCGCTGAAATTAGCACTACTATCGGGCGTCAAAGTGCGTATGCAAATACCCAATAAACCCGATCATATGTTGGTTTACTGGGCAACCTATTCCTTTTCGGCTGAACTATTGGAATATGGTGCGATTATTGAGACCTACGAACATGGATTTATCCATGCGAAGACAATGATTATTGATGGAGGAATTGTTTCTGTCGGGTCAGCGAATATCGATGTGCGTTCTTTCCGACTTGATTTTGAAGTGAACACAATTATTTATGATCAAGAATTTTCGAGAGAAGTACGTGATGCTTTTTACGAAGATTCTAAAGTATCTGAACTTTTGACAGAAGAAATATACCGCGATCGTGGTGTACTCATTAAATTAAAAGAAGGCTTAGCTCGCCTAATTTCGCCATTGCTATAAACTTGTGTAAAAGTGGTTGAAACAGAAGTGTTTAACTCTTATTTCCGAAAGAGTTGCTTCTGCTCTCACCGTTTATCCAGATTCCATGTGGCTGGGATGTGACTCGCAGAGTTGTGTCCCAGCCACTTTTTACTTTATCATTTTTTGTTATTTTATTCTAAAAAAATGCGAATGTTGAAAACTTATAATTTTCAAGGGAAACAGTTAATGTTAAAATAAATTGATTGAATTGAGTTTGGAGGATTATCAGATAAATGAAAAAGAAAATGCTATTATTTTTTAGTCTAATTGGAATACTAACTTTATCAGGCTGTGCTAAGTGGATCGATCGAGGTGAATCGATCACAGCAGTCGGCTCATCAGCACTACAACCCTTAGTTGAAACAGCAGCTGAAGAGTTTCAAAGTCAAAACCCAGGACGCTTTGTCAATGTCCAAGGAGGCGGAAGTGGAACGGGATTGAGCCAAGTTCAGTCCGGAGCAGTGGATATTGGGAATTCTGACTTGTTTGCCGAAGAGAAAAAAGGAATCGACGCTTCTAAATTGACAGATCATAAGGTCGCTGTAGTAGGAATCACACCGATCGTTAATAAGAATGTTGGGGTATCAGATATTTCACTAGAAAACCTTAGAAAAATCTTTTTAGGTGAAATAACCAACTGGAAAGAAATCGGCGGAAAAGATATTCCAATCGTTATGTTAAATCGTGCTGCTGGAAGTGGTACACGCGTGACCTTTGAGCGATGGGTATTAGATGGTAAAACAGCAATACAGGCACAAGAACAAGACTCAAGCGGAATGGTTCGTTCTATTGTTGCTGATACACCTGGAGCAATCAGCTATACGGCTTTTTCTTATGTCAATGATGAAGTCAACACGTTAAGTATTGATGGTGTAAAACCAACTGATGAGAATGTTATAACGAATAAATGGACAATTTGGTCTTATGAACATATGTATACACTAGGAAAACCAAAGCAATTGACGGATGAATTTTTGGAATTTATGTTATCAGATGATGTACAGGAAAAAATCATCGCTCAATTAGGGTATATACCTGTATCTAAGATGGAAGTAGAACGTGATTGGCAAGGAAATCTTATTAAATAATCGACCTTTACACAAAATTTACAAACTTAACATAAGTTTTACATGTTATTAAACACAAATTTATGTTGGAAAGTTACACTAATTTTATTATGGGAAGTGCTTGGTAGATGGGGCGTTATTGATGAAAAATAAAAATAGAATGTAGTAGAAAATACTATATTTTATTGTTCCTATTTTTCAGTCGAAACTAAACGAGCACGTTACGCTTTTGCTTTGAAACACAGTGAGTGAAATGAACTGATGTTGAAAAGTACAAGGTGAAGTAAAACGGAACGTTGTTACTGATATGCTATCTAGCTTCACGAGCTGACTCTTCGGGAAAAAGATAAAAATAGATTGAGGCAAAAAGCACCACATTCGATTTTTCCTATTTTCCAGTCGGAGTCGAACGAGCTCGTTACGCTTTTAATGCTATCTAGCTTCGCAGGCTAGCCTTTCGGAAAAAAGATAAAATATGAATGAGGCAAAAAGCACCTCAGTCATATTTTCCTATTTTCAGTCAAGGCTGGACGAGCCTGCTACGCTTTTAATGCTATCTAGCTTCACGAGCTGACTCCTCGGGAAAAAGATAAAAATAGATTGTGGCAAAAAGCACCACATTCGATTTTTCCTATTTTCCAGTCGGAGTCGAACGAGCTCGTTACGCTTTTAAAATAAGGAGGAATTTTCTTGGAAGATGTGCAGAAGAAATTGTTAACAAAATCAAAGCGCGCCAGAATGGAACAACGTGGGAAATTTATTAGTTTTCTATGTATCGCTTTGATTGTTTTGGTTGTTTTATCGATCTTTTATTTTGTAGCCAGTAAAGGGTTAGCAACCTTTTTTACAAATAAAATCAAAGTATCCGACTTTTTATTCGGTTCAAACTGGAATCCAAGTGAAACAGGGACAGATGGTAAACCAATGGTCGGGGCCTTACCGATGATTGCTGGCTCTTTTATTGTAACGTTCTTATCAGCGATTATTGCAACGCCATTTGCGATTGGTGCAGCTGTGTTCATGACAGAAATTTCACCTAAAAAAGGCTCAAAAATTTTACAACCGGTTATTGAACTATTAGTAGGTATTCCTTCTGTTGTGTATGGCTTTATCGGATTATCAGTCATTGTTCCTTTTATTCGCTCAATTTTCGGTGGTACAGGCTTTGGGATTTTAGCTGGAACCTTTGTACTATTTATCATGATTTTGCCTACGGTTACCACAATGACGGTAGATGCTTTAAAATCAGTACCACGTCATTATCGTGAAGCATCCTTAGCGTTAGGAGCGACACGTTGGCAAACCATTTACAAAGTAGTTTTACGAGCTGCAGTTCCGGGGATTTTAACCGCCGTTGTTTTTGGAATGGCGCGTGCCTTTGGTGAAGCATTAGCCATCCAAATGGTTATCGGAAATGCTGCAATTATGCCATCTAGCTTAACAACCCCAGCGTCAACATTAACCAGTATTTTAACGATGGGGATCGGAAATACGATTATGGGAACAGTAGAAAACAATGTGCTTTGGTCACTTGCTTTGATCTTACTATTGATGTCATTGTTCTTTAATATTATTATTCGAATCATTGGTAAGAAAGGAGCCTTGAAATAATGAATGCAAAAAAAGCAGATAAAATTGCAACAGGTATTTTGTACGCCATTTCTGGTGTGATTGTTTTGATCTTGGCCGCCTTGCTACTTTATATTTTGATTCGCGGGATTCCCCATATTTCTTGGGACTTTTTAACGAAACCATCTAAAGCCTACCAAGCAGGCGGTGGTATCGGAATTCAATTATTCAACTCACTGTATTTATTATTAATTACCATGTTGATTAGTTTTCCAATTTCACTAGGTGCAGGGATTTACTTATCTGAATATGCGAAGAAAAACTGGGTGACAGATGTGATTCGTACATCAATCGAAATTTTAAGCTCACTTCCTTCAGTTGTCGTAGGTTTGTTTGGTTTCCTGATCTTTGTTGTACAGATTGGGTATGGGTTTTCAATCATTTCTGGTGCTTTGGCATTAACCTTTTTCAACTTACCATTGTTGACGAGAAATGTTGAAGAATCATTAAAAGCCGTTCATTATACACAACGAGAAGCGGGCTTGTCTTTGGGCTTATCTCGCTGGGAAACAGTAATAAAAGTAGTCGTTCCAGAAGCATTACCAGGTATTTTAACAGGAGTGATCTTAAGTTCAGGCAGAATTTTTGGTGAAGCGGCTGCGTTGATTTATACTGCAGGGCAAAGTGCGCCAGCGTTAGATTTCAGTAATTGGAATCCGTTAAGTGTCTCAAGTCCGATCAGTATTTTCCGTCAAGCTGAAACCTTAGCTGTTCATATTTGGAAAATTAATACAGAAGGCACGATGCCAGATGGAGCAGCTGTTTCTGCGGGTGCTTCGGCCGTTCTGATTTTAGTCGTGTTACTCTTTAATTTTGGTGCACGCTTTATCGGAAACAGATTATATAAAAGAATGACATCAGCCTAATGTTAGGGGAATCAGAATGAAAGAATATAATTTAAATGATACCAATATTATTAAATTGCCAGAGCCGATTGCCTTGCATACCGATGATCTACATGTTTGGTATGGAGACAATGAAGCAATCAAAGGTGTTGATTTAGAGTTTGAAAAAAATAAAATTACTGCCTTGATCGGTCCTTCTGGTTGTGGTAAATCAACTTATTTACGTTCGTTGAATCGAATGAATGATGGCATTGCCAATACCAAAGTAACAGGTAGTATCATGTATAAAGATGTGAACGTCAATACCAAAGAAGTGGATGTTTATGAAATGCGGAAACGTATCGGCATGGTGTTTCAGCGTCCTAACCCATTTAGTAAATCAATCTATGAAAATATTACATTTGCCTTGAAACAACATGGTGAAAAAGATAAGAAGAAGTTAGATGAGATTGTGGAAACAAGCTTAAAACAAGCCGCACTTTGGGATCAAGTCAAAGATAATTTGGGTAAGAGTGCGTTAGCGTTGTCTGGTGGTCAACAACAACGTTTGTGTATTGCTAGAGCGATTGCAATGAAACCAGATATCTTACTTTTAGATGAACCAGCAAGTGCTTTGGATCCAATCTCAACTGGGAAAGTAGAAGAAACATTAGTTAATTTGAAAAATGATTATACAATCATTATCGTAACCCATAATATGCAGCAAGCTGCCCGTATCAGTGATTACACCGCCTTTTTCTACTTAGGTAAAGTGATCGAATACGATGAAACAAGAAAAATCTTTACACGACCAAAAATTCAAGCGACAGAAGATTACGTTTCTGGACATTTTGGTTAGGAGGAGCAAGATGACAAAAGAAATTATTTCATCAAAAGATTTGCATTTATATTACGGTAAAAAAGAAGCGTTAAAAGGAATTGACTTAAACATCAATCAAGGGGAAATCACTGCGATGATTGGACCATCTGGTTGCGGTAAATCGACTTATCTGCGTTCACTGAATCGGATGAATGATCTGATTCCAGGTGTAACGATCACAGGAAGTGTTGTTTACAAAGGTAAAGATATCTATGGACCAAAAACAGATATCGTAGATTTACGTAAAGAAATCGGTATGGTATTTCAACAACCCAACCCGTTTCCTTTTTCTATCTATGAAAATGTGATCTACGGATTACGTTTAAAAGGTGAAAAGGACAAACAGGTACTGGATCAAGCCGTAGAAAATAGTTTAAAAGCAGCGTCTGTTTGGGAAGATGTGAAAGATAAATTGCATAAAAGTGCTTTATCTTTATCTGGCGGACAACAACAACGTGTTTGCATTGCTCGTGTTTTAGCAGTTGATCCTGAAATCATTCTATTGGATGAACCTACAAGTGCGCTTGACCCCGTTTCAAGTGGTAAGATCGAGAATATGCTTTTAACACTGAAAGAAAAATATACAATGATCATGGTGACACATAATATGTCACAGGCTTCACGAATTTCTGATAAAACGGCTTTCTTTTTGCAAGGCGAATTGATAGAATTTAATGATACGAAGAAGATATTCTTGAATCCTAAAGAAAAACAAACAGAAGATTATATTTCTGGAAAATTTGGTTAAAAAAAGGAGGAACACAGATGTTGCGTAGCCAGTTTGAAGAAGAATTACTGAATCTGCATAATCAATTTTATGAAATGGGCATGATGGTAAGTAACGTGGTACATAAATCTGTACGTGCTTACATTAATCATGATAAAAAAATTGCCAATGAGGTAATTGATTATGATGTACAAATCAATGATATGGAAGTAAAACTAGAAAAGAAAAGTTTTGAAATGATTGCTTTACAACAACCTGTAACAACAGACCTTAGAATGATCATCACAGTCATGAAGGCAAGCTCAGACTTAGAAAGAATGGCGGATCACGCTGTATCGATCGCTAAATCAACGATTCGCTTAAAAGGTGAGACTAGAATTCCTGAGATTGAAAAAGAAATTTCGGATATGTCTGATTATGTGAAGAAAATGGTTGATAATGTGTTGATTGCCTATGTAAAAACTGATCAAAAAGATGCGCGTATGATTGCTAAAATGGATACCCGTGTGAATGAATATTTTGATAGCATCTACAGTCATTCGATCAAAGCGATGCAGGCAAATCCAGAAACAGTTGTCAGTGGAACGGATTATCTGCATGTCGCAACCTATTTAGAACGGATCGGGGACTATGTAACGAATATTTGTGAGTGGATCGTTTATCTAGCGACTGGGAAAATTACAGAGTTAAATAGTAACCATGACGAATAAGTGAATAAATGAAAGGTAGAGGGTGGGACCAGGAGTGTTTAACTCCGAGAAATTAAGAGGGAATTCACGAAAATTGCTCTTCAAATTTTTGTGAATTTCAGTTTATTTCCGAAGGGATTACTTCTACCCCCGCTGTTTATTCGGACTCCTTGAGGCTGGAATGTAACTCGTAGAGTTATGTTCCAGTCTCTATTTTTTGTGAACTAAATCTTACATGAATTAAAACAATGTAAAAAATAGTTATGAACATAATTTCAATATATAGTTTACATTTGTTCTTGGCTCGTGTATTATACAATTATATTGGAAAGCGCTAACCATTATAATTAAAATTTTGGGGTGAGGAAATTTGGAAGATATGAATGCAGTTGTTGGGAATATGAATCGGCCGACCTTGGCTGAACAAAGAAAACAGTGGTTCAAAGAATTTATGAAACCGTTTTTGGTCGTTGTAGTAATTTATATTACGATGTATATGATTCGTAATAACTTTAAAGCAGCACAGCCATTATTGAAAAGCCAATTAGGTCTTACAACAACAGATCTTGGTTATATTGGTTTTGTCTTTTCTATTGTTTATGGCTTTGGTAAATTTATCGTTGGGTATATTGTAGATGGAAAAAATACGAAGAAGATTTTGTCAATTTTGTTATTATTATCTTCAATCACAGTCTTATGTATGGGGATTCTCTTTACAATGAATAATGTGCCAATGGGTTGGATCGTTGTTTTGTGGTCATTAAATGGTTTGTTTCAATGTGTTGGGGGACCAAGCTGTGCTTCTGTGATCACACAATGGACAACGAGAAGCAATCGTGGTAGATATATTGGGTTATGGAACGCATCGCACAATATCGGTGGTGGTTTTGCAGGGATTTTTGCTGTTTGGTGTGCAACCACTTTTTTCAAAGGACAAGTTGCAGGAATGTTTATTATTCCAGCAATCGTTGCGGCGGTCGTTGCTGTAGGAACCTTTTTCATTGGGAAAAATAGACCTGAAGATTTAGGTTGGAATTCGAGTGAAGAAATTTTTGGTGAACCTGTTGAAGAAGCCAATGTGGATGCTGAAAATTTAACAAAATGGGAAATCTTCAAAAAATATTTACTAACGAATCCTTATATTTGGGTGTTATGTGTAGCTAATGTCTTTGTTTATATCGTACGGATTGGCATCGATAACTGGGCGCCATTATATGTGACAGAGCATTTGAATTTTTCACAAGAAGCCGCAGCTCAAACGATTTTCTACTTTGAGATGGGTGCGTTGATCGGGTGTTTAGCTTGGGGCTATATATCAGATTTATTGAAAGGTCGTCCAGCTTTAGTAGCTACTGTGAGTACAATTTTATTACCGATCGGAATTATTGGGTATCAATTGGGAACAACAGAATTTGTAATCAATGCCTCATTATTCATGCTAGGGATGATGGTTTTTGGTCCACAATTATTGATTAATTTATCAATGCTAGGATTCGTACCGAAAAAAGCAACAGTTGTTTCAGGAGGATTATTAGGGGCATTCGCCTATCTGTTTGGAGATTCAATGGCGAAAATTCTTTTGGCTAAGATCTCTGATCCGTCAAAAGATGGGGTAAATTTCTTTGGACATGTCCTGCATGGTTGGAATGATACCTTTATCATCTTTTACATTTCGATCGTGATCATTGCTGTTCTTTTAGGCATTGTTGCACTGGCAGAAGAAAAAAGAAGAAAAAAAGTAAATTCATAAAGGTGGAATAGACAAATGAACGTACAAATTACGAATTTTAGGGATTTAGGCGGGATTAAAAATAAAGAAGGTAAAACGGTCAAAGCCAAAAAACTATTGCGCTCGGGTCATTTGGTAAATTTAGATCAGGAAACGCAGACTACTTTGGTTGACGAGTTTAATCTAACCAGGATCATCGATTTTAGACGAGAATTTGAGATCAGTGAAGCACCAGATACACCGATTGAAGCTGTGGAGTATGTCAATTTAGATCTCCTTGGAAAAATGAATGCTAAAAATTCAAGTTTAGCTGATTTTGCTAAATTAAAATCAATCGAAGCGGTCGACAAGCATATGCTAGGTGTTTATGAGGATCTGATCTTGAATCCGGGGGCTCAAGAAGGGTTTACGGAATTTATGGAGTACATTTTAGCAAATAAAAATGGCGCAACGATTTTCCACTGTTTTGCTGGTAAAGACCGAACGGGCTATGCTTCAGCATTATTGCTATTGTTATTAGATGTAGAAAAGGAAGAAATCTACAAAGACTTTCTAATTACAAATACTGAAAGAAAACAAGCGAATGATGAATTAGTGCAGCAATTTAGAGAGCAGGGTTTCAATGAAGAACAGCTTGACTCTTTAGCGACAGCACTTTATGTAAAAGAAGAGTATTTGGATCATGCCTTTCATTTAATTGAGAAAAATTTTGGTACAGCAGAAAAATATGCGGCCAAATGTTTGAATTTTGACCTAGAAAAACTTTCTGAATTAAGAAGTATCTATTTAACTGACGAATAAAGTGTCATTTGTCATCCTTGTTTGTTCTTGCTATAATGGGCTTAAATGATAAGGAACGGACAATGAGTATGGATAAAGAAAAACAACAACTTAGTATTGAAGTTGCAAGACTCTACTATCAATCTTCACTTAGTCAGCAGGAAATAGCTGAAAAATTAAATGTTTCACGTCCGACGATTTCGCGGTTACTGAATTATGCGAAAGAAAAAGGCTACGTTCAAATCACGATCTTTGACCCTTTTTCTGATTTATTTGAAATCGAAAAAAAGTTGAAAGAAAAATATGGACTAGCAGAAGTTCATGTAGCTTTTTCACCAGATCCCAACTACAATTCTATTTCTGAATACTTGACAGCGTATGCAGCTGAATACCTTGAAGATACAATCAAAAATGGGGATATCATCGGCGTTAGTTGGGGGACAACAATGCATAAGACTGTTTCTAAGATGAGCCGGATGGATGTCAAAGGCGTAGAAGTTGTTCAGTTGAAAGGCGGAATTGCTTACTTTGATGTTAACAATTATGCATTTGAGACGATTACACTATTTGCTGAGATTCTCAATACAAAAGCAAGAACATTTCCTTTGCCAGTTATTTTAGATAGTAAGCAAGCGAAGGACTTGGTCGTTAAAGATCGTCATATCAGTAAAGTCATCGAATTAGGCAGACAGGCAAACATTGCAGTCTTTACTGTTGGAACAGTTCAAAGCGAATCACTGCATTTTCGTTTGGGCTATTTTACCGAGCAAGAAGAAAAATCGCTCAAAGCCAATGCAGTTGGTGATATCTGTTCTAGATTCTTTAATGAAGATGGGAAAATCAGTGACGAAGAAATCAATGGTCGTACGATCGGGATTGAACTTGAAGAGCTTAAGACCAAAGAAAAATCTATTCTAATTGCTGGTGGAGATCGCAAAATTAAAGCCATTCATGGGGCGTTAGTTGGCGGATATGCCAACGTTTTACTGATCGATAAATTTACAGCCATGAAACTGTTAAGTCACTAATTATATTTGGGAAACGGAGTAGACATTATTTTCTACTCTTTTATAAATAGCTAATATGAACGAAATTTCATTTTAATAGAACGAAATTTCTGAAAGGGAGACTACAATGAACGTAAACAAAATGATCGACCATACTTTATTAAAACCAGAAGCAGACGAGGCAGCATTATTAACATTACTCGAAGAGGCAAAAAAATATGAATTTGCATCAGTATGTGTGAATCCATATTGGGTAGCTTTGGCAAGTAAAGAATTAGCTGGTACGTCAGTTGAAATATGTACAGTTATCGGATTTCCTCTAGGCGCAAATACAACGGCAACAAAAGCTTTTGAAGCAGCAGATGCTATTAAAAATGGCGCAACAGAAGTTGATATGGTTATTAATGTTGGTGCACTAAGATCAGGTGATGAAGAAACTGTGTTAAAAGATATCGAAGCCGTTGTCAAATCAGCTCAAGGGAAAGCTTTAGTCAAAGTGATTCTTGAAAATTGTCTGTTAACAGACAGAGAAATCGCTACTGCTTCTAAGCTTTCTGTTCAAGCAGGTGCAGATTTTGTTAAAACATCAACCGGTTTTTCAACGGGAGGTGCAACAATCAAAGATGTTGCCTTGATGCGTAAAACAGTTGGCCCAACGATTGGTGTAAAAGCATCAGGTGGTGTTCGGACAGTCGAAGATGCCAAAGCAATGATTCATGCTGGCGCATCAAGACTAGGAGCAAGTTCCAGTGTCGCTATAGTCGATGGATCAATGAAAGATACTACAGGCGGCTATTAAAATTTATACAATAGAGATTGCGAGGTACAAAATATGAGAATGGTTGATATCATTGAAAAAAAACGAAATGGTCATGAACTGAGTAAAGCAGAGATTGAATTTTTTGTTGAAGGTTTAACAGATGGAACCATTCCTGATTATCAGGCAAGTGCTTTTTTAATGGCTGTTTATTTTCAGGACATGTCGGATAAAGAACGAGCTGATTTAACATTGGCTATGGTCCATTCAGGTGATGTAATTGATTTATCGGACATTGAAGGTATAAAAGTCGATAAACATTCAACAGGTGGTGTTGGTGATACGACGACGCTAGTTTTAGCACCGTTAGTTGCAGCACTTGATATTCCTTTTGCAAAAATGTCGGGGCGTGGCTTAGGTCACACAGGCGGCACAATCGATAAGTTGGAAGCCTTTGAAGGATTCCATGTAGAATTGACAGATACTGAATTTACTGAAATGGTCAATCGCGATAAAATTTCAGTGATCGGTCAATCGGGTAATCTAACACCCGCAGATAAAAAGCTCTATGCTTTACGGGACGTTACAGCAACCGTTAGTTCAATTCCTTTGATTGCAAGCTCAATCATGAGTAAGAAAATCGCAGCAGGTGCAGATGCGATTGTTTTAGATGTTAAGACAGGTGCAGGTGCATTTATGAAAACCGAGAAAGAGGCAGCTGAACTTGCTTCTGCAATGGTTAGAATCGGCAATCTAGTAGGTAGAAATACGATGGCGATCATTTCTGATATGTCACAACCATTGGGAAATGCAATCGGTAATTCATTAGAAGTGCAAGAAGCAATCGATACATTGCATGGAAATGGACCAGCAGATTTAACTGAATTGGTTTTGACGTTAGGTAGTCAAATGGTCGTGCTTTCAGGTAAGACAGATTCTTTAGCAACAGCGAGAGAAATGTTAAAAGGTGTAATCAAAGATGGTTCAGCCTTAGTGAAATTCAAACAATTTATCAAAAACCAAGGGGGCAATCCTGAGTGGGTCGATGATCCTAAATTATTGCCGCAGGCTAACTTTGAGATAGAAGTTGTTTCCGATTCAGATGGTTTTGTTTCAGAAATCGTTGCGGACAACATTGGTGTAGCCGCAATGAAACTGGGAGCAGGTCGTGAAACAAAGGAAGATGAGATTGATTTAGCTGTTGGGTTGATTTTAAGAAAAAAAGTTGGCGATCCAGTGAAAAAAGGGGACAGTTTAGTCACGATTTTTGCCAATCAACAAGATGTTGAGGATGTTGTAGCGATGATCAAAGAGAATATCCGTATTGGGTTAGATGTTCAAGAGAGTAAATTGATTTATCGTGAGATCCATAATTAGTCTAAGCAATTAAAAAAAATAAAAAGCGCATGAATTATATAGAAGAGATGGGATCGTCGAGTGATGCCCGTTTCTTCTTTATTTGATGTGCTACGTGTTTTTCCTATTAAAAGCGTTAAAAATCGATAGTATTGTTAAATAAAAGAACGGTTACCCTTGAGGACTACCTAAAATTCATTCTTAAGTCCTATGACAAACCATCAAAAAGAAGGCATAATAGGTACATAAGGAAAACACCCTCGGGTGAAAAATTTGCTAAGGAGGCAATTTCCATGAAAGAAAGAGAAAGAGTATTAGATTTAGTCAAAAAAGGTATCCTATCTTCAGAGGAAGCTTTAGTATTATTAGAAAATATGGCGACAGAAAAAGATGAAAAGCAAATCAAAAAAGCTGCCGACCAAGTAAATGCAACAAATCCAACCACTGACACAAAAGAAAATGACAGAGTCGAAGAATTATTAAATAAGCTAGAAAATCAAGAAGAAGATGAAACAGTCGAACCTGAGATCACGGATGAAGATTTAAAAGCAAAAGAAGCAGCAGATCATGAACGATTAGAAAAAATTCTCGATGATCTAGCAACCAAAGCAAATCGTACTTCTGTAGAATTAGATGAAGTCAATGCAGAAATTGCTGGCGTCAAAGAAGAAATCAAAGAAGCACAAGAAAAATTGATGGAATTAAACACAAAAGAAGAACTAAGTGAATTAACAGCTGAAGAGTTGGAATTAAGAACATCACTAGAAGCTGAAATCAAGTCATTAGAAGATTCTTTAGATGCAAGAATTCAAGAGAAAGTTGCTTTAGACGCAGAATTGAAAGATATTCGCAAAGAACAATGGTCAGAAACAAAAGACCGTGTAACGTCTAAATTTGACATTCCTGATGACTGGAAAGACCAAGCAACAGATACAATCAATCAAGTTGGCGAAAAAATGAGTGAGGCTGGTTCACAATTAGGCTCATTCTTGAAAAAAACATTCAGCTCATTCTCAGAAACAATGAATGACAACATGGAATGGAAAGACGTTAGCTTTAAAGTTCCTGGTGTTGCAACAACAAAATTTGAACATGAATTTAATTATCCAGCACCACTTGCAAGTTTGATTGATGTTAAAGTAGCAAATGGAAATATCGTATTCAAAACATGGGATCAACCAGATGTCAAAGTAGAAGGGAAAATCAAGCTTTATGGTAAAATGGATGCTGAAACACCACTTGAAGCTTTCTTAGAAAGAAGTCAAATCGATGTGGATGATGAAGTGATTTCATTCCAAATTCCAAATAAACGTGTTCGTGCAGACTTGATTTTCTACTTACCTGAGCGTACATTTGATCATGTATCCATTAAGTTATTGAACGGAAATGTATCAATCGAATCATTAAAAGCAAAAGATGTTTATACAAAATCAACGAATGGCTCAATCACATTTAACAAAATTGATGCGACAATGCTTGAAATTGAAGGCGTGAATGGTGATATTAAAGTCCTAGATGGTGAAATCCTTGATAACATCATTGAAACAGTTAATGGGACTGTAACAATCGCGGCAACACCTCAAACGATCGGCGTTTCATTGATCAATGGCGATGTTCGCATTACTGCAAAAGAGCACACATTACGTAAAGTCGAAGCAAGTTCTGTTAATGGGAATGTAAAAATCGCATTACCAGCTGAACTAGGTGTCGAAGGTACGGTAAAAACAAGCCTAGGTAGCGTTAATAGTCGCCTAAGTGATTATGAAGTGATTCGTGAAAAGAAAGAAAGAACCAATCAATTATTGCAATTTAGACGATTAGATGATGAGAATATGGCACAAATCAATGCTTCTACAACAACAGGAAACATTTATTTAAAAGACACAGATAAATAAATGCGTAGAACATTGAACGATTAAAAGCTGTCGACTGCTTAAAGATAGTTAAGAGTGGTAATCTAAAATAGGTAACGCTCTTAACTATTAAAAAGCAAAGAAAATACAAAAAAAGGATGATTCTTTATCCATTCTATTGTAAAATTTAAGAAAGGAGAGGTGAAAAAACATGAGAAAACGATTGACAAAATCTCCCAATAATGTGGTATTAACAGGAACCCTAGCGGGAATCGCAGAATGGTTAGGTATTGATCCTACAATCGTACGTGTGATTTATGTGGTAGCGAGCTTTATCTTTATCGGTAGCCCAATTTTCTTATATATTGTCTTAGCTGTATTGATTCCTTCAGGTAGAGCGAGAAATGATAGCTATGGGCATCAAAACCCGTATAATAGAAATACTCGTAATGCTAACCCTTATGCGAATGATCAAAAACAAAGAAAACAAGCTGAAAAAGTGAATGATGATGACTGGAGTGACTTTTAATGAGCTATTTTCAACGTCTGATTGTTAATACGTTGACCTTTGTTTCACTCGCAGTGATTTTCCCGAATATGATTTATGTAAGGAGTATCTGGATGGCGATCATCGCGGCATTTGTTCTTTCTATATTGAATATGCTAGTGAAACCGGTGTTGACGATTCTATCGCTTCCGCTGACGTTACTTACATTTGGTTTATTTAGTTTTATTGTCAATGCAGCAATTTTGAGGATGACTTCTTCCTTCGTTGGAGAAATGAATTTTGGATTTTCCAGCTTTGGAGCAGCGATCCTAATGGCTGTCATCATGTCACTAGTCAATGCAATTGTTAGTGAACGTAATATGGATAAATACAACGAATAAGAAAATTAGATAGATGGATTCAACTCAGATGAAACAAGAGTTTCCATTATTCCTTCGGATTTTAAAGGTCTGAGCTATAACTCAAAGAGTTATAGCTCAGACCTTTTTTATGCAAATGGATCAGTGAGATCAAGTAATCGGCATTCTTTGTGCCGATTGATATAACTATATAAAATATTGATAAAATCAACTTGATTTTTGGAAAATTGCTGAATGTTTTCGGGCTTATTTTTAGGAAGAATTTTTTTGGCTAGTTCACTAGGTGTATAGTTAGAAAAGGTTCGTGTTGTGATTGTTCGCTGACTTATGACAAGGCCTTGGTAAATCAGGTAGTATTTTATTTTTGATCCGACTGGAACCGATAATAACTGCCAATTCGTTTGGTTTGCTAAAATCAATTTTTTATTTTGATTAAAAAAACGAGTAAGAAAATGCCAGTCTTCACGCAATTTTAGTGCTTTTTCAAATGAATGATTGTCTGAAGCTGACATCATTTTTATTTCTAAACGTTTTTGAGGTAGTTGATTGTTAAATGTGAAAGCACCTAGTATTTCTTTGGCTGCAATGTTTGACTCAACAGGTTCAGAAGTACTTTCAAGAAAAGAGTGCTGCCAATAATTACTCTGATTCAATCTATATAGGCTTTCTAAAATTAACTTTAATTTAGAAAGTTTTTTATTGATCGAGAAAGGACCAAAACAGTTTGTTTTCGTAGGAACAGAAAGTATATTAATTGAGAGCTCTCCCTGTTCCGCATTGATTTCGACATATTTATATTTCTCAAAAGCGTTCATTTGCCGATTATAGATAGGGCGGTGTGTTTGGATCAGTTGGCATTCAAGCAATAGAGCGTCAAGTTCGGACTCTACTTCGATAACATCAAAGGCAGCTAATTGCTGGATTAACCGTAATGTTTTACTAGAGTGCTGTTTATTTCTAACAAAGTAACTGCTGACACGTTCCCGCAACTTTTTTGCTTTTCCTATATAGATAATTTCTCCATGTCTATCCTTCATTAAATAGACACCAGGACTTAATGGTAGATTTTTTGCTTGATTTTTCAGAGTTTCTTTCATAAAGGATCACATCCAATAGTATGTTTTTAGCTGGTTATGGTAATACAAATCAAGTATACAAATTAATGTAAGATAGTCAACTATTTGCTGATATACAATCTCTATTTTGGGCTGAATTAAGGAGACAAAACTGGCCGTACCATTAAGAACAGAAACAAAACAAGGACAATCTTTCGAATAGCTAGAAACTTCCTACTTGGCATGATAAAATAGTACGAGTAGAAGAAAGGAATGGATGATAGATATGGAAGAAGTTGTAAAGATTCATCAACTGGTAAAAAAGCTTTCTTTAGAAGTCGTTTATGGCGATGAAGAAAGTTTAAATAGAGAAATCACAACCGGAGATATTTCACGCCCTGGATTGGAGTTAACGGGTTATTTTAATTATTATCCTCATAATCGTTTGCAGCTGTTTGGCAGCAAAGAGATTACTTTTTCACAACGGATGATACCAGAAGAACGATTGATGGTTATGCGCCGGTTATGTGAGAAGGATACGCCTGCTTTTATTATTTCCAGAGGACTGGAAGCACCTGAAGAAATGGTACAAGCAGCTAAAGAAAAAGGCTTGGCAGTTTTACGCTCGCCGATTTCGACTTCGAGATTATTAGGGGAATTATCAAGCTATTTAGATAGTCGTTTAGCTGCAAGAACTAGCGTACACGGTGTTTTAGTGGACGTTTATGGTTTAGGTGTCTTGATTCAAGGAGACAGTGGCATCGGGAAAAGTGAAACGGCATTAGAATTGATCAAGCGTGGTCATCGATTGATCGCAGATGATCGTGTAGATGTTTATCAACAAGACGAATTAACGGTTGTTGGTGAGCCACCTAAAATTTTGCAGCACTTGATCGAAATTCGTGGAATCGGCATCATTGACGTAATGAATCTATTTGGTGCAAGTGCTGTCCGTGGCTTTATGCAGGTGCAACTGGTTGTTTATTTAGAGGCATGGGAAAAAGATAAAAAATATGATCGCTTAGGCTCAGATGATGCAATGGTGGAAATTGCCAGTGTCGATGTTCCACAAATTCGTATTCCTGTAAAAACTGGCCGAAATGTGGCGATCATTATTGAAGTTGCCGCAATGAATTTCCGTGCAAAAACAATGGGTTATGATGCAACAAAATCATTTGAAGAACGATTGACTCGATTGATCGAAGAAAATTCAGGGACTATGTAGCTTCGAGAGTTAGCGCTACGGAACGTTTGTTACGGTAAGTTATCTAGCTGCATGGGCTAGTCTTTCGGAAAAAAGATAAATTATGAAACAGTTAAAGAACACCTCAGTCATAATTTTCTGTTTTTCAGTCGAGACTGAATGAGCTCATTTCGATTTTAAATTAGGAGGAAGCCAAATGTTAGGTCAAGTAAATCCAGTAGCATTTAATCTTTTTGGAATATCTGTATACTGGTATGCAATAATTATTGTTTCAGGGATCGTACTAGCTGTTTGGCTAAGTAGTCGAGAAGCGGTTCGCGTCGGGTTAAAAGAAGACGATGTAATTGATTTTATGCTTTGGGGATTGCCGAGTGCGATTATTGGTGCCCGATTGTATTATGTGATTTTTCAGTGGCAGGACTATGTAAATAATCCAATCGAGATTATCTTGACCAGAAATGGTGGTCTGGCAATTTATGGTGGCTTGATTGGTGGAGGACTGGCATTATTTTTCTTCACCAGACATCGTTTTATTTCAACGTGGACATTTTTAGATATTGCAGCGCCAAGTGTGATTTTAGCACAAGGGATTGGACGCTGGGGAAACTTTATGAATCATGAAGCCTACGGTCCTGCAACAACGCGTGGCTTTCTAGAAGGGTTACATTTGCCAAAATTTATCATTGATAATATGAATATTGATGGGACGTACCATCAGCCAACTTTTTTATATGAATCTATTTGGAATGTTTTAGGATTTATCGTATTGGTTCTTTTAAGGAAAAAGAAACATTTCTTAAAAGAAGGAGAAGTTGTTTTAAGCTATATCGTCTGGTATTCTTTCGGCCGTTTCTTTATTGAAGGCATGCGGACAGATAGTTTATATGCATTTGGCGATATTAGAGTTTCTCAACTATTTTCTCTAGTTCTATTCTTCGGTGCCATTGGACTTATGATCTTTCGACGTAAAAAAGGCTCAGTACCATTTTATGATCGTGAAAAAGGAATAAAAAAGGCTGTTTAGAACTGCCTATTCTAGTTAAGCTATGTTAAAATGTTATGTGGGTATGAAAGTTATGAAATGAGTAATTTAGTTTGTTTATTTAAAGGAATAAGATACTGAGTAATCTAGCATTATTGAATCAGCTCTTCGGAAAGAAGATAAAAATTGAAGGAGTCAAAGAGCGACTCAATCAATTTTTCCTATTTTTCAGTCAGAGCTGGTCGAGCTTGTTCAGCTTTTCTATGATCTAGCTTCACCGAATCAGCTCTTCGGAAAAAAGATAAAAACTAAATGAGTCAAAGAGCGACTCAGTTATTTTTTTCTATTTTTCAGTCAGAGCTAAACGATTCGTTCAGCTTTTCTTATTTCGAAAGGAGATTTTCACCAATGAAACAAAAAGTTGCGGTTTTAGGTCCTGGTTCGTGGGGAACTGCATTGGCTCAAGTTTTAGCAGAAAATGGTCATGAGGTTCGTATTTGGGGACATAATAAAGCACAGATTGATGAAATCAACAATTACCACACGAATCGTCATTATCTTCCTGATCTGGTTATCCCAGAATCGATTCAAGGGAAGATGTCATTAGAGGAATGTATTCAAGATGCAGATGCAGTATTGTTTGTTGTTCCGACAAAAGCGATTCGTTCGGTCGCTCAAGAATTTACAGCGAAATGCAAGAATCAGCCGTTGATTATCCATGCTAGTAAAGGCTTGGAACAAGGTAGCCATAAACGAATCTCTGAGGTTTTGATGGAAGAAATTCCAGCAGAGAAAAGACACGGAGTGGTTGTTTTATCTGGTCCGAGTCATGCAGAAGAAGTCGCAGTTCATGATATTACAACGATTACTGCTGCAAGTGAGAGCTTAGCAGAAGCAACCTACGTACAGTCATTATTTATGAATGATTATTTTAGAATTTATACTAATGATGATGTGATTGGTGTTGAAACTGGCGCGGCTTTGAAAAATATCATTGCCTTAGGTGCAGGTGCGATTCATGGATTAGGCTTTGGTGATGATGCCAAAGCGGCGATCATGACACGTGGTTTAGCTGAAATCAGTCGTTTGGGTGTGGCAATGGGCGCAAATCCTTTAACGTTTATCGGTTTAAGTGGAGTTGGTGACTTAATCGTTACATGCACAAGTGTACATTCGCGTAATTGGCGTGCAGGAAATCTGCTTGGAAAAGGGCATAGTTTGGATGAAGTTCTTGAAAACATGGGAATGATCGTTGAAGGTGTTTCAACAACCAAAGCAGCGTATGAGTTATCTCAACAGCTAAACGTTGAGATGCCAATTACAGAGGCAATTTATAAAGTGTTATATGAAGGACAAGATGTAAAACAAGCAGCAAAAGAAATTATGCTGCGTGATGGTAAAACAGAAAATGAATTTTCTATATAATTTTTTAGGAGGCCAATAGGCATGAAAGTAAAAAAAGCGGTTATTCCAGCAGCTGGACTGGGAACAAGATTTTTACCAGCAACAAAAGCAATGGCAAAAGAAATGCTGCCGATTGTAGATAAACCAACGATTCAATTTATCGTGGAAGAAGCTCTAGCTTCAGGAATCGAAGACATTTTGATCGTCACGGGAAAAGCAAAACGTCCGATTGAAGATCATTTTGATGCAAACTTTGAATTAGAAAGTAATCTTCGTGAAAAAAATAAAACAGATCTCTTGAAATTAGTAGAAGAAACGACAGATGTCAATCTTCACTTTATTCGTCAATCTCATCCAAAAGGCTTAGGACATGCTGTTTTACAAGCCAAAGCATTTGTTGGCAATGAACCGTTTGTTGTGATGCTTGGTGATGATATCATGGAAGACAAAATACCTTTGTCAAAACAATTGATGAATGATTATGAAGAAACACATGCATCTACTATTGCTGTAATGAAAGTCCCACATGAAGAAACGTCAAAATATGGCATCATCAATCCGGAAGCGGAAGTTTCTAAGGGCTTGTACAATGTCAATAATTTTGTTGAAAAGCCAACACCTGAAGAGGCGCCAAGTGATTTAGCGATCATTGGTCGTTACTTGTTAACACCCGAAATTTTCCACGTGTTAGAATCACAAGAACCAGGTGCTGGTGGTGAAATCCAGTTAACGGATGCCATTGATACATTGAATAAAACGCAACGTGTCTTTGCTCGTGAGTTTACTGGCAAACGTTATGATGTAGGCGATAAGTTTGGCTTTATGAAAACGAGTATTGAGTATGGATTAGTTCACCCAGAAGTGAAGGATAACCTACGTGAGTACATTATTGAACTAGGCGCTGAACTTGCTAAAGAAGATGCACCTAAAAATAAATAAACGAAAATGAGTGATATGATCTTTTTCATTTAAAGGCAGAGCAAAATTTGTTCTGTCTTTTTTTATAAATTACAATCAAGATTTTTGAAAGTCTCAGTAGAGACTTAGGCTATAAATTGGTATAATTAAGATAACAAAGCTAACTGAATGATTTGTGAAAAAGAGCGGTTGGTGTTATTCTAAGAACATGGAATAATTGATGGAAGGAGCAAGAATATGACAGGTGGAGAGGTTGCAGCGATTATTGCAGCAGTGGCGTTTGCTGTATTAGTAGTGTTTATTGTTTTAGTATTGCTAAAAATCGGAAAAACGGTGGAAAGAGTTACGACCACAGTTGACGAAGCAAATAAAACGATTGAGATTGTAACAAAAGATGTAGATATTTTATCTAGACAGGTAGAGGGACTTTTGGTAAAAAGTAATGAGTTGCTAGACGATGTCAATAAGAAAGTAGCAACAATTGATCCATTATTTGCTGCAGTGGCAGATTTGAGTGAAAGTGTTTCAGAACTAAACTATTCTAGTCGAAATTTACTTGGAAAAGTTGGCTCTGTAGGGAAGACAACAGCCAAAGCAGGTGTTGTCAGCAAAGTGGGTGGAGCGGCTTTTAGGGCATTTCGTCCCAAAAAATCATCAAAAACAAGTGAAACAACCAAATAATAAAAGATAATGGAGGAATAAACATGGCGAAAAAAGGTGGCTTTTTTTTAGGAGCAATTATTGGTGGAACGGCAGCAGCGGTGGCAGCACTTTTATTGGCACCAAAATCAGGTAAAGAATTACGTGAAGATTTAGCAAACCAAGCAGATGATTTTAAAGACAAAGCAACGGATTATACAGATTACGCTGTACAAAAAGGTTCTGAATTATCATCAATTGCTAAAGATAAAGCGAGTGTGTTAGGTGAGCAAGCAGGTGATTTAGCTGGGAATGTAAAAGATAAGACAAAAGATTCTCTTGATAAAGCTCAAGGTGTTTCAGATACGGTATTGGAATCCTTTAAAAAACAAACTGGCGATTTATCTGATCGCTTTAAGAAAACGGCTAAAGACGTCAATGATCAAGTGGACGAATTAGGCGATATCGCAGAAGACGCCTCTGATGATATTTTTATAGACGTTAAAGAATCTGCAAAAAAAGCCAAAGAAACTGTTTCTGAAGGTGTTGCTGAAGCAAAAGAAGTAACGAAAGATGTTCCGGAAAAAGCAGAAGACGCAAAAGAAGATACCAAAAAAGCGGTTAAAGAAACAATAGAAGACGTTAAAGGTAAATAGAGCAAATGAAAAAACAAAGCCAACATTCCAATTGGGATGCAGGCTTTGTTTTTTGTTATGATCAATTGAAGATCATTAAGTCTTTTGGTGTTTTTGTAAAAGCTTCACAGCCGGATTGTGTGACATGTAAGCAATCTTCAATACGTACTCCGACTTGGTTAGGAATGTAGATGCCAGGTTCAATAGAAAAACACATACCCTCTTCGATAACTAAGTCATTTCCTGTCACAAGTGAAGGGTATTCATGGACAGTCGTTCCGATCCCGTGGCCTAATCGGTGATTGAAATATTCACCATAGCCGTAACCGCTAATAACACCGCGAGCAACTTCATCTAATTCGCCAGCTGTGACACCTGGTTTTACAGCGTCCATTGCTTTTAATTGGGCTTCTAAAACGATGGAGTAGATTTCTTTTTGGAAATCTGTCGGCTCTTTGTAGGCAACTGTTCGAGTAACGTCACTGCAGTAGCCATTGTAAACAACACCTAAATCAAATAAAACAAAGTCGTGTTTTTCAACAGCTGTACTGCCTGGATTTCCATGAGGACTTGCAGCATTTGTTCCTGTTAGTACTAAAGTATCAAAACTCATTGAACGAATGCCTTGACGTTTTAGTTGATACTCGATTTCTGCTAATATTTCTTGTTCTTTAGCGCCTTCTTGAATGGCTTTAAAGCCGATCTCTAAGGCAACATCAGCCCAATTACCGGCTTCCATAAGCGTAGAAATTTCAGAAGGAGTTTTTAGCAATTGTAATTTTTCAATGATGGGTGTAACGTTTGCTGAGAAATCACTGGCTGGGAAATAATGATTTAAACGATCAAAACGAGCAACAGTTAAAGCATCTTTCTCTGTTGCGATTTTAGTTGGTGTTTCATTTTTTTTGATGAGTTGAGCAATTTTTTCCCAAGGATTCTCGCTATCTAGGTAGCCATAGACTGGATAATTCCATGAACTATTTGCTGCATCTTCCACTTCTAACGCTGGTGTAAATAAAAAAGGGTCATGATTTAATGAAATAAATAAGGCTAAAACCCGTTCATGAGGATCGCTTTTATAGCCTGAAAAGTAGGCAATATGCCCAGGATCACTAATATAAGTAAGATCAGTGTTCGTGTCGGCCATCCATTTTTTTAGTTCATTGATTTTTTCTTGGTTCATAGATATCCTTCTTTCTTTTAAAACTATTACACTAAAAAGCATAGCTTTATCATACCATGAAATGAGCTAAAGTGCTTTTTGAAATATAAAGTAAATTTTCATGAAAATAGGATAAAACGGTTGCAAAAATAAAAAAACTCTGCTATTCTTATTGAGAAATGTAAACAGCGTTTTCAGAAAATGAAGACAACTATAAATATTTAGGAGAATAGACATGGAAAAACAAACAATTACAATTTATGATGTTGCACGTGAAGCAAATGTATCCATGGCGACTGTATCTCGTGTAGTCAATGGCAATCCCAATGTAAAACCTGCTACACGCAAAAAAGTGTTAGAAGTGATTGACCGCTTAGATTACCGTCCCAATGCTGTCGCTCGTGGTTTAGCAAGTAAAAAGACAACAACTGTGGGTGTGATCATTCCTGATGTTAGCAATATCTTTTTTGCTTCGTTAGCTCGAGGGATCGATGATGTTGCAACAATGTATAAATACAACATTATTTTAGCGAACTCTGACAGTAATGATCAAAAAGAAGTCAATGTACTGAATAATCTTTTGGCTAAACAAGTTGATGGAATCATTTTTATGGGTCACCATATTACAGATGAAATCCGTGGCGAGTTTTCTCGTTCTAAAACTCCTGTTGTTCTGGCTGGTTCGATTGATCCAGATGAACAAGTAGGTAGTGTAAATATTGATTATGCGGAAGCGACAAAAGATGCAACGAATTTATTGGCTAAAAACGGCAATAAAAAAATTGCTTTTGTCAGCGGTGCATTGATCGATCCAATCAATGGTCAAAACCGTATTAAAGGCTATAAAGAAGCTTTAGCTGATAATGGTTTAACCTATAATGAAGGTTTGATTTTTGAATCTGAGTATAAATTTAAAGCAGGTATCTCATTAGCTGAACGTATCCGTAACAGTGGGGCGACAGCCGCTTATGTGACGGACGATGAACTGGCTATCGGTTTATTGGATGGCATGATTGATGCTGGTGTGAAAGTACCAGAAGAGTTTGAAATCATTACAAGCAATAACTCATTACTAACCGAAGTTGCTCGTCCGCGTCTTTCAAGCGTGACACAACCATTATATGATATCGGTGCTGTAGCAATGCGTTTATTGACAAAATTAATGAATAAAGAAGAAATCGAAGATAAGACAGTTATCTTGCCATATGGTATAGATCAAAAAGATTCAACTAAATAACACAGATGACCCCACAAAATGAAATTGTTTTGTGGGGTTTTTATTTCTCTGATAGAAATATTGCTAATAAAAATGGCTCTTTGTCAACTAATGTTGGTAAAG
>NZ_JXLC01000016.1:0-83720 GCF_001886225.1 Enterococcus silesiacus | reverse complement strand
CTAGAGGAATATTCCTCTAGATTCATTTTTTGTGTGTTGCTATTGTCTCAATTTTATTAAAAATGCCAAAGCTTGTTCTTGATTCATCAAGCCAGTTTTTAGTTTTCCTGCAAGGACTTCGATTTCGGTTCCTTTTGCACCAACAGACATAGCTAAAGAGCGAGCTTGTAAGGACATATGACCTTGTTGAATGCCTTCTGAAACTAAGGCACGTAAAGCGGCTAAATTTTGCGCTAAACCAACAGCTGCAATGACTTCTGCCAATTCTTTTGCATCGGCTACATTTACAATTTCTAAAGCAGCCTGAGCTTTAGGTAAAACACTGATGGCACCGCCAACAGTTCCAATAGCCAACGGTAGCTCTATTGTACCCTTTAAGCCATTGCCAGTTAGTTTCCAGCAACTCAAACCGTGATAAATACCTCCTTTAGCTGCGTAAGCGTGGGCGGCAGCTGCAACAGCACGAGTATCATTACCTGTTGCTAAAACGACAGCTTCTATCCCATTCATAATCCCTTTATTGTGCGTGGCAGCACGATACGGATCTAGTTGAGCAAGTTTGGAAGCTGCTGCAATTTTTTCTGCAACTAATTTTCCAGTATCCAAATCGCCAGTTTTACTTAAAGCAGCAAATGAAACCTCACAAGTTGCTGTTACGATAGATTCAGTTGCGAAATTACTTAGGATGCTAAATAATATTTCATCATCAAACCATTGACGGAATAGATCTGTGACACCTTCTAAAATAGAATTAAGAATATTTGCGCCCATAGCATCTTTAGTATCAACAAGTAAATCCACAGACAAATAGCTGCTGTCTTCAGGAAAATGACGAATTTGAATTCTGTTTAAGCCACCGCCTCGTTTCACGATAGAAGGGTAACTTTTTTCAGCTTGAATAAATATTTCTTCTGAGAACTGGTTGATTTTTTCTTCTATTGAGTTTGGCTCTGCAACATTCATAAAAACAATTTGGCCTCTTAAAAGACCTTCTGCTAATTCACTGTGAATGCTGCCAGATTTTTGAATCATTTTAGCCCCGTTACTACATGCAGCTATTACGGATGGTTCTTCAGTTGCCATAGGTACTTGATAGCTCTTATTGTTGACTAAAATATCTGGAACAATACCCATGGGTAAGGCCATTTCACTGATTTGATTTTCAATCAAATGATTAGCAGTGTCCGCATCTAAGGACATGTTTTCTAACTCTTGTCTGTTTTCTACAGAAAGATTAGCAGTTTCCTGTAAAAATGTTAAGCGCTCATTTTTTGATAGCTGATAAAATTTTTTATCTGTTGTTGTTTTTTGTGGGCGCTCAATCAGCATAGCAAGTCCAAGACCACCGCCAACACATAGAGAAGCCACTCCGTATCGACCAGTTGTGTCTTCTAATTGGTGCGCTAAAGTCGCTATGATTCGAGTGCCAGAAGCCCCAATCGGATGGCCTAAACTAATGCCACCGCCCCAAATGTTGAGTTTTTCTTTAGGAATCTTCAATTCATTTTGAACGACAATCGATGATGCAGCAAAAGCTTCATTGATTTCAAATAAGTCAATGTCTTCCACAGCCAGATCGTTGCGTTGTAATAAGGTTTGAATGGCTTTAATTGGTGAGATGCCCATAATGCTTGGATCAATCCCAATTTCAGTAACGTCTTTCACAATAGCAAGGTAAGGAATCTGATGTTTTTCTGCAAATGACTTTGAAGCTAAGATCATTGCTGAGGCTGCATCGTTGATCGTTGATGCGTTACCTGCTGTGACAGAGCCATCTTCTTTGAAGACTGTTTTTAACATGCTTAGTTTTTCTAAAATGGTATCTTTTCGAACGCCTTCATCGTGTTCTAAAATAGTACCGTCGATGGAAATAGGCACGATTTCCTTCACAAACTTTCCTTCAACTTGTGCTTTGGCCGCTTTCATTTGGGAATGAACAGCAAAAATATCTTGCATTTCACGTGTAATGTTAAATTGTTCAGCAACATTTTCTGCCGTCAGTCCCATTGCTTTACCACTAAAAGCATCGGTCAAACCATCCACTATCATAGTTGGAGCAGGTTTTGAATAGGTGTCTTCTTCTTTGTAAGTGATAGCAGGGGCATTTGTCATACTTTCTGTTCCACCAGCTAAAATAACATCAGCCTGACCTAATTGAATAGCTTGCTTTGCTAAACTAATTGCTTTCATACCTGATCCGCACACTTCGTTTACGGTAAAAGCTGGAACTTCAAATTGCAATCCACTGTTGATTGCAATTTGACGTGCAGGATTTTGTCCATTTCCAGCTTGTAATACATTTCCAAAAACGACTTGCTTTATATGTTCTGCTGCCTTTGTATTCCTCTTAAGTAGCTCTTTTGTAACAGCTGTTCCCAGCTCAACTGCAGATAATGATTTTAATTGTCCTCGATACTTGCCGATAGGGGTTCTCAAGGCGTCGATAATTACGATTTCCACGACGTCACCTCCACTATGAAATATACCATGGTTTGTGAAAAAAGAATACTCTATAAATCATAATAAAAAAACTTCTGAAATTCTTTAACAAATTTTAAATTGTTCTTTTTTCTACCAATCTTGTTCGAATTTATGATAAATTATAGTAGGTAATGAATTGAGAATAATGATAGAGGAGATAAACAATGAATATTGGTATAGATAAAATTAGTTTCTTTGTTCCACCGTACTATGTAGATATGACTGATTTAGCTTTGGCAAGAGGGGTAGATCCAAATAAATTTCATATTGGTATTGGACAAGACAAGATGGCTGTCAATAAGAAAACACAGGATATTGTCACTTTTGCTGCAAATGCTGCAAAAAATATTTTAACAGAGGAAGATCAAGCACAAATTGATATGGTGATTGTAGGAACGGAGTCTGGCATCGATGAATCAAAAGCTTCAGCGGTCGTTTTACATCGTTTGTTAGGAATTCAGCCATTTGCCCGTGCTTTTGAGATAAAAGAAGCGTGTTATGCAGGAACTGCGGCTTTACAGTATGCGGTTGCGCATATTCAAAGTCATCCAGAAAGTAAAGTGTTAGTAGTGGCTTCTGATATTGCTAAATATGGCTTAGCTTCAGGTGGTGAACCAACGCAAGGTGCTGGGGCAGTTGCGATGTTAGTATCAACTAATCCAAGAATTTTGGAGATGAATGACGATAGCGTGACGTTAACGCAAGATATTTATGATTTTTGGCGGCCTGTGGGACATGATTATCCAATGGTCGACGGACAATTGTCGAATGAAACGTATATTCAAGCTTTTCAAAAGGTTTGGGATGAATATCAAGAACGACATAAAAAGACGGTAGCGGATTTTGATGCATTAGCTTTTCATATTCCTTATACAAAAATGGGAAAGAAAGCTTTATTAGCTGCAATGGAAGCTGAATCGACAGAAGAGCAAGAACGTATTCTAACCAAATATGAAGCAAGTATTATTTATAGTCGTCAAGTCGGTAATCTTTATACTGGTTCATTATATCTTGGGTTGATTTCATTGTTAGAAAATGGTCAGTTGAATGCAGGAAATCAAATTGGTTTATTCAGCTATGGATCAGGTGCTGTCGCTGAATTTTTCAGTGGTAAACTTGTTGAGAATTATCAAGAATATTTACTAACCGATCTTCATCAAAAACAGTTAGAGGAACGACAAGTCTTGTCGATCTCAGAGTATGAAGAAATGTTCAATGACCAGTTAGATAGTAATCTAGATCAGGATTACGAGGATCAGCTGTTATATAGTATTGCCTCTGTTTCAAATACAGTGAGGTTTTATAAGGAAGATTAACCTATTTTGGCTAAAATTAAATTGATAGTGTGGCGTATTAAAGTGCTTTTTAAAGCAGTTTAATACGCTACACTATCGATTTTTTGTACAAATTAGAGAGATCACTTTATATCCCTGTTGAAAATCTTCTTCGTAAACCCCTGATAAATCAAAAGTTATACATGAAAAAAAGCTAGATATGCATTAAATTCCTGAAGATACTGAGTATATTTTTAAGATGCCGGCTATAACGATAACCTAATTAGAGGGTAAATCAACTAAATTTTTCAAGCTATTCGTATTAACTATCAAGTTTCGTGATACAGTTCTTCGGGGCACAAAATAGCTACCTACCCATGATTTTTATGGATAAAATCCAATTTTTTATTTGTAGAAATGCGATTATTTAACAGTTCAGTATAACATTAATTTTTGACAGCAATTGCTTCAATTTCAATTAATGCATCTGGATGGAACAATCCATTAATTTCTACAATTGTATCAGCTGGGAATGGTTTTGAAAAATATTTTTCTCGCAAGGCAACGATTGTTTGAAAGTGACTCATATCGGTTAAAAATATCGTAACTTTCAACACATTATCAAGAGAAGAACCACCTGCATTTAAAACTTTTCTTAAATTAATAAAAGTCTGCTCAGCTTGCGCTGTAAAATCTCCAGGATGGAGTAGCTCGCCTAATTCATTGATACTTGTTTGACCTGAAATAAAAAGTAATTTCTCCAAGGATATACCTTGAGAGAGATTAAATGGGGCATAAGGATCTGGCGTTATGTTAATTTGTTCAAAGCTTTTTTTCATATAGAATGACCTACTTTCATTTAGATATTTTTGCAAAAAAATGTTGAAAAATGATGATTTCTTTATTCGTTTTGGCTTGGTGTCCTATCATTTTTTTGCTATAATCATCGTATCATCAGTCAAAGTAAAAGAAAATATCGCACTTTTTTGTGCGTGACTTACTTTAAAGTAAGGAGGAAATAATTACATGTCCAAAATACCCAAAGAAGGCTTTTTTTTATTGCAAGATGTTATTAAGGGAAAATGGAAAAGTTCTTTGCTACAACATATGAATGCTGGCAGTAAACGGCCAAAAGATTTATTAAGCTTGTGTCATGGCATTTCTACGAAAGTATTGAATGAGCAACTAAAACAATTAAAGCAAGATGGTTTAGTTGAACGGATTGTTTTTCCAGAGGAGGTTCCTGTTAAAGTAGAGTATTCTTTGACTAAGTATGGCAAACAATTTGTACCGTTATTGTATCAGCTATGTGAACTTGGTGAAGCACACGCTAAAAGAAGAGATTTGCCAGTTAAGGAAATCATTTATTTGGAAGAAGATAATCAAAATCTCTAATTTGGACAAAAAATATCATCATAAAGGAGTAGAAGAATGGACGTACATAATTGCAATTTGAATATTCATTACTTAGCGCTAGACCCTATTTAGGATGAATCATGACACTTATATAGGCAGATGCCTTAGTGGAATGGGGAAGAGAATGACGTGTTTTGTTGGCATGGAGGGGATAATGAAAAATTATTGGAAAAGCTGTTTCTGACTTTTTTAAACTATTAAACCAATTTTTTTGACTAAACAATTTCATATATTGTTTAGTGTAAGTAGAACAACAGTTAGATATCATGTAATACAAATAGTAAACGTTTTTTTTAGAAGTAGTGACATTAAAATATAATTGTGTTACGATAATAAATGAAAAGAGACAGGAAACCCCGTCTCTCTTGTAGACCCGTTTAAAAGACGGTGGCTATAGTTAAATGTTTTGACCATCTAATTACTGTCCAAAGTAAAGGTTAGATGGTTATTTTTTTGGTTTGTTTTTATCTATTATCAGCACAACTAAGGTTGCAAAGGCAATCATTAGTGTCAGTGCTTCAAAAACGGACATGCTTATTCCTTTCTAGGGATAAAGCCGAAAACCATAGGCATCACCCCTTTATTAGAGAGTTAGCCACCATCCTTTTTACTTTTCTACACTATAAAAATACGCAATCCTTCCATCAATGGATCATTCTTTTACAATAAACCATTAAAAATCAGTCGAAGTGGCTAAACCATTTGCCAGATCTAACATAGCCAAGAGGGATAAGATGGGTTATTGCCATATTCGTGCATCAATTCAACGACTTGCCTACCATATGAAGAAATTTGAATAATACCCCCAACTTGCTGTTCACGCATAAATGGAATCTCAGCATGGATCATTTGAATAGCACCGGTTAAATTAGTTGCGATAATTTTATCAACATCTTGATCTGTGAATTCTTCCGAGGCTCCAAATAAGCCATAGTTCGTATCGTTTACCAGCCCATCGATTGTGCCCTATTTTTGATAGACTTTATTTACTAATACCTTAATTCCATCTGTATCTGTTACATCCAAAAGCTATTGATCAAAAGTTTCTGAATACTGAGTCATTAAGTCTTGTACATTTTTATCCTTACGCACAGTTCCAATCACGGTCTGTCCTTTTGCTACTAGTTGCTTCGTCAATTCTAAACCAAATCCACTACTGACACCGGTGATTCCAAGTTTGTTTTTTTTCATCTGTCATTCCTCCAAATGTTCATTGTGAGGCTGGTTCACCTCTTGAAGTGAACTCTAGGTCAATAAGAAAATTTGTAAATGAGAACAAGATTGTTTTATAATGAAAAAGAAAGAGACTTGTTAAGGAATGTGCAGAGGAGAATTAGGGCATGAATATAAAAAAAGTAAGTGAATTAAGTGGGGTTTCTGCAGATACAATCAGGTATTATGAACGAATAGGTTTGATTCCACCTGTGAAACGTAATGATAATGGGATTCGTAATTTTGATGAAGAAGATTTGCGTTGGATCGTTTTTAGTAGACAGATGAGAAATGCAGGTCTATCTATTGAATCGTTAGTGGAATATTTAACTTTGTTTCAATTGGGGAATGAAACAGTACCGGCCCGTAAAGAAATCATTGCAGATCAAATTTTGGAATTAAAAGAAAAAGCTTCGGAATTAAATACAGCAATTGAACGGTTAGAGTTTAAACTAGCCAATTATGATGAGCATATGATTCCAGCTGAAAATGCATTAAGAGATTTTAATATGAATAGATAATAGAAAATGAATCGCTTCTAAATCGTATCTTTCTTCTAAATTTTTTTAGAGGAAGGCTGATTTAGAAGTTTTTTTATTTATTTTAACAAATCCCTTGACTTGGAGTGAACTTCAAGAGCTAGACTGTTGTTGTTAGTAAGAAAAAACATTCATTGATATAGTAATAATGATAAGCAACAATTGATTGAGACGATTACGGTTTTACTACCATTTATCGGCTATCCAAGAACATTAATCACATTAAATTGTATCAATGAAGTCTTACCAGAAGAAAACGAAAAATAAAATAGAGGAGGAAATACAATGAACTATGTAAAATTTGGCAATACAGGAATGGAAGTTTCAAGAATTTGTTTAGGAGCAATGGGGTTTGGTGATCCGAATAGTGGCTTTCACGAGTGGGTTCTAGAAGAGGAAGAAAGTAAAAAAGTCATCAAAAAAGCGTTAGATTTAGGGATTAATTTCTTTGATACAGCCAATGTCTATTCATATGGTGCTAGTGAACGAATTCTTGGGAAAGCACTGAATGAATATGCGAATCGTGATGAAATTGTAGTGGCAACCAAATTATTTACTACCATGAAAAAAGATGTTCCCAACAGTGGAGGTCTTTCAAGAAAAGAAATCTTCCATCAAATTGATGCGAGTTTAGAACGTTTAGGCATGGATTATGTTGATTTATATATTATTCACCGCTGGGATTACAACACCCCAATTGAAGAAACCATGGAAGCTTTACATGATGTCGTGAAATCTGGGAAAGCCCGTTATATTGGTGCTTCAGCGATGTTTGCGTGGCAGTTTGCTAAAGCACAAGCAGTAGCTGAAAAAAATGGTTGGACAAAATTTGTGTCGATGCAAGATCATTTGAATTTGCTATATCGTGAAGAAGAAAGAGAAATGTTACCGTTATGTGAAGATCAAAAAATTGCAGTGACACCTTATAGTCCATTAGCTTCAGGTCGCTTAACTCGTGATTGGAGCGCGCAAACTAAACGTTTTGAAACGGACAAAACAGCGATGTCAAAATATGATAAAACGGCTGAACAAGATCGTATCATCGTTGAAAGAGTTGCAGAAATTGCTGAAAAACGTGGGGTGGAACGTGTACAAGTTGCATTAGCGTGGTTGCTTCAAAAAGAGCCAGTTGTGGCAGCGATTATTGGGGCAACAAAAGAAAGTCATTTGACGAATGCGATTCCTGCTTTAGATTTAATTTTGACTGAAGAAGAAGTGCAGTTTTTAGAAGAACCTTATGTTCCTCATGCTATTGTTGGTCATAAATAAGAGGTCAGTCAAAACGTGAAAGAAGGATTTAATATGAAAATGCTAATTTTAGGTGCAGCAGGGCAAATTTCAAAAATGGTTACAGAGTTGATTTTAACAGAAACAGATCACGAGCTTGTTTTGTATGGTCGTAATCTTTCAAGTCGAATTTCCGTGAAAGATCCAACGAGAGAAGTCATCATTGAAGGTGATTTTAATGATCAAGACAAATTAAAACAAGCCTTAATTGGAGTGGATATTGCGTATTTAAATGATATGAGCTCTCCAGATGCGACACAAGCAATCGTTGAAGCAATGGAAGAATCTGGTGTAAATTACCTAATAGGAGCGAATGTTTTAGGTATTTACAATGAAGTTGCGGGGGCATTTGGTGAATGGAACACTAGTATGGTTGGCTCGACAGCTACACAGAAATATTTGAAAGCAGCCGAAGTAGTGGAACAGTCTTCGTTGGATTATGTTATTTTAAGATTAACTTGGTTATACAATCAAACAGGCAATGAAGATTACGTATTGACAGAAAAAGGAGAATCTTTTGTTGGTGCTCAAGTAACAAGAGAAGCTGTAGCTAGATTGATTACGACGATTATTCATGATTCAGATAAATACGCTAAAACTAGCCTAGGTGTAAGCGAACCCGATACTGATTGGGCAAAACCCTCTTTTTATTAAGGGAGGTTCAGTCTATGAATAGTAAAGAAATTAGTAAGCAAACCAATACACCAATCAACACCATTCGTTACTTTGAACGAATTGGCTTGATTCCACAGGTAAAGAGAAATTGTGATGGGCTACGTGAGTTTAATGGAGAAGACGCTGATTGGATTTGTTTTATTAAGCAAATGAGAGAAGTCAATCTTTCCATCGAAGGATTGATTGAATATGTGGCTTTATCTGTTCAACCAGAAAAAACAGTCCAAGCTAGAACAGAGCTGCTGAGTGAACAAAAAATTGAATTGCAAGCACAAATCAACCGACTAGAAGCAGCAAAATATGAGCTTCAAAGACGAATAGTGGTAAAATAAGTTTAAAAAGAATAAAAGCACAGTTATTCCATGTGAGAAGCGTATTTGGAAACCAAGCCCAATGTTGGTGGAATACCAATGTTCCAAGAATTGATCAACTTTGCAGCTGAAAATAAAGTATTGCTTAAAATTAAAATGATCGCGGTAGGTCATGTACCAGTTGCATATGAACGTGAATCAAATAACGTTGTTAAATATCGTTTTGTGATTGAGATAGAGACTTTATAAAACGGTTCTTTTAGAAATTCGTTCTGTTTTATTGTAAAATAAGCATGTGAACTTAAAAAGGAGAACCATGATGGAATTAAGAGAACTACGTTATTTTTGGACTGTTGCAGAAGAAAGGAATTTTTCTAAAGCAGCAAAAATTTTGCATATTACGCAACCAACTTTAAGTCGACAAATCAAAGAATTTGAAGAAAAATTAGGTACACCGCTTTTTATCCGAGAAAATAGGCAATTGACCTTAACAGAAGAGGGATATTTTCTAAAAGAGCGTGCTGCTGAAATATTAACGTTAGCTGAACAAACAGAGCGTGAATTTGAAGAGCAAAGTAAAGGCTTTTTAAGCGGACATTTTTCAATCGGGTGTGTTGAAGCCGATAATTCAGATACGATGGCCATGATGTTGGAGGAATTGGTGAGCGACTATCCTCAAGTGACCTTTAATATTGTTTCGGGAACTAGCGATGATATTAGTGATAAATTGGAAAAGGGAATTTTGGATTTAGCAATTTTATTAGAACCGATAGCTACAACAAATTTTGAAAAAATTATTTTACCAAGAGAAGAAAAATGGGGATTGTTAGTATCAAATGATTCTTTTCTTGCACAAAAAGCAACCATTCAGCCTGAAGATTTAGAAGGGATTCCACTATTAAGTTCAAATCGTTCAGAGGTCCAGCTAATGCTTGAAGGCTGGCTTGCGAAACCGTTAAATAATTTAAATGTGGTAGGTACGTTTAATTTGATTTTCAATGTTTTTTCTTTAGTAGAAAATCGTGTTGGTTCGGCTTTAACGATTGAAGGAGCAACAACCAATGGCGAACATGGCGGATTGACATTTGTTCCATTAGCCCCAGAAGTTAAAACAAATTGTGTCCTTGTTTGGAAGAAAAATCGACTGCAAACACCAGCTGTCAAGGAATTTATCCAACGATTTAACGATGCTTTCAAGGCATAGCAACTGGATGGTTTAGGCATTAGACGTTTAGAGAAACAGGTTGTATCATTTACTTGTAAGTAGGTGGTGCAGCCTGTTTTTGCATAAGTAAAGGATAAAGAAGGTGATCAAATGACGGCTATCGTATATTTTTCTCGACCTTTTGAAAATTTGATTGGTGGAAAGAAGGAATATTTGTCTGTTGGAAATACAAAAGTTGTGGCACAAAAAATTGCCGAGATACTCGATGTTGATGCTTTTGCGCTCATTCCAGAAATAACCTATCCAAAAGCGTATCAAGCAGTGGTGACTCAAGCGGAACAGGAAAAAATGATAAACGAGCGACCTAAATATCAACCACTTTTGTTTAACTTAGCAAAACATCAAACGGTTTATCTAGGCTATCCAAATTGGTGGGGCACGTTTCCAATGATCGTTGCAACTTTTTTAGAGGAAAATGATTTATCAGGAAAAAATATTTATCCTTTTTGCACACATGAAGGCAGTGGAATGGGCAATAGCATCAACGATCTACAGGAATTATGCCCTGATGCAACGATTCATATCGGGTTACCCATACGTGGGTCCAGAGTTGAAAAAGCAGATATCGCAATCAAAAATTGGTTACAACATGACCAATCAAAAATAAATCAATTGGAGGAATAAAAAATGGCAAAATTTGAAGAAGTAAAGAATGGTGTGATTTTTCCTGTGGGAGAAAAAAATGAGGCCTATGCGCAATATTTTATCGGTCAAAGCTATTTAAACAATTTAATTGCAGATCCCAAGGTCAATGTAGGTGTAGGAAATGTCACCTTTGAACCTGGTTGCCGTAATAATTGGCATATTCATCATGATGGGTTTCAACTGTTATTAGTCACTGGCGGTGAAGGCTGGTATCAAGAAGAGGGTAAGGCTGCGCAATTTTTAACTGCTGGAGCTGTGATTGTTACTCATGATGGTGTGAAACATTGGCATGGTGCGGCAAAAGATAGTTGGTTTGAACATTTAGCAATTACAGCTGGTACGCCAGAATGGTTAGAACCTGTTTCAGATGAATTATACAATCAATTATAAAAATGAATAAAAGATGGGAGTCCTACCTAATGAAAAAACAAACAGCAGGCAGAGATCAATTAGGTGCATTTGCACCAAAATTTGCAGAATTAAATGATGATGTATTATTTGGTGAAGTTTGGTCGCGAGAAGAACAACTTTCACCACGTGACCGTAGCTTGATTACTTGTTCAAGCTTATTAACACAAGGCGTACCACAATTAGAAGCGCATATGAACATCGCCAAACAAAATGGGTTGACAAAAGAGGAAATGGTGGAATTGATCACTCATTTAGCTTTTTATACAGGATGGCCAAAAGCTTGGTCAGCATTTGCTCTAGCAAAAGAAATCTTTGGCGAATAAAAAATATGGACTATCTTTTGCGTATCTTAAAGGAGACAACTCAGTGAATAAACTAACCAAACTTTCGTTATTATCTGTGTCATTACTTGTGGTATCAGGTGGCGCAATTGCTGCAAATATTCCTGCGATTATGGCAACTTATCCGACTATTAATCCTATTTTAGTAGAATTAATTACCACAATTCCTTCTTTGTTTATAATCTTAACCGTGCCATTTAGCCATACCTTCGCTAGAAAATTTGGTTACAAGCTATCTGTACAGCTTGGTATTGGTATTGTATTAGGCGCAGGGATTATACCAGTGTTTGCGCACTCTTTTTGGCTTTTATTTTTCAGCAGAATATTATTTGGTATTGGCATTGGACTATTTAACCCACTACTCTTTTCTCTAGCCGGAAAAATGTATCAAGGAAAAGAACTTTCATCTATGATTGGCTTTCAAAGTGCATTCGAAGGAATTGGCGGTATGATCATTACGTTTACCGTAGGTCAACTGCTGATAATGAATTGGCGTAGTTCATTTTTAGCTTATTTATTTGCTTTACCGATTTTTCTTTTATTTACATGGTTTGTCCCAGATGTTTCACTTGAGACCGAGGAGAATCAGAGCAAAACAAAGAATCAGGCAATCAATCCTTCAACGTATGGCTATATTGCTTTATTGATACTAGTTGTCACTATTTATATGTCAGTGACAGTGAAAATCACCTCCTTATTGCTTGAAGAAGGTTTTGGAAATGCAACAGATGGCAGTAATTTGGTTGCCTTGGTAGGTTTAGGTGCTATGACTGCTGGTGCATTATTTGGGTCAATCGTTACAATAACAAAAAAATGGACATTACCACTATCCTTTTTTGTCTTAAGTTTATCAATGTTTATGATTGCCTTTTCTCGAAATTTAGTGTCAATTTCAATTGCTGTAGTATTGTGCGGTTTTTCTTTCCGCACCTTTATCCCATATTTGTTTAATGAGGTGAATCAAGATAGCAATGGCAATTCAGAAAAGAGTACATCTTTGTTATTGATAGGTTTCAATATTGGCGCAGCTTTTGCCCCAATTTCGATTTCACTATTAGGAAATATCCTTCCTTCTAAAGAAAATACGGACCTATTTATGGCAGAAGGTATGATCATGATGCTCTTGGCTTTTTGTACTGTAATCAGCACCATAACGAAAAAACAAAAAATCAATGGGGGAAAGTAACAATGATGAAAAGACCAAAAATTATTTGCCATATGCTAACTTCTATCAATGGCAAAATTAGTGGTGATTATATGAGTTCAAAATATGCCATTGTTGGTGGCAAAGCCTATGAAACAACCAATGACAGCTACCTTAGCCAAGCGTGGTTATGTGGAAGAGTTACGATGGAAAAGAATTTTACTCATTTCCATAAACCTAAGTTGAAAGAAATAGAAACACCTTATCCTAGAACGGATTATGTTGCACAAGCAAACGCTCAAATGTATATTGTTTCAGCTGATCCTGCTGGTAAAGTTGGCTGGATTGAAAACAACGTTCAATACGAAAATCGTCCCGAAGCCCACGTTATTGAAATTTTAACGGATAAAGCTAGTGATGAGTATGTCGCTTACCTTCGAGAGCGACAAATCTCTTATATTTTTGCTGGACAAGAATTGATTGATTGTACCCTCGCTTCAGAAAAATTATTGAATTTATTTGGGATCAAAACATTAATGGTATCAGGTGGTGGTTATATCAATTGGTCATTTTTACAAGAGGGATTGATTGATGAAGTGAGTATTGTGATGACACCAGTAACTGATGGACGAACAGATACCAATACAATTTTTGAAAGAGCAGATAACCTGCCCGAAATAGCACCAGTTGGGTTTAAATTAAAATCAGTCGATATCATCGAAGAAGATACCTTGTGGTTGAGATATAGCGTGAATAATAAAGACTAAATTGAATTTAGAAATAATAACATAAAAGATAACGATGTAGTCGTTACAGGTACCTCATCTGGAATTTGGAAATGGATGTACTACTATTTCACATGCCAAGTTGACAAAAAATAGGCAGATCTGATTTGTACTGGGAGTCAATTTTTTTTACTGAGTGTATACTTAAAAAAAGTAATAATACATATCATTTTTTTATTTTCAAATCTAGCATTGATTCCAACTAAAGCTTAGAAAAAAATAAGACTATAGTAGGAAGAAAATGAAACGATTGTTATTTATAATAATTAAGTAAACAAAAATAACGAAAGTTGAGGATTAGAAAATGAAAAAAAAATTGTTGATTGGGGCAGGCGCGATTATTGTTTTAGGAGTGGGTTTTTTTATCTATCAAAATTCGCAGCCGAAAGAAACAGAGACTGCTAAAAGTGTCAATTTATACGAGGTAGAAAAACAAACGCCTCTCCATTTAAAAGGACAAGTACAAGCGAAATTGACCCAGTCCGTATTGTTAAGTACGGATAAAGGTCCAGTAAAAACGATTCATTATAATTTAGGGGATCATGTTGTAAAAGATGCCGTATTAGTAACGTATGAGTGGGGCGAAAAAATCAAAGCAGAAAGAGATAGCATTATTGCGACTTTGAATCCAGATGCAAAAAACGATCCTTCAAAACCCTTGATGGTGCTGAAAAGTATCGAAAATGAAATTAGAGGAACGGTCACAGAATACGATAAAGAAAAATTAAGTAAAGACATGGATGTTACAATTGATTATGTCAATCAAAATAAATCAGTGCCTGGAAAAATAACTGAAATTGCCGAAATCAATACAGTTCCAGAAGCTAATTCAGCATCAGCTAGTACAAGTTCAACTAGTATTGTCAATTATGATTTTACTGCTCAGCCAAATGAAAATATTCCGTTGGGCTATAGTGTAGAAATTCTGATTCCTAGAAATGAAATTCATTTACCAACGAAAAGTGTGCAGGAAAAGGATGGGAAATTTTATGCATACTTAGTTAAAGATAACAAGGCAGAACAAAAAGAAGTAACCGTCAAAGAAGCGGAAGGCTTTTATATCTTAGAAAGCGGTGTAGATGAAGGAATAAAAATAATCAAGAATGTGAAAGGAATCACTAAAGGAACGGAAGTGGCAGTACAATGATCAAATTAGAACATGTTAATAAGTATTATTCATTGGATCAAGAAAAAATTCATGTTCTAAAAGATATCAATTTGAACATACAAGAACATGAATTTGTTGCTATTATGGGACCATCAGGCTCAGGGAAATCTACCTTAATGAACACAATCAGCTTTTTGGACGGTAATTTTGAAGGCAGTTACTTGTTTAAAAATGAAGATGCGTATCATTATAATGACAATAAATTATCGCGAATCCGTAATCAATCGGTAGGATTTGTTTTTCAATCGTTTCAACTAATTGAGAACAATACAGTATTTGAAAATGTAGCATTGCCTTTATTATACGGAGGAATGAAGTATCGAAATACTAAAGAGTTGGTAATGAATGCTTTAGAAAAAGTTGGAATTCCCGATAAATACAATAAACTACCAAAACAATTGTCTGGAGGGCAACAACAAAGAGTCGCAATTGCTCGAGCGCTTGTCGGTAATCCCAGTTTCATTATAGCCGATGAACCAACTGGAGCGCTTGACACACATACATCAGCAGATATTATGGAATTATTTCAACAATTAAATGACAAAGAAAAAGTAACGATTTTGATGGTAACTCACGATAGTGAAGCTGCTCAATATTGTAAACGAGTCATTACTGTTCGAGATGGGGAGATCATTGAAGGAGGCGCTGATTATGCGGTTTAGTGAAATTTGGAAAACATCTTTAAAATCTATTTTAAAAAATAAACGGCGTAGTTTTCTTACGATGATCGGCCTGATTATTGGGGTTTCCTCTGTAATCACGATTTTTTCTATAGGACGCGGTTTCGAACGGTATGCTGCTGATTTTATTGGGTTGGATAATTATGATTCGAGTATCTTTTTTAATTTTGCCCCAAATGATGAAGCTTTCTATGATACCAACTTAGCTTCATTCTCTGAAACTGATTTTGAACGAATCGAAAATATAGATGGTGTCAAAGCAGTGGAATATTATGATAATGAGGAAAAAGGCGCAAAATACTATTCACAGCAAATTGCAGAAGCAAGTAATGCTTCTGCGCAAGGCTCTTTTAAACTATTATCCTCAAATGGGACAGAAACGATTTATGGAAGAGGAATAAAAACTTCGGATAGCATTAATCGCAATAAAGTGATGGTGATTAATGAAACAATTGCTAAGGCAATCAAAAAAGAAAATCCAGAATCGCTGATTGGTAAAAGTTTAACAATCAAAGGGCAACTATTTGAAGTTGTCGGTATTATGGAAGACCGTAACAACTCAGGATTTATCACAACTCAAGAAGATTATGTTGGCGTTGAGGTACCTGGGGCAAGCTATGAAGAGTACTTTGAAAATCCCAAAGACTCGCTTTTGATTAAGCTGGAAGCAACTGCTGATCCTAAAGCAGTGACCAAAGAGATAACCAAAACATTGGATAAATATGGTTCACTTAGAAATATGGGAGCTTATAAGAGTCAGGATCTTGCAGGGCAAGTCAACCAACTTAGGATGATTTTGACTGGTATTACGGCAATTGTTTCAATCATTGGTGGTATTTCATTGTTTATTTCAGGTATAGGTGTTATGAATATGATTTACATCTCTGTTTCTGAACGAACGAAAGAAATTGGCGTTCGACGGGCAATGGGTGGCACTCGAAATAATATTATGTTGCAGTTTTTACTAGAAGGAATTACGTTAACATTGATTGGCGGTGCAATTGGGTACATTTTCGGTATGCTGATTGGCTATATCGTTGGGATGGTTACACCGTTTACGATTGCTCCAGATTTATTTACTGCTATGTTAGCACTAGTTCTTTCAATTGTGATCGGCATTGTCTTTAGTTGGTTACCTGCTAAAAGTGCTGCTAAAAAAGATATTGTTTCGTTGATCCGTTAAAGTAGAGTCTCTATTAATATTATCATCAATTATTCAGATTTAAAGTATGGAGCAAAACTGATTTTTAGTTTTGTTTCATACTTTTCTGCTTGTTAAACATTTTGAATTGACTGTATACCAATATTTTATTAAATTTAATTAAAAAGGGCAGAATGAACAGAAGGAGTAAGGTAGAATGTTAAAGTACATAAAATCAAATGGCTTTTGAAGGGATGATTTAAGCAATAATTTCATTTATTCAAAAGAAAGTGAGGCATAATGAAAAAAAGAGCAATACTGATCATCCATGGCTTTGGGGGAGATGAGAAAGAAATCCTCTATTTACACGATTACTTAAAACAAAGCAAGCTTGATTCATTTTGGATTCGATTAACTGGCCATGGTGGAAATAAGGAAAACTTTTCAAAAGCAACAGCTGATCAATGGTTAGCGGATGTTAAGAATAAATTAGATGAGCTTGAACAAAACTATACAAACATTACTTGCATTGGTTTTTCAATGGGAGGATTATTGACGATTCAAGTATCAGAAAGAGAATCAGTAGATCAACTAGTTTTATGCAGTACACCGATCTATCTTTATAATATGAAAATTATTATGCAAGATATCGTCGAAAGTTTATTATTTAAAAATCAAGAAAAATTGGATTATTATTTTCGTTCTGCCCAAACGTCATCTATTCGATCCTGTTTTCAGTTTTTATCGTTATTAAGAAAAACCAAGATCAAAATGAAGAAAACTAGTCAAGCAACAATGAATAAAAAAATGCTTATTTTACAAAATAGACAAGATGAAACTACCTATTATAAAAGCGCGTACTATCTAGCAAAAGCAAGTAATGCAACAGTTTCTTTGAAAATATATGAGAATGGAAGACATCAGCTCTTTCTAGGAAAAAACAAAAACCTTGCGGTAGAAGATATAAAAAGATTTATCCTGTGCTAATCTTCAATCTTTCTAGTAATCATTGAATTAGATAAAAACCTCGTTGACTAAATTGAAAAAAATACAATAAGCTTTTTACTATAGCTTATTTGTAAAAGGATTGAGCCAACAGAGCGTATTTATCTGCATGTCAAGTGAAACATTTTTTATTCATATCTCGTTTTTTTTATAAGATAGTTTAAATTTTTAGCTAAAAAAAGAAAGAAAACGTTCGCTTTTATTTATTATAGGGAATACAATCATTTTTTTAGAAACGTTTCACTATTCAGTTAATATTACTGAAATGACGATCTTGCCAACGAAACAAGCTTAAACTGGTTACTTACATTAATTTTAAGGAAATCAGGTAAGCACATGGAGAGAAAAGTGCGTATAACAGGAAAAACAAGTTCGATTTTGAGCAATCATCAAAATCGAACTTGTTTTTTTGGGAGAAGGACTATTGCCTTCTCTGTTATGCTTCTTATCTTGAAATAAGAGTAAGTAGCTAGCAATTTAATATTGATCACCCCAAATAGACATGGACTGTAAGATACTTTCCATTGAACGACCTTTATCAGTCAATTGATATTCTACTTTTGGTGGAACTACTGGATAAACCTTCCTAGAAATTAGACCGTCATTTTCAAGTTGTCTTAATTGGTCTGTTAATGATTTATTTGTGATATTACCCAATCCTTTTTTTAATTCACCAAATCTCATTTTTCCAGAAAGTAGACGAAATAAAATAATTGGTTTCCATTTTCCGCTTATCAAGTTCACCGTTTTCTTTACAGGACAGTTATCAATCATCTATTTTCCTCCTTCATTTGAAGTATCTTTTTTATACTGAGTATCACTAAAGTATATCATATATAGAAAAAGTGCGTACTTCCATTATTTTTTTCTTGTTGTATGCTTGTTTTAGAGAAGAAATCAAGTGGAAAATAATGTGTATTTCTTTTTGCAATAACTGAAAATGGAGGAACAATATTATGGGAAAAACGATTTTAATTTTAGCACATCCAAATCTGGAACAATCAACAATGAATAGCTATTTAATTGAGGAATTAAAAAAGGAACACTTAAATTTGGAAATTCACCATATTGATCAACTATACCCGACTGGTGAAATAGATGTCGCAGCAGAAAAGGAAATGCTGATGTCTGCGGACTTAATTATGTTTCAATTTCCAATCTTTTGGTATAACGCCCCACACAGCCTAAGAAACTGGTTAGAAGTGATGCTAGAGAAAGATTGGGCTTATGGTGCTAATTTTGCCTTAACTGGTAAAAAAATTGTCTTAATAATGACTGCTGGAGGAACCGAAGCAACCTATCAATACAACCACTCTAATTCTCGAAATATTGAAAATTATATGTATGGCTTTTATGAAATGTTTCGGACGGTTCGAACAGATTATGTAGATTCATTTTACATTTTTGAATCAAATGCAAACCTTGAGGGAGATAGACTACCAAATGAATACAAACAATATTTGCACTTTATCCAAGAAATGCTGACAAACCAATCAACATGATTCATTTGAGCGAGATACAATGTTAATAATAGTATGGCTTAAGTAGTTTCTAGAATGAAAAGGGCAAGAAGAGGTGCCTTTGCTTTCATTGTTCATCCTTGATTATCAGGTTTATTATTGATTCCTTCTTAAGGCGCAAAAATGTGCGTTCTTACATTAAGAATACGAGAGGTGTACAATAAACGAAGAAGAAAGGGATGATCTTATGATTATGATGAAAGCAGTTGGTTTAAAAGAATATCTACCGATAGACGCTGAAAATAGTTTTCTGGATTTAGAAATTGAGAAACCTCATGAACTAAAAGCAAGAGATCTTTTAGTGGAAGTCAAAGCAGTCTCTGTTAACCCAGTGGATATCGGTGCCAGAAGCCCCAAAGACAGTACTATAAAGGATTATCGTATTTTAGGATGGGATGCTTCGGGCATTGTAACAGAAGTGGGAGAAAATTGTTCCTTATTTAAAATTGGTGATGAAGTTTTTTATGCTGGTGCTCTAGAACGTAGCGGAACCAATGCGCAATATCATGTTGTAGATGAAAGAATTGTAGGAAGAAAACCTAAAAATATGGATTTTGCTAATGCTGCTGCCTTACCTTTAACATCTTTAACTGCTTGGGAATCACTGTATGATCGTATGAACATTGATAAATCTAAAGATGCAGGGAAAACGATTTTGATTATCAACGGTGCAGGTGGCGTTGGATCAGTTGCTATACAATTAGCTAAAATGAGTGGGTTAAAGGTCATTGCAACAGCATCAAGAGATGAAAGCATTGAATGGATAAAATCTCTAGGAGCAGATGAAGTTATTAATCATCATTTTTCTTTATCTAAACAGTTAGCTGAACTTGGATTAGCTGGGACAGACTATATTTTGAATTTGTATAGTACAGAAAAAAATTGGGATGAAATGTGTAAGATCATTAATCCAGAAGGACACATGACGTCGATCACTCGATTAAACAAACCAGTAAATTTAGGTGCATTAATGGACAAAAGTGTTTCTTTCCATTGGGAATTGATGTTTACTAGGGCAAAATACGAAACACCTGATATGGTAAGACAGCATGAAATTTTAAATGGAATTGCCCAATTAATTGAAACAAATCAATTAACGCCCACTTTAAAAAAAGAGTTCTCACCAATCAATGTTGAAAACATGAAAAAGGCACATGCTTTGATTGAATCAGGTAATTCTATTGGAAAAGTAGTGTTATCTGACTTTCAATAAATAGCAAAAATAAATTTAGAGTTATGACACGGCTGAGAGATTAAAAATATAGAACGATACCCTTAAAAGAGCAATTCGGATGCCAGTCAAATGACGGATATCCAAATTGCTCTTTTCTTATAAAATAGTCAATCTGTTAAGGGATTATGTTATGTGAAATTATATTTATCTCTGTTAAATAATCTGTTTTTTATATATAGTCCTCGTAGGTGAAACGTTTCTATTTTCATTTTTAAAAACAGCAATTATTTTAATGTAAATCCTGTTAACAATAAAAGAAAACGCTTGCTTTTATTTATTATAGGGAATATAATCATTTTTGTAGAAACGTTTCACTAAATATTATTAAGGGAGTGGAAGTATGAAATCATGGAAAAAGCTTTGCTTATTAGGAACAACTTTATTTGCAACTGTAGGTCTGATGGCAGCCTGTTCTTCAGGAAATAAAGAAAGCGCTTCAGATGAACTGACATTTTGGTATATGGGTGATGGTGATCAAGGAATCAAGCCGATCGTAGATGAATTCACGAAAGAATCAGGGATCAAAGTCAAAATTCAAAGTATTCCTTGGGCTACGTCAAGAGATAAGTTACTCACAGCAGTTGCTTCTAAAGAAGGACCTGATGTCGTTCAAATGGGGACAACCTATATGAGCGAGTTTGTTGATGCAGGCGCATTGATGGATATAACCGAGGATGTAAAGAAAAGCGATAGCATGAAATCAGATAACTTCTTCGATGGTTCTGTCGCAACAACTGAATTCAGTGGACAAACATATGCAGTTCCATGGTATACAGAAACTCGCGGATTATATTACAGAAAAGATTTATTAGAAAGTGTTGGTTATCAAGAAGCGCCAAAAACTTGGGATGAATTAGCAGATGCGGCCAAAAAACTAGCAGCACGTGGAGATAATAAATATGGGTTTGGTGTAGAGTTGAAAGAACCGACTTTTGGTTTCATGTTTGCTCGCCAAAATGGTTCGGAATTATTTGATAAGAATGATAAGCCGCTTTTCAATGAATCAGAAATGGTAGATGCTTTAAAATTTTTAGACAAACTAGTTCAAGATGGCTCAGCGCCTAAAACAGATTTAGGTTTAGAAATCGGTCAAAGCTTTGGTGGCGAAGGTGTTGTTCCAATGTTTATCAGTGGCCCTTGGATGATCAATAGTATCAAAGATTCTGCTCCTGATATTGATGGAAAATGGGGTGTAGCTGAACTACCAAAAGGGCCTGTGAATAATATGTCTGTTACTGGTGGAGCAAACTTAGCTGTGTTTAACAGCTCTAAGAAAAAAGCGGATGCACTGAAATTGATCGAATACCTTTCAAAACCAGAAAATCAAACAAAATTCTTTGAAAGTACCAATTCACTTCCAACGAACAAAAAATCCTGGGAGGCTGAGGTCTTCAAGAGCGATCCATTGATTTCAGTATTCGGAAAACAACTAAATGACTCACAACCAATGCCTTTGTTAAAACAATGGGATGAAATTTCTCAAAACTTCATGAAGCAATGGGAACAAGTCGTTGTTAGTGGCAAGAATCTTCAAGACGCAATGGACGAATTAAATGAGCAAACAGAGACGTTGATCAAGTAATAGTCATGAGTCAAAAGGAATAAAAATTCAGAATAAGTTGTTTATTCTAAATAGATGAGCAATAGCCAAGACGCTCGTTTTTATTCCTTTGACTCATTCATAAGGAGGAAAGGACAAAATGAAAAAATCAAAATCACCTTATTTTTTTATAGCTCCAGCTATTGCTTTATTACTTATTTTTTCAATTATACCGATTTTTATTGCAGTAACCATTAGCTTTACTGATATGAGTTTGGCAGGTTTAGCTGATTTTTCTCGAATCAATTTTGTTGGTTTGGATAATTATTTGAACATATTTAATGACAAGGTTTTTGGTCAAGCAATGTTCAACACTGCTTACTATGTCATTATCGGTGTGCCACTGGTGATTATTGCATCCTTAGCCTTAGCTATTATGATCAATTTTGGAGAAAATAAATTTTTCTCTTTTATGCGCTTAGTATTTTATAGTCCGTCGATCACAAATACAGTGGCAGTATCTGTTGTTTGGATGTACTTATACAATCCAACGATCGGGTTATTAAATCATTTATTATCTTATGTAAATGTTGGGCCTATCATGTGGCTGACAGATCCTAGTACATCGAAACTTTCATTGATCATCATAGCTGTTTGGAAAGCGATTGGCTTAAATATGTTGATTTTTTTAGCAGCGATCCAAGGGATTCCAAAAGAATATTATGAAGCGGCAGAAATCGATGGTGCTAATAAGTGGCAGCAGATTCTAAAAATCACTATTCCCTTACTGAAATTCTCGATTTTCTTTGTCACTGTAACAACATTGATTGGCTGGTTCCAATTCTTCGATGAACCATTCGTTATGACTAAAGGTGGTCCGCTAGATAGTACCTTATCCGTGGCGTTATTCATTTATCAAAGAGGCTTTCAATATAATAAATTTGGCTATGCCGCAGCAGGATCAGTGATTTTATTTATTGCGATCATTATCGTGACGGGCATCCAAATGAAAATTCAAACGAAGCAAAAAGAAAATGAAGGATAAAAGGAGAGAACGATATGCAGTCACATAAAAATGCTCAAATGAGTTTTAAGCTTTTTATAGGTATCCTCTTAGGTGTTCTGGGTGTTATGACCTTTTTCCCTTTTCTGTGGATGATTTTTTCTTCATTTAAAACCAATGCAGAAATCAATCAGATCGTTCCTAGTTTATTACCAAAAGAAGCAACATTCGATAATTTTAAAGAACTATTTTTCAGATTAAACTTTGGTACCTATCTTAAAAATACACTGATTATTACTGCCTGTTCTTTTTTAGGCTTGTTATTAAACGCCATGGCGGGATACGGCTTTGCTAAGTTTGATTTTAAAGGGAAAAATTGGCTGTTCATGATGGTTTTAGCTACGATGATGATTCCTGGACAAGTGACAATGATTCCAGTTTATCTACTGTTAAATTCAGTTGGTCTTACAAATACTTTGATCGGGATTGTTTTACCTGGGCTAGCAGGCGCTTTTGGTATCTTTTTATTTAGGCAATTTATGAATACCATTTCAAACGAAATGCTTGAAGCTGCTCGACTAGACGGCGCGAGTGAATGGTACATCTTCTTTAAAATCATTTTACCAGTAAGTCGTCCGATTTTAGCTGTTCAGGGTATTTTGACCTTTATTGGCGGCTGGAATTCGTTCTTATGGCCATTGATCATTGCTAACGATGAGAAATACTATACGTTATCTGTTGGTCTGCAGCTGTTACAAGGGCAACATGGGACAAACTATGCTTTGCAGATGGCTGGTGCGACATTTATGGTTATTCCAATTTTGATAGTATTTTCGATTTTTCAAAAATATATTTTACAAGGGTTCAACGTTTCAGGAATTAAATAGTGACTAAGGTTAAAAATAGGAACGTTTCCCAAATAAAAAAAGAAAAGGTGAATAAATATGGAGCACAAGCAACTGACTGAATTATTGGAGCAAATGACATTAGATGAAAAAGTAGGACAACTCTTGCAATTAGCAGCAGAGTTTTATTCTGAAAAAGCAGAGGAAAAAACCGGGCCCATGACCAATCTTGGTTTAACCCAGGATGACATCAACAATGCAGGAACAACACTGGGTATTTCAGGGGCAAAAGAAGCGATTCGGGTACAAAAAGCCTATATGGAAAACAATCGATTAGGAATTCCAATGATTCTAATGGCTGATATCATTCATGGCTTCCGTACAATTTTTCCAATCCCACTTGGTTTAGGCAGCTCATGGGATTTAGATGCAGCTAAAAAAGTTGCGGAAATTTCAGCGAAAGAAGCAGCAGTATCTGGTTTGCATGTAACATTTTCCCCGATGGTTGACTTGGTTCGTGATCCTCGTTGGGGACGTGTTATGGAATCCACAGGTGAAGATCCTTTTTTAAATAGTCGTTTTGCGGAAGCGTTTGTTAAGGGCTATCAAGGAGAAGATTTAAAAAATGATTTCTTTCGTGTCGCTGCCTGTGTCAAACATTTTGCGGCATATGGTGCTGCTATTGGGGGGCGGGATTACAACACTGTAAATATGTCTGAAAGACAACTAAGGGATAGTTACTTACCAGGTTATCAAGCGGCTCTTGATGCAGGAGCTAAATTAGTCATGACGTCCTTTAATATAGTTGACGGAGTGCCGGCAACAGGAAATAAATGGCTGTTTAGGGATGTATTACGAAAAGAGTTTGGCTTTGACGGCGTTGTCATTTCCGATTGGGGAGCTGTGATCGAGCTGATTCCTCATGGCGTGGCGCAAGACAAAAAACAAGCAGCGGAACTTGCGATTGAAGCAGGTGTGGATATCGAGATGATGACGACCTGCTATACAGAAAATTTAAAAGAACTGATAAAAGAAAATAGTGTGGACGAAGCTTTATTGGATGAAGCTGTTTTACGTATCTTGACATTGAAAAATGACCTAGGACTGTTTGAAAATCCTCATCGGGGAGCAAATGTTGCGTTAGAAGAGGAAGTTGTCTTATCCAAAGAACATCGTGCAGCAGCTAGAGAAGTTGCTAGAAGGTCGATTGTTTTGTTAAAAAATGAAAATAGTTTACCGTTATCTACACAAGAGACCGTAGCTATTGTGGGACCAGCGGCAGCATCAAATGATGTTTTAGGTGTTTGGTCTTGGCAAGGGAAAAAAGCAGAAGCAGTTTCTTTGGCACAAGGTGTAGCTCAGCTTGGCGCAGACTATGTGATTGGAAAAGAAGCTTTTGATTATTTTGAACCAACTCAAGCAGCGATTGATGAAGCAGTTTCTCTTGCCAAAAAAGCCGATAAAGTCGTCTTAGCTCTTGGGGAAGAAGATTGGATGAGTGGTGAAGCCTCAAGTCGTAGTGATATTCGCTTGCCTCAGGCGCAATTGGATCTATTCAAAACAATACAAGCAATAAATGAGAATGTCATTGTGACCCTTTATAATGGTCGACCACTTGATCTTCAAGGGATTGATTCTGCAAAAGCAATCGTAGAAGCTTGGTTTCCAGGGACAGAAGGCGGTGCTGCTTTAGCTGATATTTTATATGGTAAATACAATCCTAGTGGGCGTTTAAGCATGTCATTTCCTGAAACTGTAGGACAAGTTCCAGTCTATTACAATTATGATAATACAGGGAGACCCTATAAACCTGGTTCACAGGAGAAATACGAGACAAAATATTTGGATGTTTCCAATTTTGCAAAATATCCCTTTGGTTTTGGCTTAAGCTACAGCACGTTTGTTTATTCTGATTTGCATCTAAATACGACGGAGTTAATCCCAGGTGAAGCCATTACAGCAACCATTACTATTGAAAATCAGTCAGATATTGTTGGTGAAGAAACGGTTCAATTGTATATTCGAGATCAAATCGGTCAAGTTGTCCGCCCGGTGAAAGAATTAAAAGGGTTTGAAAAGGTAATGATTCCCGCACATGATAAAAGGACAGTAGAATTTACAATCACTGAGCAACTGTTACGTTATGTCCATAGCGATCAAAATAATACCAGTGATCCAGGATTATTTGATGTAATGATCGGTTCAAGCAGTAAGGACGTATTAACACAAACGTTCAAATTATTAAAGTAGATAGGAAGAGAGCTATGACGCATAAAAAACAACGATTTGAGCATAATGGAACAACGGTCTCCTTCTTAGAAAATGGTGATCTTTTTGAAATTCTGCATGAAAATATCATGATCAACCAATTAAATGGCAATGCGTTAGATGGTAGTTTAAATCAACTGTATTTAAGAGTTTATGATGAAAAAGGGATACAGTCAGTGCCGATGATTGGCTCTAATGCGGCCAGTCAACTCTATGTCGGCAAAGAGCAGCTATCTTGGCTAGGAAATTTTTTAGCTGTAACATATCAGGTTGATTTTCAAGTAGCCGAATCAGGCATTTGGTTTTGGCAAGTGAGATTAACGGGAACTGGACAAAAAGTCGATGTCGTCTATGGCCAAGATATCGGCAATGCAACAAAAGGTGCGGTTCGTTCAAATGAAGCCTACATGTCGCAATATGTGGATCACCATGTTACAAAAGAAAATGATAGTATTGTCATTTCATCTAGACAAAACCAACCACAAGACGGGAATTTCCCCGTTGTTGAGCAGGGCAGTTTGAATCCAATCGTCGGCTTTTCGACAGATGGGTATCAATTTTTTGGACGTGACTATAAGGAAACCAACCAAGCAATGGCCTTGAGTCAAGCCTTTTTAGCAAATGAAGTTTACCAATATGAGTTTGCTTATATTGCTTTGCAAACAGAACAATACAATGTAACAGAACAAGAAACAACAATTGTCTTTTATGGTGCTCCTCTAAAGAATCAAGAAACGGTGATTAAGCAACCTATAGTTTCAAGAGAAGAGATTCAAAAAAGTTATGACTCATTAAAAATAGCAACGCTTGACGGGCAAGGCGCGACCGTAGAAAAAAAAGTAGGCGCACCACTGACAGGAAAAACATTTACTGAAGAAGAACTGAATGAGCTGTTTCCGCATCAAGAGTTAGTTGAACGAATCAATGGTAATCTTGCTTCATTTTTTACCGAAGATTATCACCATGTTGTTTTGAAAGAAAAGGAAACAGCGATGGAAAGAGCGCATGGACATATTCTTTTAAGTGGAACGGAATTAAGCGTGGAACAACCTATAATGAGTACAACGGTTTACATGTATGGTTTATTCAATTCTCAAATCGTTTTGGGTAATACGTCGATGAATAAATTAATGAGCAATAGCCGTAATTCTTTAAATATCATGAAGCAATCAGGGCAAAGAATCTATATCAGAGACGGTGAGAAGTGGCGTATACTAACGATGCCATCTGCATTTGAGATGGGATTGAACAACGCGACATGGCATTATAAATTAGAGGATGATATAATCACAGTGAGAACGTTTACTGTATGTGAGACAAGAGAAGTTCGCACAGAAGTGATGAGTCTGAAAGGAATAAAGCGTACGTTTGCTGTAACGAATCAGTTGGTGATGAATGACGATGAGGAAGAACCTGCATATGAAATAGTAAAAACAAGTCAACTAGTTACGGTGAAAGCTTCAGCAAACTCAGTGATTCATGAAGAGTATCCAGATTTAACATATTATATTTCATTGGATCAACCATTTGAATTGACGGACGAACGATTGTTTTTATCTGGTCAGTCTGAAGAGGTTCTGACGACTTTTGTCATTGAAGCGTGTCAAGGTTTTTCAATGCGGATTCAAGGCAGTTTAACAGGCTCCACATTTCAAACAATAAAGACAACACCAGAACAGGAAAATTCTCAGTATCTGACCTTTATTAATGGATTATTGAATAATTTTCAATTAAAACATGAAACAGAAGCCGTAGAATCAATGAATGTTTTATCTCGATGGTATACACATAATATGCTTGTGCACTATCTTTCTCCTCATGGGTTGGAACAATATGGCGGTGCTGCTTGGGGAACTAGAGATGTTTCTCAAGGACCTACAGAGTATTTTTTTGCTGTCAATCGACCAGAAGTGGTAGGATCAATCATCAAAAATGTTTATGCTAATCAATTTGCAGATGATGGAAATTGGCCGCAGTGGTTTATGTTCGATCGCTATGAAAAGCAAAAAGCTGATGAAAGCCATGGCGATATCATCGTCTGGCCGATGAAAATCGTAGCTGATTATTTGGCTAAAACAAAAGATTTTGAGATTTTAAATCAAAAAATCCCGTACACTGATCGCACAACCTTTACAAAAACGACTGAAGCATATGCTTTACTCGATCATGTGAAAAAAGAAATTCAATTCACTGAAGATCATTTCTTACAAGGAACCTATCTATCATGTTACAGCGATGGGGATTGGGATGATACGCTGCAGCCATATGATAATAAATTGAAAAAATACATGGCAAGCAGTTGGACTGTTGCCTTGACCTATCAAGTAGTAGAAAAATTATCTCGTTTACTAGTAGAGATCGATAGTAACTATGGTAAGCATTTACACGAATTAGCGACAAATATTAAAGCTGATTTTGAAAAATATATGTTATCGACTGAAACGATCCCGGGCTTTGTTTATATGGAAGATCCAGATCATGTTGAATTGATGATCCATCCAAGCGATCAAAAAACTGGCATCCAGTATCGGTTATTGCCAATGACTCGCAGTATGATTGCTGAATTGTTAACTGTTGAACAAGCTGAACACCATTATGGTATTATAAAAGAGTATTTACAATTTCCAGATGGCGTACGTTTGATGAATCAACCGGCAACTTATCGCGGCGGTGTAAGTACAAACTTCAAACGAGCAGAGCAAGCAGCAAATTTTGGTCGGGAAATCGGTTTACAGTATGTACATGCCCACATTCGTTATGTCGAGGCAATGGCTAAGTTAGGGCATGTTGATGAAACATGGCAAGCATTAAACATCATCAATCCGATTCAAATCAAAATTCATGTGAAAAATGCCGAAATACGCCAAGCTAATGCTTACTTTAGTAGCTCTGACGGCGATTTTAAGACTAGATATGAGGCACAAGATCATTTCAATCAACTAAAAGCTGGCCATGTCGGTGTTAAAGGTGGTTGGCGGATTTATTCCAGCGGACCAGGTATTTATATGAATCAACTATTGTCGAATGTTTTAGGAATCAGAGAAGATAAAGAGCAACTGGTTCTCGATCCAATATTGCCAATTGAACTAGACGGTTTAGAAATGATTTATCAATTAGCAGGTAAAGCGGTAAACATTATTTTCCATCTGGGTAGCCAAAAAGGAACTATTTTGGTAAACGGACAGGAACTAGCAACAATAAGGGAACCCAATCCATATCGTCAAGGTGGCTTAGTTGTTTCGATCGCTGAATTAAAAACATATTTACATCAAAAGGAAAATCAACTAGATATTTATTGTTAGGAGATGAGCGTACATGGTAGGAATCAAGGAAATTGCAAAAAAAGCAGGGGTGTCAATTTCAACTGTTTCTTATGCGTTAAATGGTAGTCCAAAAGTCACTGAAGCAACTAGAGCAAGAATCCAAGCGATTGCAGAGGAATTGGACTATGTTCCTAACATGGCCGCTCGTACGCTGAAAAGGCAGCAAACGAATATTATTGGTGTGTACCTCGCTGATTATGGCGGTAGTTTTTATGGTGAATTGCTTGATGGCATCAAAAAAGGTTTGGAAGCTCATAATTTTGAAATGATTGTCTGTAGCGGGAATAAATCGCATTTATTTATTCCAGAACGGATGATTGATGGCGCGATTGTATTGGATTGGACGTTTAAAAACAAAGAAATCGAGCAATTTGCTGATCGCGGACATTTTCTTGTGATTTTAGACCGTGTGATCACTCACAAAAATGTTCGTAAGGTCTTACTGGATAATAAAGGCGGTGCTACTTTAGCAATTGAAAAAGCTGTAGCTAACCAAACAAAAAAGATGTTTATCGTTTCAGGCCCCAAAAAAAGTTATGACGGGCAAGAACGTTTAGAGGCAAGTATCAAAGAATTAGCACGCTTCGGTGTTGATTATGAAGTTATCTCAGGAGACTTTACAGCACCGTCAGGCTATCGAGCGGCTAAAGAAATCATGGGGAAACAGCCAACATTACCAGTCGATATTTTTGCATTGAATGATGAAATGGCGATCGGTATCTACAAATATGCTAAAGAAACGAATTACAAAATAGGTCGAGATATTCGTTTGATTGGTTTCGACAATATTGATATTAGCGCTTTTGTACAACCGAGATTGGCCACGATTTCTTATTCTAAACACCGCTGGGGTATGTTGGCTGCTGAAAAAATCATTCAATTGATTGCTGGCGAAAAAACAGAAGATGAACATATTTATACAAGCTTTATCGATGGTGATTCTTTTTCTGAAAGGACTTAATAAAAATGACGATTGCTCGTATGAATTTCCGCTCACATTCATTGGATAAAGCGACTAGTATAACGATTTATTTACCTGAAAATATGACACGTCATTCTCCCGTGATCTATTTGTTGCATGGTTATTCAGATGATTGCAATACATGGCTAGATAGAACATCTTTAGCACGCTTTGCTGAGGACTATCCCTTTGTGATCATAATGCCTCAAGTGGAGCTCAGCTACTATACAGATATGGTGTCGGGCTCCGATTATTGGGAGTATTTAACACAAGAGTTACCTAAGAAGATTCATGAATGGTTTGGATTAGCGTCACCGGCAAATAACACGTTTGTTGCAGGCATATCAATGGGTGGTTACGGTGCTTTTAAATGGGGAATGTCTTTTCCAGAGCAAGTAAGAGCAGTGGCTTCGTTGTCTGGTGCGCTAGATGTTTTGTCTTTATGGAAGCGGGATGCGAGCAGAAATAAGGTCTTTGGCCTTGCTTTTGGAAATAAGGTACGGTTATCAAAAAGTTCTGATAATCTTTTTCAATTATTTTCTACACAATTGGGGGAAGCGTCAGCGCCGTATTTTCTACAAATTTGTGGAACAGAGGATTTTCTTTATCAGGACAACCAGACTTTTCGAAGCAAAGCAGCACAGACGCTTGCGCACTATTCTTATGAAGAACATGCAGGTGGTCATACTTGGGACTTTTGGAACCAAGTAATACAACGCGTTCTCGCTTATTTTTCAGCATTAAATCAAGCATAGATCTACAGCAGAAAAAATCGAATGTCATTGTATCGTGTCACACAAGAGTCTTTAGCTAAGTAATTTATTTAGTTAAAGGCTTTTTTATGTGTATATAACAAATCATATCCTATTATTGTATGATAGATGTTTTTTAAATAGTTGTAAAATAAAGTATTTTAGTTTAAACTATTAAAAAAAGGGGTGATGAGAATGATATCGAATCGAGACGGTTTAGCAGAAAAAGTTTATTTGCTTGGTATGCAGCAACAAAAATATGTAGTAGTGAGATTAAAGATGTTACAATTAAACAGTTTACAAGCCCGCAGTCTTAGTTATATTTTTCTTCATCCAGGAACTATTCAACGAGAAATAGCAGATTATTTGGGTAAAAAACAGGCAACAGTCACAAATGTTTTAAAGGGTTTGGAAGAACGAAAACTTGTTTATCGTGAAATACCTAAAGACAACGAGCGACAGAAAAATATCTTTCTGACTGCTGAAGGTGAGCAGTTGGTTGCTCAAGTAAATTTGATTTTTGAACAGTTAGATCAGAAAGTTCGTAATGGTTTGACCAAAGAAGAACAAGAACAACTGGAAATCAATCTAACTAAAGCCCAAAAGAACTTTGAAGCGAATTAGGAAGATTTTTTTGTCGTAGAGGAACTGGCTGAGGCCTTTTAGGAAAGTTTAAAATTAGGAGGTTTTCATATGATGATGGAAAAGAAATTTGGTACTGGTGAAAATGTTTGGATCAACATTGATTCTGATCAGATTGCAACTGACTCGGATTTATATAAACAATATGGTATTGATAGTGAGATCATCTCTTATGCATTAGATAAAAATGAACGTGCTCGTATTGAATATGATAATGAGCTTGATGCGTTTATTTTGATTTACAACGTCCCACAAAATAAAAAGAGCAACAATCACTATGAAGCGGTACCAATGACATTTCTAATTAAAAATAAACAATTATTGACAATAACGAATAATGAGAATGCCTATATCATTCAATATATGGAAAAATATTTACAAAACAATTCAGAAATTTCCGTTTTTAAGTTCTTATTTTCCAGCTTATTCTTGATTACAGATAAATTTTTCCCAGTGATAGAAGAGATGAATCGTGAGCGAAATCATATTAATAATATGTTGAAAGAAAAAACAACTAAGAAGAACTTGCTGGCGTTATCAGATGTAGAAACAGGCGTTGCTTATTTTATATCTGCGACAAAACAAAATGCTGTTTTATTAGAACAGATCAAAACCAATGCAATTTACCAATCATTGAATGAAGTTGAAAAAGAACAGTGGGAAGATACACTGATTGAGGCAAGACAATTAGTTGAAATGGCGCAATTAACGGCACAAGTTTTGCAGCAATTATCTGGTACGTATAATAATATTTTAAATAATAATTTGAATGATACGATGAAAATTTTGACCGTTCTTTCTATTTTATTAACCATTCCAACGATTGTAACTGGTTTTTTTGGGATGAATATGCCGTTACCATTGGAACATAATATTTTAGGTTGGGTGATTGCGATCGGTATTAGTTTGATTGGCTGGTTTGGCTTATCCTTTATTTTACGTCTGATTTTAAAATGATAAAATGTCGAATGACTAAACAGTATGGGAATTATTTCCTGATACTGTTTTTTTATTTTTCTGTCTTAATGCATAAAATAACGATCTTGCTAACGATGTCCACATTAATGTGGAAATAGAAGATGATTTACTATCTATTAAACTATTCGTATACTCTAATTATGGAAAGCGCTTTCCGGAGGTGTGATAAATGGAAAAACGAACAAAACGAGAAAATGAGTTGATTCGTTTACTGCTACATCAAAAAGAGTACCAAGCAACCAATTATTTCAGTAAGAAGCTCTCTGTATCAAATAAGACGACGTATACAGACTTAAAAAGTATAGAAGCTTACCTTAGTGAAAATGGATTAATGATTGATCGCGTTCCAAGAAAAGGCATTTATTTAATTGGAACGAAAGAAGCAAAAGAACGCTTAAAAGGAATGATTCAACAGGATCGGGTCCTTGTTTTAGAAGATGAGGAATTTTCACCAGCTTATCGACAATTGATCATGTTTTCATCTATTTTACTTGACGATGAAAAAATAACATATGACGATTACGCGCAACGATTTTTGGTCAGTAAGCAATCGATCAAAAAAGATATGGATGAAGTGTTGCATTATTTAAAAAAGACGGAGCTTCTTGAGCTTAATGAGCGTAGAATCAATGCTTTTGAAAAAGAAAGTACGATTCAAAAGGTCTATAAAAAATATTTAGTACGGTACAGTAAAAGATACCATCCACATGCTGAAAAGAGTCAAAGCGACAGTTTAGATTTTCTTTCTGAAATTATTGAAGCCCTGATCATTCAATTGGTGAACGAGTTTATTGAAAAAATAATGATTCATACGGGAAAAATACTAAATGATTATTTTGTGTACTCTTTAAAATTGTCACTGATTATTTTTCTAACTAGACTTAAAACGGGGCATCACATGGAAAAGCAAAATGAATTTATTTTTAAGGATTTGCAGAAAATGCAACTGTATATGGTTGCTCTAAACTTCTCAGAAGAAATCAATCAAGAACTAAATTGTATTTTTTCTAAGAATGATATGCAATATATGTGTTCACTATTATTCGCTCATAGTGTTGTGCCGGGAATATCAGATTTACCTGTTGACCAAAAATTGAATGATGTAACTGATGCCTTGATCAAAGATATGACACATCTACTCGATGTAAAAGTCGATAAAGATGAGCAATTATATCATTCATTGATTGCCCATATTATGCCAATGCTCCACCGATTAAAAAATGATATTTTCGTACGAAATCCGCTTAAGGATAGCATCAAGAAGCAATATACTACGATGTTTACATTAACACAATTTGCCTCTGCTGTTTTTGAAAAATACTATTCACTTTTTTTAAATGAAGATGAAGTATCATTTTTGACAATTCACTTTCAAGTAGCATTCGAAAAAATTCAATTAACGAAACATGTTCTAATTGTCTGTGGTAATGGATTGGCGACATCTGAATTGATTTTTAATCGCATCAAACAAAACTTGCCAGCAAGTGTCGTGGTTGAAATTGGAACAGAAAAACAGCTTTTGGACAATCCAGTGGATGATATTGACTTAATCATTGCAGCGATTCCACTTGAAATAGAGCAAATTCCTGTTCTTCACGTATCCGCTTTACCTACTGCAGAAGAAGTGGCAATGATTGCAACTTATTTATCCAACATCAGTGAAAATGAAAAAACATTTACGTATTCAAAAGAAAATAGCACGATTTCTTTGCTTCCATTTATCCAAAAAGAATTAATTTTCTTAGACCAAAGTTTTCATCGGAAGGAAGATGTTTTAGCGTATTTAATTCAACAATATCAAGCATTAGGGTTGGTAAATGAGGGGTTTGAAGAGTCAATAATTCAAAGAGAAGAGCTGGGTAACACCAGTATTGTTAGCGGAGTAGCGATTCCGCACAGTGCACCAGACACAGTCAAAGAAACTAAGTTATCTTTTATAACAACGAAACAACCTATTCAATGGGGAATAAATCAAGTACGTCTAATTGTTACAATCGCAATTGCAGAAAAAGATATGGTTATAGCCAAAGATTTGGTGTCGGCTTTATATGACAGAATCGATTCAAAAGAGCGTGTTGAGCAGATCAGTCAAAGTCAAAGCGTGGAAGAACTGATAGCTTTTTTGAAAAGGAGGGAATGTTGAAGATGTATTTTAATAGTGAGATCGCTGAATTTCAAGTAGAAGTTAAGGATAGAAATGAAGCATTTCAACGGTTAGCGAAAGAATTAAGAGAAAAACAGTTTATTACAGATGATTTTCTTGAACAGATTATTGAAAGAGAGGAGCGTTTTCCAACAGGACTTCCTGTTACGAATATTGGTGTTGCAATTCCGCACACTGACAGTGACTATGTAAAAAAATCGCAAATTGCTTTTATGTCTTTGAAAGAACCCATCACATTTTTTGAAATGGGTACTGCTGATAAACCAGTTGATGTTCATATGATTTTCATGCTGGCGTTAAAAGAACCGCATGAACAATTGGAAATGTTGCAAAAGCTGATTGGGATGATTCAACAGCCGGAAATAATGGGAAAGCTATATCATTGTCAATCAAAACCAGAATTCATTCAAATTATTCATGATGCTGGCTTAGCGTAAAGAAATGGAGGAAATAATATGTTAGATGCGTTACAGTGGTTTGTTGACTTGGGTGCAATCGTCGTTTTACCAATCTTGATTTTTGTGTTTGGTATGATTCTTGGAACAAAACCGGCTAAAGCTTTTACATCTGCTTTGACAGTCGGTGTAGGGTTTGTAGGGTTGAATTTGGTGATTGATTTATTGAGCAGTAGTTTAGGGCCCGCGGCACAAGCGATGGTTGAGCGTTTTGGTCTAAATTTGACAACTATCGATGTGGGCTGGCCGGCGGCTGCCGCAATTTCATATGGAACTGTTTTAGGAAGTTTGGCCATTCCTATTGGCGTGTTACTAAATGTGGGATTGATTATTTTGGGGTTAACGAAGACCTTGAATGTTGATATTTGGAATTTTTGGCATGGTGCGTTTATTGCTTCTTTAGTTTACGCATTAACCGGAAATTTTGCGATTGGAATCGCAGCAACAGTTGTTTACATGATGATGATTTTATTGTTTGGCGATATTCTAGGCCCAGTTGTAAAAAAATTCTATGGTTTTCCTAATATTACATTTCCGCATGGCACTGCGGCACCAGGCTTTATCTTTGCAATACCGATGAATTGGCTATTTGATCGTATTCCAGGCATCAAAAATTGGAAGGCAGATCCTGAAACGATCCAAAAACGTTTTGGTATTTTCGGCGATTCGACGGTGATGGGCTTTCTGATCGGCTTAGTGATTGGTCTTTTTGCAGGATATGATGTTGCTGGAGTTTTACAACTAGCCGTTAAAACAGGTGCTGTGATGGTGTTGATGCCGAAAATGGTTGCACTTTTGATGGAAGGATTGACGCCAATTTCAGAAGCAGCTAATGAATTTGTCAAGAAGCGTTTTCCTGGAAGAGAATTATATATTGGGATGGATGCTGCATTATCAGTAGGACATCCAGCCGTTCTGTCTTCTTCCCTGTTATTAGTACCAATCACAATTTTATTAGCAGTTATTTTGCCAGGAAATACAACCTTGCCGTTTGGAGATCTTGCAACGATTCCTTTCTTAGTTTGTTTAATGGCTGCTGTTTTCGCTGGAAACATCGTTCGAACGGTAATCGCAGGTTCAATCTATATGGTAAGTATTCTTTATATCACGTCTTGGGTCGCTCCACTTGTTACGATGTCAGCTAAGGCAGCAAACTTTGATCTACAAGGAAATTCAAGTATTACAGCACTTGCTGAAGGTGGCTTATGGACGACATGGATGTACGTTGGTCTGACCAAACTATTAAGCTGGGGCGGTTTAGCCATCATAGGAGTAGTTGTACTATGTGGAATGATTTATGTGAATAAAATTTTACCCAAAAGACAAGTAAACAAATAAACGAAATGAGAGGAAGTATAGACGATGAAAAAAATGTTGATCATGTGTGGTACTGGTGTAGCTACTTCTACAATCGTAACAAACAAAGTGAAAGAATGGTTGAAAGCAAAAGGGTACGAAAATGATGTACGATTATATCAATCAAAAGTCGCTGATGAGATGAACCGAATTGATGATTATGACATTATTGTTAGTACAACGGTCGTTCCAGATAAAATCAAAGATAAAATCATCATGGGCTTACCGCTATTAACAGGAATGGGAACTGAGGAAATGTATCAAGAAATTGAAGCTAAAATCAAAGAATAGGAGGGATTGCTTTGTTAGTTACATCTAAAGAATTATTTGAACAGGCTCAAAAAGAACAATTTGCTATTCCCGCTACTAATTTTTTTGACTTAGATTCAGCACGAGCATATGTGAGCGTGGCTGAACGTATGAATAAGCCTTTAATTCTTGCTTTTGCACAGGCACATATGGATATGATGTCATTAGAAGAGGCCGCTTTGATTGGAAACTATTTAGCAAAAAAAGCAAAAGTACCGGTGGTCTTACATTTAGATCATGGACAAAATGAAGCGATTATAAAACAAGCCATAGAATTAGGATTTTCATCCGTCATGATCGATGCGTCCCTTGATCCATTTGCAGAAAACGTTCGTCGTTCCAAAGCAATTACAGATTATGCTCATGAAAGAGGCGTCGTTGTTGAAGCAGAAATCGGGTTTGTCGGTTCTGGTGTGAATTATGAAAATCACGACCACAGCGATTCCATATACACCGAGGTAAAAGATGCGATGCGCTTTGTTGAAGAGACCAATGTAGATTCTTTAGCTGTTTCGATTGGAACAGCTCACGGGTTTTATAAAGGAACACCCAAAATTAGTTTTGAACGCTTGGCAGAACTTCAAAAGGCTGTAAAAATACCGCTCGTATTACATGGAGGTTCTTCTTCAGGCGATGATAACTTACATCGATGTGCCACAGAAGGAATCAGTAAAATCAATATATTTACTGACTTTATTACGGCAGCAATGAAAACGATCGAAGAAGAGAATCCTACCGATTATTTTCAATTAAAAAAAGAGGCCAATCAGGCAATGGAAAAAACATTGGAACATTACTTTACAGTATTTTCAACTAAATAAAAGAGGTGATCATTTTGAAAAAAAGAACAGTTCGAGCGCCATTTTTCTGTGTGAATCCCAAAGCATATTTATATGGGGATGCAGCTTTAAAATTAGCGAAAGAGGCAGATGAACTTGCCGAAAAATATGATATAGATATTTTTTTCACGGTTCAGTATGTTGATGCCTATCGCATTGCCCAAGCAACAAAACACTTGATCATTACGGTGCAACATATGGATGGGTTAACCGTGGGACCAGGTATGGGCTACATTTTACCAGAAGGGCTTGTAGAGGCAGGTGTGCAAGCAACATTTTTGAACCATGCTGAACATCCTGTTGGAATCAATCAACTAGTCACTATCATGAAACGAGCGAAAGAGCTAGGAGTCTTAGTGATTGCCTGTGCAGATTCAATTGTAGAAGCACAAGCCATTGCGACACTCAAACCTGATGTAATGGTTTGTGAGCCAACAGCATTGATTGGAACTGGGAATACTAGTGATAGTTCATATATGAAACAAACGAATGAAGCCGTAAAATCTGTTTCACCTAAAACATTTGTACTTCAAGCCGCAGGTATCAGCACCATTGAAGATGTTCGGCAAGCGATAGAATCCGGGGCAGATGGCACGGGCGGGACAAGCGGGATCGTGTGTGCGAAAGATCCTCTTCAAACATTGCGTGATATGGTGGAAGCAGTTGCTAAAGTCAGAGCAGAGTCAAAGGAGCAATAAAGAATGAAGACATATACGAAGGATTTAAGTTTAACCTCTAATGGACAACGTGTGAGTTATCATAATATCACTGAAGTGGTGAAACAAGCTGTTAAGGAAAGTGAGATAGCAAACGGAATATGCGTAGTTCAGTCCCCTCATACGACCTGTTCAGTAATTTTTGAAGAATTTGTTCACGATTTAGATTTCAATGGAGATGAATTTTTACAAGTGGATTTAAATCGAATTCTAGACAAGATCATTCCTAGGGAGTTGTCAGAAGAAACAAATTATCGTTATCCAGGTCCTAAGCATCTTGACTTTCTAATGAGCTTGGATGATCCAAATTATCCAAGTGATCCTGGTACGATTCTAAATGGAGATGCTCATATTCGTGCTTCTTTATTTGGCTCAAGTGAAACCTTTATTATCAAAGAAACGGCGCTTCAAATCGGATCAGTTGGTTATATCTATTTTATAGACTTTGATCAAAATCGTAAACGAAATCGAAAATGTCAGTTGATGATAATAGGGGAATAAATAGTTATAGAGGGAAGGCTATGTAGGATTAACGGGCAACGCAATTATGCTCACCTTGTTGCTTTAAGCTACTTTTATGAACGTGTATTGAACTTAGAGAACAACAAAACGAAAATTCGTTTTGTTGTTCTCTTTTTTGATTATAAGATGTATAACAATGTTCGCTATTGTTATACTAAAAAAAGAGTGTCAAGAATTAGTGGTAATTCGATTTAAAACGCAAGCATATAGCTTTTTTTATAAAAATAATCGATTTGAAATAAATTTCAGATATAAAATGTCTTGTAATAAATATGGTGATGTGCTATTGTTATGACAATGAGATGTGAACGGAAGGTGAAACAATGAATGACAACAGACTACCCTTATATATTCAAATCGCTAGCGATTTAAAATTTAAGATTCATTCTGGAGAGTGGGAAGTTGAAGATCAGATTCCAACAGAGTTTGAGTTGTGCAATATTTATGATGTCAGTCGTATTACCATTCGAAAAGCAATTGACCAACTCGTCAACGAAGGTCTTCTATACCGAAAACGTGCAGTAGGGACTTTTGTCCAATCAAAAGAGCCTGAAGTTAAAGAGATAACAGTAAAAAGTTTTACTCAAGAAATGAATGATCTCGGTCGGAAAGTACACACGTTAAAAGCTCATATAGAAAAAAAGACTGCTTCTGCTAAGATCGCTAATTTTCTAAATATTAAAGAAGGGGATCCAGTTCTAAACTTACAGCGAGTTTTCGGAACAGAGGATCTAGCATTTGCATTTTTTGATACATATTTTACGTATGATCCAGATTTTTCAACAGATGCCGAAGAGTATTATGGTTCTTTTTACGAGTATTTGAAAACCTTTGACATTGTTGTCGATTCGATCAAAGAATATGTGGAAGCGATCGAGCCAAGTGAGCAATTAGTCGAGGCGTTAAAGATCAATGAGCATACACCAATTTTAAAACGAGTAAGAATTACGCAACAGTTAGGGAAAGTGTTTCACGAGTATTCTGAGTGTTTTTACATTGGTAGCGAGTATCGTTATTATGTAGAAGGCTAAATTTGATTAAATGAAAGTGTATTTCTGAAAACAGGAATATATTTTCTTTATAATATAATGTAATGACAATATGTCAATATGAGGAGGAAGAAAAATGGCAATTTCATTTATTAGGATCGATGATCGAATTATTCATGGCCAAGTAGTGACACGATGGATGAGCGAACGAAAATGTGATGGTGTAGTAGCGGTGGACGATCCGTCAGCAAATAACCCAGTACTTGCAAAAATGTTGAAATCAGCAGTCCCTTCACCGTTAAAAGGATTTGTTTTAACAGAGGAAGAACTAATTAGAAAGTGGCCAAAAATTGTTGAAAGTAAACGACACTATTTTCTGATTGCTCGCTCACCCGAAACTTTAGTCAGAATTTTTGAAAGCGGTGTCGATTTTATTTCTGAGCATCAGGAGTTAAATGTCGGACCGATGAGTGTGAGAGATGGTGCAAAAAAATATGGGAAAAATCTAAGTATGATTCCAACAGAAGAAGTGGCCTTTGATACGTTGCAAAAAAATGGGATGACGGTCTCGTTTCAGTTAGTGCCTGATTCTAAAAAGAAAACCTGGACGGAGCTTAAAGCTGAAGGAGGAGAAAGTTAATGGATGGGACATTGTTATTACAGGCCATTGCAATTTCGGTCTTTTGCTACCTTGGTGCGTTATCGACACCTTGGCTGTTAGGACTAACAGGTGGTTGGTATACGATCACTAGACCACTTGTTTCGGGAATGATTGTAGGACTTATTTTAGGTGATTTAAAACAAGGAATATTGATAGGGGTCGCAATTCAGACCGTCTATATAGCAATGGTAACCCCTGGTGGACAAATGCCAGCTGATTTGAACTTTGTGGCCTTTCCGGCAATTGCTTTAGCCATGTTGTCCAATGCAAGTACTGAAGTTGCTGTCACACTTGCGACAACCATTGGTGTTCTTGGTACCATCGTATTTAATCTATATCAGGTTGTTAACTCTTTTTGGAATCATCGGGCAGTCGCTGCGATTCAAGAAGGTGATTACCGTAAGTTTCGATTAAATGCAATTGCAGGACCGCAAGCAACAAACTTTATTTCTCGATTTGTCCCTTCATTTTTAGTAGTCTATTTCGGCTCAGGTTTTGCCAAATCTATGCTAGATTCAATGCCACAATATTTGATCGATGTCATGAGCTATTTAGGTGGCGTTTTACCAGCAATTGGAATTGCAATGTTATTGACAGCTGTTGTTAAAGAGAACTCATTATTTCTTTTCTTCTTATTAGGATTTGTCTGTATTGTCTTTTTGAATTTAAATATGATTGCGCTAACAATTATAGCGGCTGTGATTGCTTATCTATATTATACAGGTTCAAGCAAAAAGAGTGTTGTTATGTCAAATGGTGTGATAGATGAAGAAGATGACGAGGAGGAATTTTAACGATGGCTGAAAAAATACTAGATAAAAAAACATTAACGAAATCGTATCATAAGTGGATGATGTATAACTTAGTTGCTATGAGTTTTGAGTTTTTAGAAGCAATGGGTTTTGCTCTTTCAATGGAGCCCATAGCAGATAAATTGTATAGCGATGAACCGGAAAAGAAAAAAGAAATGATGGAGCGTCACACGGCCTTTTATAATACCGAACCACAGGTTGGAGCTTTGATAAACGGAATTTCTGCTGGCTTGGAAGAACAAAAGGCTCTGGGAAACACTGGAATTACAGGTGAATTAATCAATAGTTTGAAGATTGGTTTAATGGGTCCTTTAGCTGGAATCGGTGATTCGATGGTACCAGGCATGTTGATTCCAATTTTACTTTCAATCGGAATGGGCTTATCGTCAAACGGCAGTATTTTAGGCGTTCTTTTCTACATTGTTGCCTATAACTGTATTATGTATTTTGGTTCTCGCTACCTATTTTTTAAAGGGTATGAACTTGGAGCAGAATCTGTTGATGTTTTTACAGGAGAAAAAGCGCAACAAATCACAAAAGCAATTACGGTATTGGGGATGACAGTAATTGGAGGTGTTGCGGCATCTTACGTAAAACTTGAAATACCTGCAAAATTTGCCTTAACTGGAACAGAGATCGACATTCAAGCCATTTTAGATGGGATTTTTCCTAAATTGGCACCACTCATGGTAATTTTCTTTTCTTGGTATTTGATGGCTAAAAAGAATGTCTCACCCGTTAAATTAATTATGATCTATTTTGTGGTTGCATTTGCTGGTGTGGGATTAGCATACTTATTTTAAAAAATTGTAGGAATAATAGAACGACATTTCAAAAAGGAGAATGAATAAAATGAATGATCGAATCATTTTAGTCAGCCATTTAGGTTTAGCTACAGGCATGAAAAAGGCGCTGGAATTTATCGTCGGAGAGCAGTCTCAACTTCATGCCGTAGAACTCGATGAAGCTGGAATCGAACATTTCAAAAAGAAACTTACCCTGTTACCAAATGATGGCCAATGTGATAGTACAATCCTTGTGAGTGATATACCTTCAGGCTCACCGGGTGCAACAGCTTATAGCTATTTTGCTGAAAGTGGGGATGTCCGGCTATTAAGCGGAATGAATCTTCCTTTAGTACTGGATTTGGTTTTATCAAGTGCAATAAAACCAACAGAACAATTAATACCTGATGCAATCACTGCAGCAAAAGAAACAATTCAAGAGTATACGATCCATTCAACTGGAGAGACAGAAGATGACTTTTAATAAAGTCTTAGATGTCTATTTGAATGAAGCAGATCTAGCTTTGAATTTTGGCTTGGATGTTTTTCATCCTGAAAAAGTAGAACAAAGATATTTGAATGATGTTCGTCATAGTTTATTAGACAGTGAAGCAAAAGGACCTGATGTTTTGTATTCAATCGCAATGGATGTTGGGAAAAAGCAACATGCAGATGATTTGATAACTCGTAATCTATTATATGGGGTAGTTGCTTATAATGCTGGTTTAATCGGAAGTGAATTGGTTCGCAGTCAAGGGCATATTCATGCAATATCGCCTTCATGTAATTCCTCTACACCAGAGGTTTATGAAATTTGGCAAGGGGAAGCTTACATTTACATGCAAGAGTTTGTTTCCGAGCGACCAGGCCGATGTGCTGCAATACTAGCTAAACCAGGAGATATTGTGATTGTGCCGCCAAAATGGGCTCACTATACAGTGAACGCTTCTCAACATCAAAAAATGTTATTCGGTGCATGGTGTATTCGTGACTACGCATTTGAGTATCAAGAAATCAGAGCTCGTCAAGGTTTAGCCTATTATCCAGTTGTAACGGATGGTGAAATAAACTGGATCGAAAATCCTAATTATTCACCTGAAGGTATGGAAGTAAAACAGGCGAGAGAATACCCAGAATTTGGCTTATCAAAACAAAATTTATATAGGCAATACGAAGAAAATCCGTCGCAATTTGAATTCGTCACAGATCCATTAAGCTATCAAAGTCTTTGGAATGATTTTCGACCATAGAAAGGAGAAAATCGCGAATGATGAGAGAAAAAATAATTCATTTTAACCCAATCATACCTAAACTTGAAGGAGTGGCAGTTAAATCTAGTCAAACTAGACTTGAAAGTTATGTTGATCATTATCTGCATGGGAACCAAGAACCTGACCTGACTAAAATTATTTATGAGGTTGAGTATCATGATAATGGCTTAGTTGAAGGGTGCAAGGGTGGTCTATTTTTAGGAATATCTCATGTAATGCCTGGAACCGTAGGAAATGAATTTTATATGACAAAAGGACATATTCATCGGGAAAAAGATACGGGTGAATATTATTGGGGAATGAAAGGAAAAGGCCTGTTGTTAATCGTTTTTAAAGATAACACCTATAAACTTGAAGACGTCACAGAAGGCTCTATCCATTATATTCCAGGAAACACAAGTCATCGTTTGATTAATACAGGTACTGAAAAACTATCCGTTGGTGCGTGTTGGTTAAGTGAATCTGGACACGATTACGTTAACTGCCATTTTCCGGTTAGAGTATTTAAAAAAGGAGAGAAAACAATTGAAGTCAGCCATTGTACGACCTGAGATAAAGATTCAACATCCAGCAAACGTAAGTACATCTTATGAAGAGATTGTTAGAACCTTATTAGCACAAAAGGGGAAAGATGAAGCCTATACGATCGCAATAGAATGTTACCCAGTTACAAATGAGACCCTTATTTTAGAAGAAATCATTACCCCGTTAAACCCTGAGTTGATTATTAGTAGTAAGGAACTATTTATCAATTCAACTGAATTAAATGAAAAAATCAAAGACATTTTAACGGATGATCGAATCTTTGGATTGATGAGTCATCACGTTTTTGAGGATTTTATTGACGAAAAACAGTTCAAATTAGTATCTGATGAGTTAAATGAAAAGCGAAGCCAAGGTAAATTCTCCATTATTTACGGTGTAGGTGCTTCATTGGTTGAGAATATTGATCTAATCATTTATGTGGATTTAGCCCGTTGGGAAATCCAAAAACGCTATCGTTCAGGTGAATATAGTAACTGGCAAGGAGCGAATACAGGGGAAGATTCGTTGAGAATGATCAAGCGTGGTTACTTTTTTGAGTGGCCGCTTGCCGACCGTTACAAACGGAAAATCGCAAATAACATTGACTATCTATTGGACATTCATGATGAAGCAAACCCTAAATTAATCAAGTATAGTGATTATATAGGTGGTCTAAAAGAAGTAGTCGCGCAGCCATTTTCATTAGTCCCGTTTTTTGATCCAGGAATTTGGGGTGGCACTTGGATGCAAAAAACATTTGATGTTGGTCGAAAAGAAAAGAATTTGGCTTGGAGTTTTAATGGAGTGCCTGAGGAAAATAGTTTGCTTTTGAATTTCTCTGGAACAAGAATTGAAATACCAGCTAATAATTTGATCTTTAACTTTGGTGAAGAATTGTTAGGCACTCGAACTTTCGGTCGTTTTGGGCATGAGTTTCCGATCCGTTTTAATTTTTTAGATACGATGGATGGTCAAAATTTGAGTTTACAAGTTCATCCAAAAGTTGATTATGCACAAGAAAAATTTGGTGTTAATTATACTCAAGATGAAAGTTATTATGTGTTAGAGGCCAAAAATGATGCAGTTGTTTATCTAGGTGTAAATAATGGTGTTGAGAAAGATGCCTTGATCAGTGCGCTGAAAGAAGCAGAAAAAGGGGACGTTAGTTTCGATGATCAAAAATATATCTATCGTTATCAAATGAAAAAGCACGATCATTACTCGATTCCTTCAGGTACGATTCATTCTAGTGGGAAAGACTCTGTTATTTTAGAAATTAGTGCAACGCCAAATCGCTTTACGTTTAAATTATGGGATTGGGATCGTGTGGATTTTGATGGACTACCTAGACCCGTCAATATTGATCATGGAGAAGCGAATATTGATATCTACAAAGACCAGCAATGGGTTGAAAAAGAACTAATTAATCCTTTTAGCACAATCGCAAAGGGTGAAGGGTGGCTGGAAGAAAAAACGGGTCTTCATGAAACAGAATTTATCGAAACAAGACGTCATACATTTAATCGAAAAGTACGTCATGAAAATCACGGAAGTGTCAATGTATTAAATTTAGTTGAAGGAAAAGAAGCATTAGTGACCAGCCCGACAGGAGAATTTGACCCTTATCGAATTCAATACGCACAAACTTTTATTATCCCAGCCACAATTGAATCGTATGATATTGAGCCTTATGGCGTAAGCCTAGGCGAAACAATTAAAACGATGAAGGCTTTTGTTCGCTAGGCTCAATATGAGTTGATAAAAACAAGGCAAAACGTTAAAATTTGTCTTGTTTTTTTATTTTGTCTCCATTTTTAGAACCGATTCTACTTGACTTATAGTGGACTCTAACAAGTAAAATCAATTATATAGAATAAAATTTGATTTAAAAATGAATGATTTTGAAAGGATGGGATACAAGATGAAACAAAGACAACTTGGTAAAAATGGCATAAAGACGTCAACAATTGGTTTTGGCTGTATGGGGTTAAATTATCATCGCGGACCTGCACAAGATAAAAATAAAATGATCGAAGTCGTTCATGCAGCTGTTGATGCAGGAATCAAAATGTTTGATACGGCTGAAGTATATGGTCCGTATACTAATGAAGAATTGGTTGGAGAAGCCTTAGCTGGAAAAAGAAAACAGGTACAAATCGCAACAAAAGGAGGATTTAAAATAGATGGTTTAAACAATCAACCTGATAGTAGTCCACGATCGATCATTTCCTCCGTAGAAGGTTCGCTAAAACGTTTAAAAACAGATTATATCGATTTATATTATATCCATCGCATCGATCCTAATACTCCGATTGAAGAAGTTGCACTTACGATTCAAAAACTTAAGCAAGAAGGTAAAATTTTACATTGGGGTCTTTCAGAAGCTAGTGCTGACACAATTCGAAAAGCTCATAGAGTTGAATCTTTAACGGCTGTAGAAAGTGAATATTCTATTTGGTGGCGTGAACCTGAAAAACAAATTTTTCCAGTTTTAGATGAACTGGGTATCGGCTTTGTTTCTTATAGTCCTCTTGGTAGAGGGTATCTTACTGGTAAGTTAGATCAGAATACTACTTTTGATCAAAATGACAATCGGGGAGAGTTACCGAGATTTACTCAAGAAGCAATGAAGGCGAATCAAGTTTTGCTTGATTTTATGCAGAAAGTTGCAGAGAGCAAGAGTGTTACAACCGCACAAATTGCGATTGCATGGATACTTGATCAAAAACCTTGGATCGTTCCGATTCCAGGTACAACTAAAAAGGAACGTATTTTAGAGAATATCAAAGCGTTGGATGTAAAGTTTACGTCAGAGGAAAAGGCGATTATTGCAAAAGCTTTACAAGAAATTAAAATTGTAGGAGATCGATACCCAGAATCAGAGAAACTGCGCACTGGACGTTAACAGAATCCTAAAAGTCTTAAAAAAAGAGCTAGAAAAAATAGAATAATGAAAAGACTTTTAATATCAAACGCTGAAATTTTGAATCGTGTTAAAAGTCTTTTCGTGTAAACTCAAAGGTATGATTGTTTCCGATATTGCTTTTACGGAAAATATTGTGCTCCCTTGTGAAATTTGTCATGGCACGCGTTATGATCCTGGGATTTTACAATACACTTATAAAGGCAAAACAATTGTGGATGTTTTAGCAATGACTGTTAATGAGAGTTGTCAATTTTTTGCTGATCAGTTTGTCAAAAAAATTATCAACTTTGATAGAAGTAGGCTTAGGCTATCTGCGTTTGAATCAATCGTTAACAACACTTTCCGGGGGCGAACTGTAGCGCTTGAAATTAGCGAACCAGCTTCTTAAGAAGGGGACGATTTATTTGTTGGATGAACCGACCGATGGCTTACATTTAGTGGATATTGATCAATTGTTGCAACAGTTTAATCAAATGATAGATGAAGGAAGTAATCTAATTTTTTTATACATCATCTAAGTATGATCAAACAAGCGGATTGGGAAACAGAAGGTGGTAATAAAGGTCGCAAATTAATGTTTAGCGGTACACCAAAAGAATTAGCAACTTCAAATGACTTGATTACCAAACCTTATTTATAATTTTGCGTAGAAACTGAGCGTGAAACAAAAGTGATGTTTACTTTTGTTTCACTCCCAGTTTCTTGTTGCTATTTTCTGAAATCTAAATTCCCACAAGCTACAAAGAAAAATGGCAGATAAAGAAATAATAAATTGGCTCGTTGCCAAAGTCCACGATAAGGAATCTGAAGCTCTCTCACAATAGGAATTTTTGGTTCCGCAAATAGAAACATAAAACAAGCTGAAAGGATAAAAACAATGAAAAGTCCACGAATAGCCAACTGATTTTCTTCCAAAATGTAGAGCTTGATTAAAAGAAAGATCGCAATAAGTAGCGCTACAAAACCAGCACCTGATGCATAATCATGGATCATAGCTTCAATATCAATAGTTGTTACACTAGGTGAGCGGTCAAATATCCCAGTAACAAGGCAATCGCCTATCGCAAAAGTAGATATCATAACACTAAGCCAGATAGCTAATGACTTGGAGGTTCTTTTGAATCGTTCATAAAAACTTGGAACAGCCAAAAGAAATAGACTACCATCAACTAACTGCCACATTTTAAAAACCATTTTTGTTGGGCTACCATCTTCACCAAAATCACTGATTAGCATCGTGATTGGATTATAATGAGGATAAAAAGCAATCAAAACAAAAGGTACAATAAGCTCACTTAAAATAACTAAAATCATAATAAAAAAACCATATCTCTTTAGAATTGTCATTAAAAAACCTTCTTTATATTTCATCGTTAATTTTATTGTAATATAATTTTAGCTTTTAAAGCAGATTTTAGCTAAGATTTTGACTTTATCTTTTTCTAGGGACAGGCTCGTTTTAACTAATAAAATGTGTAATCTTTTTTTCTGTAGTACTGTCTTTTTTAGGTAAGTTAACATACATTTTGAGATTGTCTTTGTCAGAAAGGGGATAACTAGTATGTTCAAAGATCAATTCACCTAACTGGGGATGAACAATTGTTTTAGTCAATTCATGTTCGGATGCAATGTTGTGATCTGACCACCAAGTATTAAATTCAGGACTGAGTATACTTAATTGCTCTATCAACGATAGAAATTGCTCATCATTGATTGTTTGAATAAAAGAACGCCGGAAATTTGCCAACGTTATTTTTGCTTTCATTTCCCAAGTCGGTTGTTGGTATAGTTTTTTGAAATCAGAATTTAAAAAGAGTAATTTAAGCAAGTTACAGTCACATGGCTCTAGTTGCTCAAAATCATAAAAGAGCGAACAGGAGATACTATTCCAAGCAATAATATTCCAATAAATATCAAGTACTATCGCAGGAGCGGTCACAAAACTATCTAAAACATGCTGAACCATGTGAGACACTTTTTCAAGAGGAATGTTTTCATACAGTCCTGAACTAAACCCAGCAAGATTTAGGCTATAAATTGTTTCATCCGCGTTTAAGTGTAATGTCTTAGCGACACTTAGTAGTACTTGGGATGAAACCTGTATTTCCTTTCCTTGTTCGAGCCGTGTATACCAACTAATACTAACATTGGAAAGCCAAGCAACTTCCTCTCTCCTTAGCCCAGAAGCTCGGCGGCGCTTGCTATCAGGTATGCCAACTTGAACGGGTGAAATCATCTGTCTGCGACTTTTCAAAAAATGACCAAGTTCCTTGTTTTTAGTGTAATTTTCCATTGAGGCTCACTCTTTTCTATCACAATTTATCCTAGGATAAACGGACGGCTATTTTCTGGATTTAGATTAGTATATGCTTCTATTGTACGTAAATCAATTGAGGGAGTGTTAAACAATGCAAAAAAGAAAGATCGGAAATGATTTCATGGGCGAGATAGGATTAGGTTGTATGGGAATGACACATGCTTATGGTCCGTCGGATGAAAACGAAAATTTAAATGTATTGGCAAAAGCGCTTGAAATCGGCTGTAATTTTTGGGATACTGCAGACTTTTATAGTGCTGGAAAAAATGAAGAATTACTAGCAAAAGCCTTGAAGAACAATCGGAAACATGTTTTCTTGGCAACGAAAGTTGGAAACGTTTATGATCAAGTGTTATCCACGGATTCAAGCGGGCAAAAGCGGCTTGATGGATCACCTGAATATATAAAAAATAGTATTGAGCGTAGTTTAAAGCGTCTAAAGACAGATTATGTAGATTTATACTATCTTCATCGAGTAGATCCTTTAGTGCCGATTGAAGAAACAATCTATGCAATGGCAGAACTTGTCAAAGAGGGGAAAGTAAGATATCTCGGACTAAGCGAAGCTTCGGCCAAGACAATCAAAAGAGCTAATAGCATCCATCCGATAACGGCGCTACAGTCAGAATATTCAATTTGGTATCGAGAATTAGAAAAAGAAATTATTCCACTATGTAATGAATTGGCTATCACCTTAGTTCCTTTTGCACCTTTAGGAAGAGGGTATTTAACGGGAACGATTCAACAAACCAATGATTTGTCAGCAGAAGATTGGCGCAACAACTTTCCACGATTTAAAGAGGAAACGTTAATTAAAAACAGAAATATTGTTGACGTGATTACTACAATCGCTAAGGAGCATAAATGTAAGCCCGCCGTTGTTGCCTTAGCATGGCTTTTAACTAAAAATAAGAATTTGATTCCGATTCCTGGAACGAGGCATATCGATTACTTAGTAGAGAATACTTCTGCATCAAAGCTGCGATTGTCTGTCACTGAGATGAACAAACTCTCTGAAATCAAAGTATACGGTGAGCGATTTCCCTCAAATATGGAGCAAACAATCGACAAATAAACGAAGAAAAGATAAAAACGTAGAAAAAAAATTCGTGAAAACTTGCAGTTCAATCAATTTTCATAGATAATAAGCAATTGAGTGATAAATTTAAAAAGAAAGAGCTATTGCACCACTGCTGTTTATCAGGGATGAATTCTCTTTTCCAATTTCTATTTTTATCAAGTAAGTATCAGTGTTAAAAAATTAATCCAATAAATAGAAGAATGAGGGAAATATGGATAAAAGAGATTTTGTTGATAATAGGTTAAGTGACGTAATCATAAAGGCTGTAGCGGATTTAGGGTATGATACACCGACTGCAGTTCAACAGGCAGTTATTCCAGCTGTCTTAGATGGAAAAGATGTTTTAGTTCAGTCTCAGACTGGTAGTGGAAAAACTGCTAGTTTTGGTATCCCACTTTGTGAAAAAGTAGAATGGACTGAAAATAAGCCGCAAGTTCTTGTATTAGAACCTACCAGAGAACTAGCACAACAAGTCCAAGAAGATTTGATTAATATTGGGCGCTATAAACGAATCAAGGCAACTGCAGTGTATGGAAAAGCATCGTATATCAAACAAAAATCAGAATTAAAACAAAAAAGCCACATAGTAGTAGGGACACCAGGGCGAGTACTGGATCATGTCATCAAAGGGAGTCTTCCTCTTGAAAAAATCAATTGTTTAGTGATTGATGAAGCAGATGAAATGCTAAATATGGGTTTTATCGATCAAGTAAAAGAAATTATCGCAGCTCTACCCAAAAATAAGAATACCTTGTTATTCTCTGCGACGATGCCAAAAGTTATTGAGCAAATGAGTCGCTCGTATTTGCATGAACCAACAGTAATAAAAATCGCAGCTACAGAAAAAACAACGCCAAAAATTCAACATGCTTTTTTAGATGTCACTGAAACTAATAAAATGGCTGCTTTAGAAGCGGTGACGATTGTTGAAAATCCGGACACTTGCATTATTTTTGGGAATACACAAGAAAAAGTCAATGATACGTATGATTTCTTGGTTGAAGCAGGTTATCCTGTTGGCAAATTGCATGGTGGGATGATGCAAGAAGATCGTTTTGAAGTAATGGACGCTTTTAGAAAAGGAAAGTTTCGCTATCTTGTAGCAACAGACGTAGCAGCTCGTGGTATCGATATTGAAAATATCACGCACGTCATCAATTTAGATGTTCCGTTTGAAAAAGAAAGCTACATCCATCGTGTAGGTCGAACAGGTCGAGCTGGAAAAGAAGGGTTTGCTCTAACATTTGTCACACCGAAAGAAGAAACGCTAAAAAAAGAAATCGAACATTTTGCCGATCTGAGCATGACGCGAATCACATTGCCAAATGCCAAACTAGTTGCGAGAAGTAAGTCAGCATTTGAGGCAAAAATAACAACAAGACAAAAACCAAAACACCAAAAAGCTAAACGATTAAATGAAGAAATCACAAAAGTTTACTTCAATGGCGGTAAGAAAAAGAAATTACGAGCGCTTGATTTTGTTGGAACTATTTCCAAAATCGACGGTGTCGCTTCAGAGGACATCGGGATCATCACCATACAAGAGAACGTGACCTATATCGATATTTTAAATGGAAAAGGTCAACTTGTCATTCAAGCAATGAAAGAACGAACGATCAAAGGCAAGCAATTGAAAGTTCATGTTGCTAGAAAAAAATAATCTAAAAAAGTACGTAACTCAGAGGCTAACTGAGTTACGTACTTTTTTACACTGAAGCAACTTCTTTCAATAATCGGTTGTTAGTGTCAACTCTTTCCATGTTTCAATCGCTATTTGGGCGGCGTTATTTTTTTCGGTTGCATGCTTATACGCATCGCTTCCTAATAATAGTCGCAAGGGTGGCGCCATCGAACTTTCAGTCATTTTTATCATTGCTTCCGCTGCCAAGGTTGGATTCCCTGGTTGGTGTCCGCTCAACTGACGAAGACCGCGAATATTTTTTCCAGCAGTTTCGTCATAATCAGCAATCTTCCTTTTATTTTCTTTGGCAGAGCGACCAGCAAAATCAGTGGTAAAATCACCAGGTTCGATTAACGTAACATTTATCCCAAGAGGTCCTACCTCTTGATAAAGTGCTTCTGAGTAGCCTTCAAGTGCGAATTTGCTGGCATGATAATAGCCAAATCCAGGGAAAGCGACAAGACCACCAACGGATGAGATGTTTAAGATATGACCTGCCTGCGCATTCCTCATTATAGGTAAAATTTCATTCGTTACGTTGGCTAAGCCAAAGAAGTTAACGTCAAACAATTTCCAAACCTCCTGCTCATCGGCTTCTTCAATTGAAGAAAAATAGCCGATCCCTGCATTGTTTACAAGAATATCGATTTGACCAAAATACTCAATCGTACGCTTCACAGCATGCTCGACTTGTCCTTTATCGGTAACATCCAAAGGTAAAACCAATACATCAGTTTCATTTGTTAAATAACGTTCAATATCTTGGGGATTTCGTGCCGTAGCAACTACTCGATAATGATGCTCTAATAAATTTAACGTAAGTGCCTTTCCAAAGCCTGTTGAGGCTCCTGTTATAAACCAAACCTTTTCACTGTTTGACATTTTTTTCCTCCTAATACTTTTGTCATAGGGCAACGTTTAAAGTTGCGTTATCATGGTACAATGAAACTATAAACCTTGAGAGTAACTCTCAGTCAAACAGAAAGAAGATGAAAAAGTTGTATACAGTCCACGAAGTAGCACTAAAAATGGATATTTCGCCTCATACGTTACGCTTTTACGAAAATCAAGGACTATTTCCTCATGTAAGTAGAAACCAGTACAATGTCCGCCAATTTTCAATTGAAGACTTAGACTGGGTACAAATCGTGCAAACATTAAGGACAACAGGAATGAGCTTGGCCGAGGTAAAACGATACATAGATCTTTGTGAACTTGGAAATACAACGATCAATGAACGTTCACGTCTAATTACTGAGCAACGAGAAAATGCAGAAAAAGAATTAATCAAGCTCAAGAAAAAAATTCAAATCTTAGAAGAAAAAGAACAGTATTATGAAGAATTAGTTTTAGAAGCAGGGATCGATCACAGAAATCCCAAGATAAATCATTAAATGTATTTTTATTGTTACAATACTCTAATTTTTGTTTAAGAAACAAATCAAGAGTCAAAAATCAACAGGTGGAAGAGGTAGAATGAAGAAGCGAAAGTAGTAAAAATTCTGCTTATAAATAGTTATTTCAAGAGTGACACATTAAAATACAATTTGGAGATACATTAGAATGAAAAAATTTAAAGAGATCATTAATAGTCGTAATCTTACAACAACTAAAAACCGAAAACGAGTGGGCATTATTGTCTTATTTTTGACCATTCTGATTTTCTTATTGTTTACAATTCGCCTTTCTTCCATATTGATCACTGGTAAAGTTGCTGGTACTTCTTTGTCTGAAAAATCGAAAGAGCTTTATGAGGTGCATGAGACCTTAGAGGCAAAACGAGGATCGATTTTTGATAAAAATGGCAATATATTAGTTGAAGATTCGAGTGCATTTTCACTCTATGCGATTTTAGATAAAAACTACACTGCTTTAGATGGTAAGAAATTATACGTACAAGAAAAAGACTGGGCAGCGATTGCTGAGATTTTTAAGAAATATGTCAAAATAGATGAAAATATCACATTAAAGCAATTAAAGCCAAGTGTAAATGAAGATGGAGAGCTAGTAACCACAGTTGAATTTGGCACGAACGGGAAAAATTTAAACTTTGAAACAAAACGTAGCATTCAAGAAGAATTAGATCAGAAAAAAATTTCAGGGATCTATTTTAGAGAAGAAAAAAAACGAGCGTATCAAGTTGGAAAGTTTGCCTCTTATTTTATTGGTTATACTCAGCAAGATGATAAAGGTAAGGAACAAGGCGTAATGGGCATCGAAGAAGCATACAATGATACACTATCTGGTAAGAATGGTTCTCGTAGCTATGAAAAAAACTCTGCATTGGGTGATGTAAAGCCTGGCAGTGTTAAAGAGCATAAGCGCGTTGATGGCAGTGATGTCTACACCACACTAGATAGCAATTTACAGTTTTATCTAGAAGAATTATTAGATGAGGCTGAGGAAAAATATCGCCCAGAGCATATCACAGCTACCTTGATGGAGGCCAAAACGGGAAATATAGTTGCGACTTCTCAACGCCCAACATTTGCATTGGATACTAAAAAGGGGTTGGGTGAAGCGGACAATAGTTGGCGCAATATTCTTGTAGAAGATGTCTATGAACCAGGATCGACTATGAAAAGTATGACGGTGGCTAGCGCCCTTCAAGAAAATAAGTTTAACGAAAGTGAACAATTTACTTCAGGGAGTATCAAAGTCGATGATACCACAATCAGCGATTGGAATAATGGTGTTGGAGAAGGTAATATGACGTTTAGACAAGGATTAGCTTGGTCAAGTAATGTAGGAATGGTTACACTTCAGGAACAAATGCCAGAATTATGGCAAGAGTATCTTACTAAATTTGGCTTCGGTAAAAGCACCAATATTGGCTTAGCTGGTGAAGCTTCGGGAGAGATCCAAAATAAGACCACGGTGGATAGAGCGATGACGTCTTATGGACAAGGGATTTCTGTCACGCATTTACAAATGCTTCAGGCGTACACTGCGATTGCTAATGGCGGGAAAATGCTGAAACCTACTATCGTTAGTAAAATTATTTCAGCAAATGGAGAAGAAAAGACAATTCAACCAGAAGTTGTAGGAACACCGATTTCTGCGGATACTGCAGGAAAAGTACTCGAATACATGAAAGATGTTACGATTGATCCAAAGTATGGCATGGGAAAAGAGTATGCGATAGAAGGATTAAATGTTTCTGCTAAAACTGGGACAGCTGAATTTTTCGAAAATGGCAGTTATCAAAAACAGGAATACTTACATTCGGTCGTGACGATCACGCCAACGGAAGATCCAAAATATATTTTTTACATGACGCTCAAAAAACCAGCATTAGAAGGCGTTTCAGCAAATACGATTATCTCTGAAGTATCTAATAAACTTGTTCAACGGGCTATGGTAGCCGAAGGATGAACATAAAAAGAGCGTGGGACAAAACTAAAGATCAGTTTTGTTTCGCGCTCTAAATCCGAATAAACGGCGAGAAAAAAGCAGCTCCTTCGGAAATAAGCTGAAATTCACAAAAATTTGAAAAGCAATTTTCGTGAATTCCCTCTTATTTCTCGGAGCTAAACGCTTTTGTCTCGGCCTCTTTTTAAGGTTTCCAATAATTGTTCATCGGGTGTAACATAAATCGTTTTTTGATTTTCATAAATAACGTAGCCAGGTTTTGCCCCATTTGGTTTATGGACATGCTTTACTTGCACGTAATCAACAGGGACTTGTGCGGATAATCGATATTTAGAATAATAAGCTGCAAGATTTGCTGCTTCTCGTAAGGTATTGTCAGATGGATCGGTATCTTTGATAATCACATGAGAACCGGGGATATCTTTTGCATGTAGCCAGATATCTGTTTTTTTCGCTGTTCTAAGAGTGAGTTGGTCATTTTGCAAGTTATTACGCCCGACAAGAATCAAGCTGCCATCGCTAGAATAAAATTCTTCTGGTTTGCTTTTTTTCGGTTGTTTTTGCTTTTTAGGACCTCGCTTTTTGACATATTCTTGTTCAATTAATTCCTCACGAATCATTTCAATATCCATAGGACCAGCAATTTCTAGCTGAGCTAAAACCGATTCTAAGTAGCTGATCTCCTGGTTTGCTTGTTCAATCTGGCCATGAACAACCTTGACTGCATTTTTAAGCTTTTGATACTTCTGGAAATACTTTTGAGCATTTTGATTGGGAGTCAGTGCTGGGTTTAATTTTATTTTTAGCAGCTGATCTTCTTCATAATAATTTGGTAACTCAACAAATTCAGCTCCTTTTGGAACCTGAGTCATAAAAGTAGTGAGCAACTCACCATCACGGCGGTAGTTTTCTGCATGCTCGGTGTCAGCTAAAGTTTGTTGAAGTTTTACAACTTTGCTTTGGTTTCGTTTTAATTCATTTTCGATTTTATGAATCAATTCCCCTCCTTGCTGTTTCACACGGTCTTTTTCGGCTTTTCCACCATAAAAGGCATCTAATAATTGACTGAGTGACTCAAAGTGTTCTTGTTTTCCTTCAAGAGAAGCAAAGGGGAGTGGAGTGAAATATTCTTTTTTCTCTGTAATGGTTAGTGTTGGATTGGTCTTTGCTTCAATTGCAGTCCAAAAAGACTGCCACACCAGCATTTTCTCATTTGGTCGCTCATTTAATTGGAAGGCCAATTCATCAGCAGTATCTTTACCTAGACCTTGAAAGTTCTTTTGTAAATAGCTTCCGTTCAGTTCTATAGCTTTTGAAAGGAGCTCAAAAACCTTTTCATTATTGGCTGAAAAAGGATTTTCTTGCTCTTGTTTTGGTGGGTCAATATATTCAGCACCTGGTAGTAAAGAACGGTAACTGTTTTGAGAACTGCCAATATGTTTGATAGCATCTAAAATTTTACCATTTTCTTTGTTTATTAAAACGATCGTACTATGTCTGCCCATCAATTCAACGATCAGCACAATATTTTGTAAGTCGCCTAATTCATCTCTTTTAGTAAAAGTAAAATGGATTACGCGGTCATTGTTTACTTGATGAATTTGCTCTAAAATTGCTCCTTCAAGAAACTTGCGTAGCATCATCACAAAATTTGGTGGTGTTTCAGGATTAGCATAGGCAATTTCCGTCAGTTGCACTCGGGTATAACTTGGATGAGCTGACAAGAGCAATTTATGATTTTTCCCTTTTGTACGGATAACTAATATGATTTCATTTTCATAAGGCTGGTGAATTTTTGAAATTCGGCCGCTGACTAAGGTTTCAGATAGTTCTGAGACCATTCCATGAGTAAATACGCCATCAAATGACATAAACATCCCTCAATTCTATATACATAATAGTATCATTATAACGGAGTTCTTTTTAATTATAAAGGAACTGGAAAATAAAAGTGCTAGAATGTGAAATTGATTAAGTTAATGACTAAATGACTGCGCTTTCCCATGGTTTTTAGTATAATTAATAGAGTGTTATTTATTGTGTGCTTTAAATAAAGGGAAATAAGCCTGTAGCACAGTGAATATACAGAGGAAGAAACTTGTTTCTATAGAATATATGAGGAGGAATATCATGGTAAAAAGATTAATCAGTGCGAGCTACAGTGAAGTAGCAAAAATGACAGCAGAAGAATTAAAACAGTCGATCAAGGCGAGTGAAGGGCGGACGATTTTGTCCGAAAATGTAGTCGTGGCTTCACCACAAGCAGGAGACATCAGCAATGCAGAAGTGGCTGCCGCTTTTGGAGCGGATTTGATTTTATTGAATGTGTTTGACTGTTTTAATCCAGTGGTACAAGGAATCCCCGGAATGTCCTTAGAAGAAGTTATGACCTATTGGCAGCATCCAGAAAAAAATAACATCAACCCAATTCCTATTTTAAAGAAGCTTGTAGGTCGTCCAATCGGTGTGAATTTAGAACCAGTAGATGAATCTTCAGCAATGTTTAGCGAAAAGCTAACAATCAGTAATGGCCGGACAAGTTCAAAAGAAACGATTCAAAAAGCGGAAAAAATGGGTGTGGATTTTATTTGTTTAACGGGAAATCCTGAGACCGGTGTGACTAATTTGGAAATTGCCAAAGCAGTCAAAGTCGCCAAAGAAAATTTCTCTGGCTTGATCATTGCTGGAAAAATGCACAGTGCTGGCTCCGATGAACCTGTTGTATCAACTGAAGCAGTAGAAGCATATGCCAAAGCGGGCGCGGATATTTTATTATTACCTGCTGTTGGAACCGTTCAGGGTTTTACTGAAGATGATATGAAAGCAGCTGTAGCAATTGCAAAAAAATACGATTTATTAACCATGTCTGCAATTGGCACAAGCCAAGAAAGTGCAAGTAAAGAGACGATTCGCCAAATTGCCTTAACCAATAAAATTTGTGGAGTAGACATTCAGCATATTGGCGATGCAGGTTATGGTGGATTAGCTCCTGTGGAAAATATTTATGAAATGTCTGTTGCGATTCGAGGAATGCGCCATACAATCAATCGAATGGCTCGTTCAGTCAATCGATAAAATTAAAAAATGAGAAATGGCTGCTCGCTAGCCATTTCTCATTTTTTGATTTAAGCATCTTGCCAAACCTCTTTAGCTGTATCAACAACTAGTCGAACTTTGGCCCATTGTTCATCCTCTGTTAAATGATTTCCTTCTTCTGTAGAAGCAAAACCGCATTGAGGAGAAAGGCAAAGATTTTCAAGTGGAATGTACGAGGATGCTTCGTTGATTCGACTTGTTAAATTAGCCGCAGATTCCAGTGCGGCGAATTTAGACGTTACTAAGCCAAGAACGACCTTTTTTGCTGGTCCATTTTTGTAGATTTGGGCTAACGGTTCAAAGCCACCAGAGCGGTCATCGTCATACTCTAAGAAGTAGCCATCAATATTTAATTGTGCTAAATAAGTGGTAACGTGATCGTAGGGTCCTGCAATTGCCCAGTCAGATTTATAATTTCCACGGCAAACATGCATTGTAATCGTTAGATCCTCAGGTAAACCTTCAAGTAACTTATTAACAACGGCTACGCCTGCTTCGCATTGCTGTTGCCAGTGATTGATTTCATCTTGTGTCTTAGCATTTTCAATAAAACCTGTATACATCCCCCAAGAAGTGTCATCTAATTGGAGATAGCGGCAGCCTAACTCATAAAATTTTAGGATGGTTTGATGATAGGCTTTAGCTAAATCATCAATAAAAACAGCTTCATCTGTATAACTTGCATAAGTAAATGTATCACTTTTGCGATTAAAAAGTAGTGTAGGAGAAGGAATTGTCGCTTTTGGAATAGCTCCTTCTGGTGTGTGCTCCTTTAAGAATGTAAAGGCGTCAAAGAATGGGTGTTCTGGGTTAAACGTGACTTTATCTGTTATTTGATAAGATGCGGCTCTCGTTTCTACTTGGTTAAACTGATACCCATGTTCAGGAGTAGTTTGTTCCACACCGTTTAGTCCCCAAAGAAAATCTAAATGCCACCAACTACGGCGAAACTCACCATCCGTTATGGCTTTTAAGCCATTTTCAACTTGCTTGTTGATCAAGTCAATAATTGCAGCATCTTCAACTGCTTTTAATTCAGCAGCCGAAATCGTTTGATTTTGAAAATCTACTCTGGCCTTTTTTAACAAATCCGGTCGTAAAAAGCTGCCTACTTGATCGTAGCGAAATGGAATTTCTTTAATAATAGTCATAATGTTGCCTCCTTTTTATTTTAAGCGTCTTGCCAAATTGCTTCAGCAATCGTTTTTACAAGTTCGATTTTTTCCCATTGTTCCGCTTCTGTTAAGTGATTGCCCTCATGGGTTGAAGCAAATCCGCATTGAGGAGATAGGCAAATTTGATCCAATGGAATGAATTTGCTAGCTTCATTGATGCGGATTTTAATGTCAGAGATATCTTCTAGATGACCGTGTTTAGTTGTCACTAATCCCAGAACAATTCGTTGATCCTTTAATTCCTTGAGTGGTTCAAAGCCGCCAGAACGTTCATCATCATATTCTAAGAAGAAGCCATCGAAGGCTTTAATCGAAAACAAATTTTTGGCGATTTTTTCATAGGAACCATTGTACAGCCAGTGAGACTGAAAGTTGCCTTTACAGAAATGGAAGGTCACAGCAAGATCATCTGGTTTATTTGCTAAAGCTTTTTCTGTCACTTCTTGAAAGTCTTCTAGGAGCTGATCGGCATCCAAGCCATTTGTTTTGATCATCTCGCGGAATCTGTCATCGAATAATCCGCCCCAACTTGTATCATCCAATTGCAAGTAGCGACAGCCAGCGTTGTAAAAAGCTTGGATTGCATCTTGGTAGGTTGTGATCAAGTCCTTTTTGAATAGTTCTAAAGAGTCATAAATCGGTTGTTCATTGTATTGTTTTGACAAAATCAGTGAATCCAAGAAAATCATATTCGGTCCAGGGATTGTTTGTTTCGCTAAAGTAGGTGACGCATGTTTTTGGGTGAACCGAAAATGATCAAGAAATGGATGGTCATTTGAAAAAGATAGCGGTCCGCTGACATAGCTTCCTTGCGCTTCAGTTGTGATGCCAAAGGCAGTTGTTTGAAAGTCATAAACAGTGATTCCATTTAAACCTGCAATAAAGTCTAAATGCCACCAACGACGACGAAATTCACCATCGGTTACTGCGTGAAGCCCAGCTGCTTTTTGTTTTTCAATTAAGTCAATGATTTCTTGATCTTCAATGGTTGTTAATTCTTCTTTGGAAATACGACCATTTGCAAAAGCACTACGAGCCTTTTTCAAAGAATCTGGACGTAAAAAACTTCCGACGATATCATAGCGAAAAGGGATTTCTTTGTTACTGTTAAGCATAATGATTCCTCCATAGTTGTTTGATTTATTAAAGAACACAAAAAAAGCCCAATACTTTTGTAAAAGTAAAGGACGACTAATCGTGTTACCACCTTTGATTCAAAAATCTCTCACAAGATTTTTCTCTGTAGGTACAGATCATTATAATCAATACCGTGGCGCTGTAATGGGCGCTCCCAATAATGGCTGTCCAAGTGTTGACCAATATTTACGAAAAGACCATCTTCCTATTTTTCAAATTATCTCTTTTCAGCAGCCGAGACTCTCTCATAAATTATCTAAAAATAGTACTCTTCTTTTCATCGTATTTTAATATATTCATCATTAATGAAAGTATAGGCTACGTACTTTGTTTTGTCAACAGCTGACAAGCTCTTTTTTATATTGTCTTTTTTAATATTTATCTATTTTGAAATTGGGAATATTCTAATTTTTGGTAAAAATAAATCAAGCATTATTTGTTATACTAGGCAAAGGAATGAACTACTAGTATAATAAGAATATAAGTTATAGAGGAGAGAATAAATGAAAAAAAATTTTATTGATGTTAAAGATGATTTTGTAGCTTCTTTAAACAAACAGAAAAAACTTACTGCAATTATTATAGCCGTGATCGTATTATTGATTATAAGTTTATTTATAGTAGTGCCTCGAGTACAGGCTAATATTCGTTCGTCCGAAATTAAGTCCCTGGTGAGTCAAGAAAAATTAGTGAAGAAAGCAAGTTATTTAGATGCTCAAACAGCTGATAAAGAAATTAGTGAAAAGACTGCTATGACTGTTTTGTTTTCAGTACCAAGCGGAAAAATATACAATCAAGCGATCAAAGTTTTAAAAGATTCTAAAAAAATGAAAGAATTTAACCATAGTATATTTTTGTATCCTATTGTGTATGATACAGGGAGGATCGAAAAAAAATATGCTATCAAAAAGGATGAAGTGACGATCGTGTTCTTTGAAAATGGGAAGGAAAAGAATCGGATTCCCATTGATGGAAGTTTTGACGTCAATACGATGCTTATTCCTGCTTTAAATCAGTTGCCGTTGTCTAGTGTAGAACCAAATGTTCAGCCACCAGCTTCTTCGACACCCGAATCAACAGTAGAAACAGCAGACACGACTCAAACAACCGCAGAGGATGGACAAATAGTCGAACAGTCTGCAGAAGTTGAGCCGGCACAATAAATCAAATTTTAGAAAGAAGGGCTTAATATGAAAGAATTTATTCAATTCATTTTATTGGGACTTTTTATAAGAAAACCTAGATTACAGCGAGTCTATGTGAGAAGTGAACGACGTGACAAGTATTAAATGGCGGACTTTGGCAACTGATTTATTAAAAAAGAGGACTCAGGGAAACACTGAGTCCTCTTTCAATCGTAAGCCAGCAAAAAAAGTCCGACTAAATGAGAAAGTTCGCTTAATTCCTTTTGATAAAATGCGTAAAGAGTCACTGAAATGGTACCAAGATCCAGAGAGTATGCGCAATATCGTCGGAATAAAAACCATATACAGCAAAGAACAAATTCAGCAAATGTATGAATGGCAAAATCAACACGGGCTACTTTATTATATTGAATACAATCATGGTAGCCATTGTCAAATCATTGGGGATGTCTGGCTGGCAGAAGATGATTATGCTATTGTGATCGATCAAGCTTTTCGCAATCGTCGGATAGGCCGGATGGTCACAAAATATTTTATTTATAAATCAAAAAAAATGAACCGTGATTTTATTACGGTAAGCGAAATTTTCAATTGGAATAAAACCTCTCAGAAAATGTTTACAAACTTAGGCTTTTATCCTTTTAAAGAAAATAAAGACAGCTGGAGCTACCGCAGACGGCTAAAAAAAGCCCAAATTGAGAAGAAAAATTCAAAATAATCTTAAATTAGCCTATTTTTAGGCTTGACGAACAAATTCTCTTTAGTGTAAACTTACGTTAACAGAAAAACTAGAGGAGTGATTACATGAACCGACTATCAAAACCAATCAGCGAATTGAATAATTCATGGCAAAACTGGCGTAGATAGTTGTATGTATGATACTCTCATAGATGCAACTTTAGAAGACAAATTCTAAAATTTGTATCTATGTCGGTTTGTTCAAGATGAATTTCGACCACGTAGATGATTGATCTATGTGGTTTTTGTTATAAAAACAACGACCACTCCTTTTTTAGGGTTTGTCGTTGTTTTTTTGTCTAAATTTATTTCATTTAATGGAATGAATCAGTTTCACATTATCTAGCTTTATAGGCTAACTTTTCGAGAAAAAGATAAAAATTAAATGAGCCTGTTCAGCTTTTAAATTAGGAGGAGAATATATGAAAAAAAATCGTTTATCGATCGTTGTAGCAATCATTGTCATTTTTTTAATCGGATCATTTTTTGTTGAAAAGAAGGAAGCTACTCCTGAAAAATTACCAACAGTTGGAGTGTTGCAATTTGTTAGTCATCCTGCTTTGGATAAAATATACAAGGGGATTCAAGCTGGGTTGGAAGAAGAAGGCTATGAAGATGGGAAAAATATGACGATTGCCTTTCAAAATGGTCAGGCCGATCAAAGTAAATTAGCGACCATGAGCCAGCAATTAATACAAGAAAAAAAGGCAGATGTGTTGATTGGAATTGCCACACCAGCGGCGCAAGCACTGGCAAATACGACGACAGAAATACCAATCGTTCTGGGTGCCATTACAGATCCAGTGAGTGCAGGCTTAGTAAAAGATAATCAAGTCCCAGGAGGAAATATTACCGGGGTAAGCGATAAGTCGCCAGTAGCTGCTCAATTTGATTTATTAACGGAAATATTACCCAAAAGTAAAAAAATTGGTATTCTCTATGCATCATCTGAAGAAAATTCTAAATTTCAAGTAGAAGAAGCAAAAAAAGCTGCTGAGAAGAAAGGCTTGATTGTAAAAACATATGTGGTTCCATCCAGTAATGAAATCGCACAAACTGTTCAGGTCATGACAAGTGAAGTTGATACTATCTATATTCCTACTGATAATACGATAGCCAATGCGATGCAAACGGTTGTCAATGAAGCCAATAAAACCAAAACACCGATTATTCCATCTGTTGATACAATGGTTGAACAAGGTGGCCTTGCTACAGTTGGGATTAATCAATTTGATTTAGGGGTTCAAACAGGGAAAATGGCAGCAGCTATTTTATCAGGACAAACCAAACCTGCAACAACGCCAATTTATACTTTTAAAACAGGAGATATCATCATCAACCAAAAGCAAGCAGAGAAATTAGGTATTTCAATCTCAGAAAAAATTAAATCAAAAGCAACCATTATAGAATAAACATAATAAACATAAGGAGAGGATCAAATGATTGTTTCAGCAATTGGACAAGGAATGTTATGGGCAATACTAGGATTAGGAATTTTCATGACCTATCGTATTTTAAATTTTCCAGATATGACGACAGAAGGTTCGTTTCCGCTAGGGGGAGCAGTTTGTGTTACAGCGATCACATCTGGAATTCATCCGATTTTAGCAACACTATTGGGCGTTTTGGCAGGTATGTGCGCTGGTTTGGTGACAGGCTTACTATTTACAAAAGGAAAGATTCCAGTTATTTTAGCTGGTATTTTAGTAATGTCGGGTTTGAATTCGGTCATTCTTTATGTGATGCAGACACCAAATTTATCTTTATTGAATCAACCAAAAATTCAGGATTTCTTTTTGCAACTAAATTTACCCAATTATTATGACATAATCTTTTTGGGCGTGATTGTTTTGACAATCATCATTAGTTTACTATTGTTTTTCTTCAATACAAACTTAGGACAAGCATACATCGCAACGGGCGATAACGAGCATATGGCTCGTTCGATCGGTATAAAAACAGATTCTATGAAGATACTAGGATTAACGTTATCAAATGGTGTGATTGCGTTATCTGGAGCGCTTATTGCTCAAAATGATGGGTATGCAGATGTAAATAAAGGAACCGGTGTGATCGTTATCGGACTCGCATCAATCATCATAGGAGAAGTACTTTTTGGTGAATTAACTTTTGCTGAACGTTTAGTGGCTGTCGTTGTAGGCAGTATTATTTATCAATTATTGATTTTATTTGTTATCAAACTTGGCTTTGATACAACCTATCTAAAAATCTTCTCTGCCGTAATATTAGCTGCTTGCTTAATGATTCCGCAGCTGAAAAAAGCCTTGAATCTGCATTTCTTACCACAAAAGGAGGGAGACAAATGAGTGTCGTTTTAGAACTAAAGAATGCAACAAAAAATATTGACAATGGACTGAATGAAACAAAAACGATTTTAAATCATGTGAACCTGACAATCTCTCAAGGAGAATTTGTGACAGTACTAGGCGGCAATGGGGCTGGCAAGAGTACATTATTTAATAGTATTGCAGGAACACTATCATTAAGTGAAGGAGACTTGTTTATCAACAATCAGAATATCACTTCTTATTCTGAAGAAAAGCGTGCCCAATTTCTCTCGCGGGTTTTCCAAGATCCCAAAATGGGTACAGCACCAAGAATGACTGTTGCTGAGAACTTACTACTAGCGCTGCATCGAGGCAAAAGACGTGGTTTTCGATTGCGCAAATTGAATGAGGAAAGAACTTTTTTTACTAAAATTTGCAGTGAAGTTGGAAACGGGCTGGAAAATCATTTAGATACACCGACTGGGAATCTTTCTGGTGGACAAAGACAAGCCTTAAGTCTATTGATGGCAACATTGACTAAGCCGGAACTGTTACTTTTGGATGAACACACCGCAGCTTTAGATCCTAAGACATCGAAACAATTGATGCAACTGACAGATCAACGGATCAAAGAAGGACAGTTGACATGTTTAATGATCACTCATCGTATGGAGGATGCTTTGAATTATGGAAATCGTTTGATCGTTTTACAAAAAGGACAAATCATCAAGGATTTAAAGAAAGAGGAAAAAGAAAAATTGACATTACAAGATTTACTATTGTTCTTTGAAGAAGAGGCGCAAGAGATCTCGATTGACTAAATAAAAAATCATTCAAGTACTTATAGGGCTACTTGAATGATTTTTTTATTGATTTTTGATAGTAGGTTTATTTTTATCTAATATATTTTTCAATAAACGTTCCGCAATACCAGTTACCATAAAACCAGCAGCAATCGCACCGGCAGTCATGATCACTTTAATAATGAAATGTGCCCCACCAACATAATCCCCTAAAACAACACTTCTGACTGCTTGATAGGCTGGACCACCAGGGACTAGAGGAACAAGGCTAGGAATGTTAAAAATAGTCATCGGCATTTTTTTTCTACGCGAAAAATAAATACTTAACAGACCGATGCCAATTGCACCTAGAAAATTAGCAAAAATCCCGCCAGCCTCAAGATTTTTAGTAGACCAATAAATCATCCACCCAACAGTTCCCGTAATACCACATGCGTTTAATGCTTTTCTGGGAACATTTGTTACTAGCCCAAAAGTAACCGTACTGAGATAGCTAAATAAACAATGAATCACAACTTCCACATTCTTTTCTCCTTACATAAATAGTTTAAATACAATCGCAATTCCAATGCCGATCGATCCGGCAATAAATATCGCTTCCGTTGCGCGTGCCGTGCCACTTAATAAATGCCCTGCTAAAATATCTCGGAATGAATTTGTGATAGCAACCCCTGGTACAAGTGGCATAACCGCCCCGATAATAATATTGTCAATATTGCCTGCTAAGTGGAATCTCACTGCTAAATAGGCCAATAGGCCAACCGTAAAAGCGGCCAAAAAATCATCTAAAAATTTGATATTCAGCCATTGTTTAGTAAAATAAGCAACACTAAAACCAATCATTCCAACGAAGAAAGTCGCTAAAAAATCGTGCCAATTTCCACCAAAAATATACATCAATGTGCAGCTAACGATCCCTGCTGCAAAAATTTGTAAGGGAACAGAATAGGTTGGTGCTTCATGATTGATATTTGTCAGTTTTAGATGAAGTTCCTCCAAAGAAATTTCCTTGTCAGCAAATTTTCGTGAAAGACTATTAACAATCGCTACTTTTTCTAAATTAATACTTCGCTCAGTTACATTTTCTAATTGAGTGTAATTACTTGAACGAAATCCCATGAACAGACCTGTTGCAGTAACATAGCTAACACTTTCCTTTTGACCAGCATTTTCGGCAATTCGATTCATCGTATCTTCTACACGATAAACTTCAGATCCACTTTCTGTCATGATTTTTCCTGCCATTAAACAGGTATCTAAAATAAGTTGTAAATTTGAGTGTTTTTGCACTTTCATAAATCAAAGACTCCTTACGGTAAAATTTGCAGTAAAATCAGTGTATCATTTTTTTGAACCGTTTGAAATGGATAGAGCATTTTTAGACGGAAAAAGCATGAAGAAAAGTGTGAGTAATAGGGTTAGATTTTCCTTAAAATTATAAAAAAATACTAAAAAATTGTTGGAAACTTCACAGATACCTAAAAGATCCTTGCATTTTATACTTAAAAGTCCTATCCTTATAGATAACAAACCAAAGGGGTCTAGATATTATGGATAAACAATGGTCACTTTATTCAGTAAGCAGTCTGATTTTACTTGTATTGTTAAAAAGAACCATCGATCAAGGACATTTAGGATTAAGCGCAATTTTGCTTTTTCTCTTACTGATTCAAGTGACAGGAACCGTTATCTGTGTTCATCAAAAAAGACATAAAAAAGAAATCCCATCTTCTAAATAAGAAGTGGGATTTTTTAATACGCTCTTTACATCAGATCAAAGTGCTTTAAGGCATGAACGATTCCGCCATCTGTATTTTTCTTAGTGATAAAACTAGCACGTTCCTTTAATTCGTTCCGTGCATTGCCCATCGCAATTTTATTATCGCAAGCTTCAAAAAGAGCCAGATCATTGATTCCATCACCAAATGCAAAAGTTGGAACAGTTGGTAAATCTAAGGCTTTGAAGAGATTTTTGACACCTGATCCTTTAGAAACTCCTTTTCGAACAGTATCGATAGAATACGGACCATTACGATAAAAAGTCATTTCAGGAAAATGCTTTAAATAATGCTCGTCACCATCTTCAGATAGGACTAACATCATGTTAATGGTCTTATCTTTTAAGCTGGAGTGATCGATTACTGGGACATCTGAATGGATAAACGCATAGGCGTTCGCTAATATCTCGCTGTGACCAGAACACCAAATTTGTTGGTCATTATAATATGAAATTTCATGTCCCAAACTTTTGACGTGCTCATACATTTTCAGACATTCATCATAGGTAAACTCATCTGAATAAACTTTTTTGCCTTCCACTTGAATAAACTGGCCATTCATAACAATTGCTGAATCAATACCGCTGTCTTTCATAATATGTTCGATTTCTACAACTGTCCGACCAGTGGCGATCATCGGTAAGACATTGTTGGCTTTCAAAGAGCTGATAGCCTTTGTTATTTCTGAGGTAATTTGTGACTTATCATTCAACAGTGTTCCATCTAAATCAAAAAAAGCAACTGCTTGTATATTTTCCATGAATTTTCAACGTCCTTTCATCTTTAATAGTATCAAAGATTGAATAAAAGACAAAGCTTTTTTGAAGAAAGGTAGAAGTTATTGGAGCTGGCTTGTTTTTAGAGTATAATATAAATGACGTTAAACTTGAAGGGAAGAGGCGAGTAACTAATGAACGTATTAATGATAGAAGATAACGAATCAGTTTCAGAAATGATGCAAATGTTTTTCTTAAATGAGGGCTGGGAAGCTACATTTAAATATGATGGAAAAGAAGGATTGGATGCTTTTTTAGAAAATCCGGAAAAATGGGATATGATCACACTAGATTTGAACTTACCAACGATGGATGGTATGGCGGTGTGTCGTGAGGTTCGCAAAGTTTCCAACACTGTTCCGATCATTATGTTGACAGCTAGAGATTCTGAAAGCGATCAAGTAATAGGATTGGAGATGGGAGCGGATGACTACGTTACAAAACCGTTTAGTCCGCTAACGCTAATTGCACGGATAAAAGCCTTGCATCGTCGTTCGGAGATCGGTGAACATGCACCGGATGGTACAAACCGTTCTGATGATCAATTTGATGTAGAGACGGACCATTTTAAAATGAACACTAAGACAAGAGAAGCGTATCTTGATAATAAACAGATTGATGGGTTAACGCCAAAAGAATTTGATTTGTTGTATACATTAGCGAAAAAACCAAGGCAAGTATTTTCACGAGAACAATTACTTGAAATGGTTTGGGATTATCAATATTTTGGAGATGAGCGTACGGTAGATGCGCATATTAAAAAATTACGTCAAAAAATTGAAAAAGTAGGACCGCAAGTCATTCAAACGGTTTGGGGCGTTGGGTATAAATTTGATGATTCTGGAGTCGCTTAGATGAAATATTTATATCAACAATTGCTAGCCTTTTGGGGTGTGATCATTCTGATTATTTTGATTGTTGGCACCTCGTTTACGCAACTGACCAAAAAAACAATGCAGGATACAAATTATGAGCAGCTGCGTGGCTATGCGCAGTCAGCTTGGAAGACAAAAGACTCAATCAATCGCTATCCTGGAATGTCTGATCAAGAGTTACTAAATATGTCGTTTACGTTGTCTGAGAGCGTGTTAAGTAAGCAAGATGTGCAGTTTGTTTTTATTGATCGAGAAATGGCGATTCAATACCCAGTCAATACAGAAAAAAAATTAGATTACTCGTTGATCGAAAGTAAGTGGGATAATTTGATGGCAGGTCAACAAGAGTATACGACTATCGATAAAGATATTTATGGAAATAAGCAAATGTCATCTTATGTGATGTTACCAGTGACTCAAACCAATATTCAGTCAAAGGAAAATACGATCATTGGTGCATTAGTGATTACTCAACCTGCTAAGAATGTGTCAGACAGTGTTGATGCAATCACAGCCAATTTATTCAAAGGTTTTATCATATCAAGTATTGTCAGCTTGATCTTGAGTTATTTCTTCGCTAGTTTCCAAGTGAAGCGGATCAATCGTATGAGAAAAGCTACCAAAGAGATAACTAGCGGTAATTTTGATATCAAACTTGTAACTCATGACAAGGATGAGTTTGATGATTTAGCAGAAGATTTTAATAAAATGGCAAGATCGCTAAAAGAATCTAGAGAAGAAATTGATCGTCAGGAAGATCGACGGCGCCAATTTATGGCAGATGCCTCTCATGAGATGAGAACACCTTTGACGACCATCAATGGATTGTTGGAAGGCCTGCAGTATAATGCAATACCAGAGACGCAAAGAGAAAATGCCATCAAGCTTATGCAAAATGAAACGTCGCGCTTAATTCGATTAGTGAATGAAAACTTAGATTATGAAAAGATCAGAACGAATCAAATTAGTATTGTAGTGAAAAAATTTGATGCAACTGAAACATTAAAGAATATCTTAACGCAATTAGAAGGAAAAGCTGCTACGGCGAATGACAAGCTTATTTTAGAAGCTGATGAAGCAATTGATGTTTATGCAGATTATGATCGCTTTGTTCAGATCATGGTTAACATTATTCAAAATGCGATACAGTTTACCCAAGATGGCGAGATTCGTGTTCATTTGCAAAAAGGCTACTTAGAAACGATTATCACAATTTCTGATACTGGTATTGGAATGACAGAAGAACAGGTTCATAATATTTGGGATCGTTACTACAAAGTAGATCCATCTAGAAAAAACACTAAATATGGTGAATCTGGCTTAGGTCTATCAATTGTTCAACAGCTGGTTCGTTTACACAAAGGAAAGATCAGTGTAGAAAGTGAAGCAGGTAAGGGGACAAGCTTTACTATTTCATTTCCTGATGTAGAAATAGAAGATGAAGACTAAATAAAAAAGATCTAGTTAAACAAAAACGTTTAACTAGATCTTTTTTAAGCTGTTTTGATAATTTTATCCATATACGGACTTTCAGCAATTTGAATATCATTGGTTAGAACTAAAATAGCTTTCTTTTTTTCTTTGGCTATTTTTTGAAGCAATGGTAATAGTTCTTGGCGTTGGGCAACAGAGAGTTTTTGAAAGATATCATCGATAATGATGATATCTTTATCAATAAGAAGTAATTGAACTAACTGCAGTTTGATTTGTTCAAAAGAGGTCAGAGTATCTTCTGATTTGACCAATACGCTTGGATTAAGAGCGACATAATCGAATAATTCATTGAGCAACTTCTTTTTATCTTTTTCTTTGATGTTGGATCCGACAAAGAGGTTATCTCTAATGGAAAGGTAAGGTAAAAAGGTATTTTCAGATAAAATAAAACCGATCGCCATTGACTGCTTCATATCGAATGTTTTATCGATAAGAAAGTAAAAATCTGCTTGAATGCTGCTTTGATCCTCTAAAAGTACAGTCATATGTTGCTGTTGAAATAGCTCATTAAAACTATCTTCGGTCCAATTTTTTGCTAAAGGAAAATTCATTTACTCACGTCCTAAATACTTTTTTTGAATTGAATGAAAGAAAATAGGTTAAAAACAGGGTGATGCTAGATCCCACAGATAATAATAGTAGACAGTTTCTTGAAAAAGCTTTAAAAATTGTGAGAATCGGTAAATTGCTAATGCTCATAGATAAAAAATGTGTATCGCTTGCTGTATTTGCTAAATGATTGGGTGTGCTTTCTATTAATACTTTTGATGAGAAAAAAGCAACGGGCTTGACGCCTAGGCTTTTTGCAAGCAATGGTCTGACTTGTATTAAAATATATTCATATGTATGCTGACAGACAATAAGAAACAGTGCCATTGTGATTATTCCGGCTAATATGGGAATAATACTTTCTAATATAGATTGTTTAATGACAAATCGATTGGAAAATCCCATAATGCGCCATTTCATCATATCTTGCTTTTTTATTTTTAACGAGATGAAAAGTAACATAGTGAACAATAGTCCCCACACAAACAAAGTAATTAGATACAATGAAGAATAAAACTGAATGGTTTTTTGATAATTGGTGTGATAGTCAGTAACGTTAAGCAGATTGCTTATCTGATTATAAAAAGATTTTTCAATATCGATAAGATTTAAAATACTGGTTAATATAAAAAGAAAAAAAGCAGAGCAGACACCAATGCCAAAGGAAATTTTTTTATGGTAAGAAACGCTAGCGAAAGCGTAACGTATGCTTTTCAAATCTGTTCACCTCACTAAACTAAGTATAAAAGAAGAATATGAATTAATTATGAATAAGATATAAAAAAGCTTGAGTAATTTACTCAAGCTTTTATGATTGTTTTGTGTTATTTTCCAGATTTCAGATAATCTTGGAAAGATTCAGTATGGTATTTATCAACTGTTGAGGTACTATTATTTTTACTGTAAACACTAGTTGATTTTGTCCCTTTGTCCTCTTCGATTTTTTCTAATTGTTTCAATTGATCTTTGTAATTATAATCATCCGGATTTACTGGAGTTAATCCACTATTTGTGTAAAAACGTAATAGGTCACCATTGGTTGTTTGGTCGGACATTTGAAGCTGTAAGTTGGCTTTGTCTTTCAATTCTTTCGCTTCTTGTTTCTCTTGTTCAGTTGGCTCTTCTAACAAACGGCCAGTTGCAGTTTCATAAATACTAGAACCTAACATCGTATATTTAGGTGAAACGTAGTTACCATTTCTAAAGGCAACCAGTTGAGCATTTTCTTTAGAGAACAAGTCTTGTCCCATTTGAATATAGTTCTTAGTATCAATACCCATTAAATGTAATAGGGTAGGTAAAGCATCAATTTGACCACCGTAAGTGTGGTTGATACCGCCGTTTGTTTGACCTGGAACATGAATCATATAAGGAACACGTTGCATTGTTGAATTATCAAAGTCATTCCAAGTCGATTTGGTTTTTCCAACTAATTCAGCCAAGTTATCATTTCTAGAAGTTGAAATACCGTAATGATCCCCGTAAAGGACTATGACAGAGTTATCATACAATCCAGAAGCTTTTAAATAATTAAAGAATTCTTCAACTGATTTATCAAGATAGTTGGCTGTAGCAAAATATCCATTGATGGTTTCATCAGATGTTTGAGCAATCGGAAATCCAGCTTCATCATTTGTAAATTGAGAATATGGATAGTGATTAGAAACAGCAATGAACTTAGAGTAAAACGGTTGTTGTAAATGTTCCAAGTATTGTGCAGACTGTTGGAAAAATGGTTTGTCATGCAAGCCATATTGGAATGAGTTATCTTCATTGACATCATAGTAATTTGCATCAAAGAAGTAATTATAGCCTAAATGTTTGTATGTTTCATTACGATTCCAGAAGTTTCCAGCATTACCATGGAAGACAGCACTTGTATAGCCCGCTTCTTGACCTAGAATAGCAGGGGCCGCTTCAAAGGTATTTTTTCCACCTACTTGAGTAAATAGAGAACCTTGATCTAAACCAAATAATGAATTTTCAAACATAGTTTCAGCGTCACTTGTTTTGCCTTGTCCCACTTGATGGAAGAAGTTATCAAAACTATAGGTACTGTTACTGTGATAGAGACTGTTGATAAAAGGTGTAACAACATGTTCAGCACCCTTTTCGTCTTTTAATTTATAATCAATCAAAAATTGTTGGAAACTTTCTAAGTGGATATAAATAACATTTTTGCCTTTAGCCATACCAAATGTATCAGAATTTGGTGCAGCATAATGACCTTTGACATAATCAGAAACAGCATCCATGTCGTTCTCGCTAGCTTCTGCTCGCACTTGGTTTGTTTGATAAGTTGTTACGCCATCATAAACCGTGAAGGCATTCAATCCTAAAAATTTAACAATGTAGTCACGAGAAAATTGACGTCCTAATAATTGTGGGCGTGCAGTTTCAGCTAACGTTAAATTTGCTACAAAGAATAAAGCCGACAACATACTGATCGAAACAGCTACCCGAGCTCTAACTGGACGTTCATCTGTCTTGATTTTTTTAGTAAGCAACAAAATGCCAACAATAATAAAATCAAGCCAATAAAGCACATCGTAAGGTCTGAATAAACGGAGAGCACTTTCGCCAAGACCGCTGGCAACCTTACCAGCACCAAGCATGGTATTAACTGTAATGAAGTCAGTAAATTCTCTATAATACACCACGTTTGAGAATAACAATAAAGACATCAAGAAATAAATGATCATCATAGTAATATATGAAGCTTTTTTTCTTCTCACATATAATGCAATAGCTAATAAGAAAAAGGTAGAAGCTATTGGATTAATGAAAAGAATGAAGTACTCAAAGGCATTCTCGATTCTTAAGTGAAAATCAACTGTATAAGCAAAAATGTTTTTCAGCCAGATTAACAAAGCAACAAACCCAAACAGTCCCAACCGGGTATTTAAAAATTTAGGCATATGCATTTTTTTGATAATATTCAAAGTAAACGTATCCTTTCCAAAGTCAAATCTAAAAGAAAGCCGTGAAAAATTTCAAAGGCTTTCAATATACTGTTCTAATTCTACTCTCTCTCTAATTTTATGTCAATTTAAATCAGGTTTTTGAGGTGGAAAAGTTAATAAAATTTTACTTTTCTTAATATGTTGAACGAAAGTAAAGTCGATATAGTTAACGACAGAAACGTTATTATTTGATATACTAGCGGATGATAAGGACACGAGCAAACCCAGCTTGTCTATTAAAAAATTCAAATTTGTCTAAAGGATGTAATGAAAAATGAATATAATAGTAACAAAAAAATCTGAAAAAAAATTTAAAGGCGGATATCCTCTTATTCAAAAGGAAGATTTATTCGATGTGCCACAGTCATTTTCACAGGAATGGGTCAAATTTGTCGACAGTAAAGGTCAATTTATCGCAACTGGCTATCTTGGTGAGCAGAACAAGGGGATTGGGTGGCTAGTTAATTGGCAAGGAAGTGTGGATTCACTTTTTTTAGAAGGATTATTTATAAACGCTAAAGGTCATCGAATGGTATTTGAGCAAGATGACTCGACATCCGCTTATCGCTTGTTTAACGGAGAAGGAGATGGACTCGGTGGTTTAATCATTGACCGTTATGATGATTTTGCAGTGTTTTCTTGGTATAACGAAACGCTATATTGCATGAAAGAAGAAATCATCCAGGCCTTTAGAGTAAGTTTTCCAGAAATTAAAGGAGCTTATGAAAAAATCCGTTTTGCTACTAAGTCATTGCCAGAGTCTCAAAAATTATTTGGCTTAGATGCACCTGTTCCGTTGTTGGTTTATGAAAATGGTGTTGCCTACGCAACATATTTAAATGATGGTTTAATGACAGGTATTTTTCTAGATCAAAAAGAAGTGCGAGGGCGCTTAGTAGAAGGTGTTGCGGCAGGTAAAACTGTGTTAAACATGTTTAGTTATACAGGCGCTTTTTCGGTTGCTAGTGCAATGGGTGGTTCGAGTACAACAACAAGTGTGGATTTAGCTAAGCGTAGTTTACCAAAGACGAAAGAGCAGTTTGACATGAATCACTTAGCAGTAGAGGATCAGAAAATTATTGTCATGGATGTTTTTGAGTATTTTAAATATGCTGTTCGTAAGCAGTTAAGCTATGATGTGATCATTTTAGATCCGCCAAGTTTTGCTCGAAATAAGAAAAAAGTATTTTCAGTGGCTAAAAATTATGGGGACTTAGTCAAGGACTCTGTGACTATTTTAAAAGATCGAGGGTTGCTGATTGCTTCGACAAATGCTGCAAATATTTCTTTGGAAAAATACAAAAAAATGATTGTCGACGCATTGGAAGAAAAACAAGTTCGTTATCAATTCAAGGAAACATATCAATTACCAAGTGACTTTAAAACGAATAAACATTTCGAAGAAGGCAATTATTTGAAAGTCTTTTTCATAGAAATAAAGAAATAGAAAGAAGATGGGGCAGAAGTGTTTAACCTTATTTCCGAAGGGGTTGCTTCTGCTTCCACCGTTCATCCGGAATCCATGTGATTGAGATATGACTCGAAGAGTTATCTCCCAATCACTTTTTTCTATTGATAAAACAAGCTTTGTGCAAATGGAACAATAAATTCTTTAAAGCGTAAAGCAGCCGGTGAAAGAAAATGATCTTTTTTGGTAGCTAGATAAATATAGCGCGGATAAAAATTGTCCTCAAGAGTCAAAGTTTTAACAGCATAGGCGGAAATTGATGGGATTTTAGGCATCAGTGCAATTCCATAACCATAGGCTACAAATCCAAGCATAGTGTGATCTTCTTCTACTTCACAAACGATAGCTGGTGTGATGGAAGCGGCAGTCAACATTTTATCAAGATAAGGCCGCAAGCCACTTCGTTCATTAAAATAAACAAAAGGGTACTCACTTATTTGTTTCAACGAAATACTGTCATATGCAGCTAAAGGATGGTTTAACGGTACAACCAAAACAATTTCTTGTTCCGTTAAGATCTCGTAATTAAGTTGTTCATCTTCTTTTAGCTTGGACGTAATCGCAATATCTACATCTTCTTTTATGAGTAAGTCCGTCATATCTGATGAATTGCCTTGAAATAAATTAAAGCGGATTTGTTCATTACCAGGATAGGTTGAAAATTCTTTCATTAGCATTGGAGCTAAAAAAGAACCTGCAGTATAAATAAAACCAAAATCAATCAACCCTTTTTCTGGACTAACTAATTCTTTCAAGGCACGTTCACCTTTGGCTAATTCTTCTAAAGCCGTTGAAACATATGTATAGAAAAATTTTCCGTATTTTGTTAATTGAATATTTCTTCCTTTTTTTTCAAATAGCTTTGCATCCAATTCCTTTTCTAATTCTGACATAGAGTGGCTTAAATTGGGCTGTGTGGTATTTAATAATTTGGCTGCATGTGTCATGTGTTGAGTATCCGCCAGCATTCTAAAAAATTCTAGTTGTCGCAAATTCATAAGTAATACTCCTTATCAGTCGTTCATCTATAAGTACAGTTTATCAATAAATGTAGAATTATGCATTAAATAAAGAGAAAATGAGCTAAGTTATATATATATGAATATTATTTATGAAAAATATAAAAAACATTCATTGGAATTTATTGGTTTGATGAATTAGAATAAATTCATAGCAATTGTGAAAAAAGTAACAAGATGAAGTAACATTTTGGTGAGCGAATCTGCTAGAAAAATGGCATGTGACAAAAAGCACCTCAGTCATAAGTTTCTATTTTCCTAGGGATTAACCGATGTGTTCCGCTTTTAAAAATAGGAGGTTATCATGAATAATTATCAAGCAATCTTTGAACCTTTAACTGTAAAACGTATGACCTTAAAAAATCGTGTTGTTATGCCACCAATGGGAACGAATTTCGCCAATATGGATGGCACGTTCAGTATGCAACATGTGTCGTATTATGAACAACGTGCTAAAGGTGGAACAGGTTTAATTACATTAGAAAATGTCTGTATTGATTATCCGATGGGGACAAATGGTGCCCGCCAATTAAGAATGGATAATGATCAATATATCTCAGGGCTATGGCATTTTAATGAAAAAATGCATGCCTACGGTGCCTGTACTTCGGTTCAAATCAACCATGCGGGAGCTTCAGCTTATGGACTACGTTTAGAAGGAGAGCAACCTGTTTCAGCATCGAATATTCCTTCTAAGAAGGGCAATCCGATTCCCCGTCCATTGACTGAAGAAGAAATTTATGGAATTGTTGATCGCTATGCAGATGGTGCTTTAAGAGCGCAACGTGCTGGCTTTGATTGTGTAGAAATTCACGCAGGACATTCTTATCTTTTAAGTCAATTTTTATCTCCTTTATACAATAAGCGTACAGATAAATTTGGCGGAAGTCCAGAAAATCGTGCTCGTTTGACTAAACTAGTGGTTGAAGCTGTTAGGAAAGCTGTTGGTCCATTTTTCCCGATCTCGCTGCGCTTCAGTGCTGACGAATTGTTAGAAGGCGGTAATACTTTAGAAGATACAATTGAGATTTTACAGTATTTTGCAGATGAAGTAGATATTCTAAATGTTTCTGCTGCATTGAATGATAGTTTACAGTATCAAATCGACAAAATGAATTTAGCGGATGGCTGGCGTGCGTATATGTCAAAAGCTGTCAAAGAGCGTTTCCCTGATAAAGTGACAGTAACTTCTGGTAATATTCGTAGTCCCAAACGTGCAACTGAAATACTAGAATCTGGGGATGCAGATCTACTAGCAATGGGCCGAGGCTTGATTGCCGAACCTAATTGGGTCAACAAAGTGGCTAACGGACAAGAAGATTTACTAAGAAAATGTATTTCCTGCAACATTGGCTGCGCTGATCATCGAATTGCTAAAGCTCGTCCAATGCGTTGTACGGTTAATCCAGATCTACATTATGAAGATGACTACAAAATGAAACCCGTTTTACATCCAACTAAGATGGTTGTAATTGGTGGCGGTACTACAGGACTTGAAGCCGCTGCAACAGCAGCTGAAGTGGGTGTGAATGTTGAGCTATTTGAACAAAAAGATTATCTAGGCGGCTTAGGGCATGAAATTGCTCGCTTCCCAGATAAGAAAAGAATCGATGATTTTATTACTTATGAAATCAACCGTTGTAAAGAATTAGATAACTTAGCAATCCATCTAAATCAAGCAGCAACATTGTCGGATATTGAAGCAATCGGTCCAGACATTATTGTGAACGCTACTGGGGCTAAACCTTTATTACCACCAATCAATGGTCTAAAAGAACAATTAGACAATCCAAACAGAAAAATCTTTTCTATTTTTGATATTTTGGATGATATGTCAAAATTCCAAGAATTTGAAGGCAAAGAAATCATTGTGATCGGTGGCGGTGCTGTAGGTTTGGACGTTGTAGAATATTACGCTGAACGTGGTGCTAAAAAAGTTAGCATCGTAGAAATGCAAGGTGAAATTGGGAAAGATTTAGATTTGATCACTAAACTTGCCATGATGGAGATCGTAGAAAAATTTGGCGTAGAAGTTCATGTTGAAACAAAATTAGCAGAAGTTAGAGCAAGCAGCTTCTTAGTTGAAAAAGATGGCGAAATGATCGAATTGCCATTTGACTTAGGTTTTGTCTGTTTGGGCATGCGTGCTGAGGCACCGATGATTCGTGAATTGGATCAGTATGCTAGAAATAACGGTGCTGTACTTTTAAATATGGGAGACAGCAAAGTTGCTAGACGAATCATGGAAGGTACCAGAGAAGCTCGGGACATTTTAAAAACAATTGAAGTGTTAGAAAATACTCGAACGCAAAAAATGTTATTTGAACAAGCAAAAAATCTACAAAAAGCAACACAAACTATATAAAGCGAGGGAATTTAAAATGACAGAAAGAATTGACGGACACACATTATTAATTAGTTTGATTGCAACACCGATTCGCCATAGTTTATCTCCAACCATGCATAATGAGGCTTTTGCTAAATTAGGTTTAGATTATGCATATATGGCCTTTGAAGTGGGAAACGATGAATTGAGCGATGCAGTTCAAGGGATTCGTGCCTTAGGGATTCGCGGTTCTAATGTTTCTATGCCAAATAAACAAGCAATTATTCCTTATTTAGACGAGCTTTCACCAGCTGCAAAATTAGTTGGTGCGGTTAATACTGTGACAAATAAAGATGGAAAAGGACACTTAGTAGGGCATGTAACAGATGGAACTGGGGCAATGCGTGCGCTAAAAGAAGAAGGCGTAGAGGTCAAAGATCAAATCGTTACAATGACTGGTGCCGGTGGTGCAGGAACTGCAATTGCCATCCAAGCAGCATTGGATGGTGCTAAGGAATTACGGATTTTTAATATCAACGATCAACATTATAAAAATGCTGAAGCAACAGTAAAAAAAATCAACGATAATACTGAATGTACAGCAACACTAACTGATTTATCTAATCAAGTAGCATTTAAACAGTCAATTAGTGAAAGTAGTATCTATATTGACGCAACGGGCGTAGGAATGAAACCTCTACAAGAAGAAAGTCTAATCAATGATCCAGAAGTGATCCGTCCAGATTTAGTTGTCTTTGATGTTGTCTACATTCCAAAAGAAACAAAATTATTAAAATTTGCTCGTGAACATGGGGCGAAGAAAACAATCAACGGACTTGGTATGATGCTTTATCAAGGAGCAGAAGCATTCAAACAATTTACTGGGGAAGATATGCCGGTTGACTATATTAAAGAACTACTATTTAAGGACTAACAGTTAGGAGAAAATGATGAAAAATAAATACACACCGACCGCCATAGGTCTATATATTAACTACATTGTCCATGGGATGGGCGTTATTATTATTTCACAAAATCAAAACTCTTTGATGACACAATGGGATACAGATTTGATGGGGATCGCCAAAGTTATTTCGATGTTAGGGATCGGACGTTTGATCGCAATCATGATTTCAGGGCGTTTATCTGATAAGTTTGGACGGAAGCCATTTATTTATTTAGGAATGGTGACATATGCAGCTTATTTCTTTGGCATACTGTATAGTCCAAGTGTTGAGTTAGCGATGTTTTTTGCAGTAATTGCCGGAATTTCTAATTCATTCCTAGATTCTGGAACGTATCCTGCCTTGATGGAATCATTTCCAAAAACAGCAGGAACTGCAACGGTTTTATTAAAAGCTTTTATTCAAGGTGGTCAATTCGCTTTGCCATTGCTGATTAAATTCCTAGCTTCTAATCACTTATGGTTTGGTTGGTCATTTATGATCGCTGCAATTTTACTTGGTGTCAATGCGATTTACTTATGGAAACAACCATTTCCAGATGCAGATGCAAAACTAGCTGAAGAAACGGAAGAAGCAGTTGAGCAAGCACCAACTGTTAAATTTAAATCAAAACCTAAGATGGCGATCGAAGGTGTTGCTTTTGTTATCTATGGTTTTATCGCACAAGCGACTTTTTATTTGATCAGTCAATTTATTGGAACATACGGTGAACAAGTTGCTGGTATGGCTCAAACAGATGCAGGTGTCTTAGTTTCTTATTATTCTATTGGTTCATTATTATGTGTAGCATTCACAGCAATTATGGCTTCTAAAGTTCGTTCAGTGTATCTAGTTGTTATTTATACATTCGTTTCATTTTTGACGATCGCTATTATGTGGTTATTCCCAACACCGCTTGTTTGTATGATTGGAGCGGCCTTAGTTGGTTTCTTTGCAGCGGGTGGCGTGTTACAATTGGGATTAACAGTTATGGGCGAAATGTTCCCAGCAGGTAAAGGGACAATTACAGGGATTTATTATACATTTGGGAGTATCGCTTCATTTGTGATTCCAGTGGCAGCGGCTCAAATCGCCAAAACCAATGTACGAGGTATCATGTTATTTGATACGATCATTGCAGGAATCGGTTTTGTTTTAGCGGTCATCATTTTTATTCGCTATCGCCAAACGATCGATACATCTAAATAAAAAGGAGAAAAAAATGAATACAGTCACAGTTAAAAACGTGACTCTCGGCAGTGGGAGTCCTAAAATTATTGTTCCTCTAGTAGGTAAAGATGAAGCAGAATTAATAGCAGAAGCTAAACATTTATTAACGATCGATTGTGATCTAGTGGAATGGCGTGTTGATTTTTTTGATCAAGTAGCTGATTTTCACGCAGCTGCTGAAATGTCAAAAAAGATTGCAGAAATCTTAAACGATAAACCAGTTCTGTTCACGTTTCGTACGAAACAAGAAGGCGGCGAAATTGCGTTTTCAGATGAACAATACTTTGGTTTGTACAAAGCAGTCATCGAAAATGGTACAATCGATTTATTGGATGTTGAATTGTTTATGGATGATGCTCTTGTTCAACAAACCATTCAAGCAGCACATGAAAATGAAATCAAAATTGTGATGTGTAACCATGATTTTGATAAAACACCCAACAAAGAAGAAATTGTTTCAAGATTATGCCGTATGCAGGAAAAAAATGCTGATATCTGTAAAATTGCTGTAATGCCGCAAAATTCAGATGATGTGTTAACACTTTTGGAAGCTACGAATGAAATGAAGACGGTACATGCGGATCGACCAATCGTTACAATGTCAATGGGACAACTAGGAATGGTTAGCCGGATGTGCGGAGAAGTGTTTGGTTCAGCCATGACTTTTGGTGCCGCTAAAAAGGCATCAGCTCCAGGCCAAGTTCCAGTAGGCGAGCTACGCGAAGTTCTTAACACTTTAGCATTGTAATCAATAGACTAGTTTGAAACGAGACAACTCATTTCGAACTAGTCTATTTTTCTTGCATCCGTTGATTTCTTTGATAAACTTAATCATGAGGTGAATAAAAATGGCGAAAAAAAAGAAAATACAAAAAACAAACGCAATGCGAATTGTTGAACAACATAAAATCATATATAAAGAATATGAATTTGAATGGAGTGAAGACCACTTAAGTGCAGGTAGTGTTGCTGAAAAATTAGGGATCGAAGATGGGAAAACCTTTAAGACTTTGGTGACTGTTGGAAATAAGACTGGTCCCGTTGTTGCAGTTATTCCAGGTAATAAAGAATTAGACCTAAAGAAATTAGCAATTGCAAGTGGTAATAAAAAAGTTGATATGCTTCATTTGAAAGATTTAGAAGAAACGACTGGCTATATTAGAGGCGGCTGTTCCCCAATCGGAATGAAAAAACTGTTTCCAACATATATTGGAGAAGAAGCGAATATCTTTGATACAATCATTATTTCCGCAGGTAAAAGAGGGATGCAGATTGAGTTATCCCCCTTGTCGATTCTTCAAGTAACGAATGGGAGCATAGTAGACTTAACAATGTAAAGCAGAAATTATCGTTCTGGTCTCAATCGCTACTGATATTTATGTAATGCCTGTCTAGCCAAAGTATCTGCACCTTTATTCTGACTTTCAGGAACCCATTTTACCAATAATAGTTGAAAACTACTTTCTAATTGCTGAAAGGTATAGAGGTAAGGTTGGAATATAGGGTTTTTGGCATGCCTTTTTTCAATTGTTTGAACAACGATTTTACTATCAGAATGGATTAAGACAGTTTGCTCATTTAAGTCTTTTTCAATAACCAATTGTAGAGCTTTAATAAACACTTTAAACTCAGCTTCATGATTGGAACACTCCCCAAGTTGTACGTGGATTTGTTCGTGAAGTCTATCACCTACAAGAACGATACCGCCAGCACTTGGCCCAGGATTTCCTTTTGTTGCAGCATCGACATATATTCGTAACATAAAAATCTCCTTATTTTCTTTTCGTTAAAAGTTGAAGTGTGGTACTATTATAACATATTGAATTTTTATTAAGGGGTCGCTACATGAAGAAAAGAGTCTATCATTGGCAACCAGAATTATCAACAGCGATAATTTATTGGTCCTGTACATTTGGCATTTTATTTTTAAGTTTGATATTGACATTGGAACATACTCGTCCTTATTTGATTAGTAATATCGTATTAGGCATTTTCTTTTTCTTTGTATTACTGGGACATAATCGTTATTTTATTATTGATGACGAGCATTTGATCGTACACGCGTTACTGCCGATACGACGTAAAAAAATAACATTATCAACAATCGAAATGATTCGAGTCGGACCTAAATGTATTGAAATGACATCAACAGGGTTTAAAGAAAACACACAAATGTTTATTATGACGAAGAAAAATAAAACAGCATTTATAGCCTCACTTAAGCGACAAGCACTGTTTACAGCAAAAATTATTGATGATCCTGAATTGACTATCTGTAAACATTATTAAAAAAGAGCCTGGGACAAACACCCATGAGGGCTATCGCCCT